>NZ_JBPPVC010000041.1:0-567 GCF_053545015.1 Streptococcus sp. 32226D021BW | reverse complement strand
ATACAGGTTTTAGCATTGCTCCAATTTATTTGGAGTGTAAGTGCGCATTTCATGATAATGCGCACTTATACTCCTAAAAAGGTGTCGTGCTAAAACCGAAAATTGCGTGTTATAATCCAATATGCTTATTTTGCATTTTAAGGGGGTATTTAGAGCAAACTCTATATTTATATATGTTTCTTAAAACGCAAATATCAAGACAAGAAGAAACTCGTTTTCAACTCGTTTCAAATTCCTAAATTAGGAGGGGTAAAATGAAAATTGATAATGTAACAGAAAAGGATTTATTTTATATTTTAGACTTATTTGAAAAAATGGAAGTAATTCATTGGTTAGATGGAGGCTGGGGCGTAGATGTATTAACTGGAAAACAACAAAGAGAACACAGAGATATAGATATAGATTTTGACGCTCAACACACTCAAAAAGTTATAAAAAAATTAGAAGATATAGGATACAAAATAGAAGTTGATTGGATGCCTTCACGTATGGAACTTAAACATAAAGAATATGGATATTTAGATATTCATCCTATAAATTTAAATGATGATGGTTCCATTACTCAAG
>NZ_JBPPVC010000040.1:0-686 GCF_053545015.1 Streptococcus sp. 32226D021BW | reverse complement strand
GGAACTTCCACTGTACCTGTTGGTGGTTGTGGAATCCATGAACCAAGTTTCACATAAGTTACTTCTTCTGTGATGTTGCCAGTTGTTTCTGTCGCTACAATAGCTTCCGCTGTAGTACTTGGTGCTACACCTGTGCCATTGTTGGTTGCACTTTGTGCCAAGTAGCCTGTCACAACTGGTAATGGGTTACCTTCAAGTGTCGCATCGCCGTCCTTAGCTGTCCATGCTTGCCATGTGACTTGGCCTGTAACGTGGTTGATTTCACCTGAACGCTCAAATGTAACGGAGTTGCTTGAGCCTGGTGCAGCTTCGCCACCTTCTGCTTTCACATAAGTAACGGTACGGCTGATCCTACGGGTCACATCATCAACACCCTTATCAGTTGGCCATGTTGGACCATCTGGGTTGTTTGGATCAATTGGTTGACCTGGCTTACCTGGATCAGTTGGGGTGATTGGGCTAACTTTTGGTGTCAACTCGTAGACGAAGTCTTGTGAGTTACCATCGATGTTATCGAAGGTACCGGTTGAGCTGTAGCCATCACGGTTCACAACAGTGTAACCAAGGTTTTCAAATTCCTTAATCTTAGCCGCTGGATCGTAGCCAAACTCATCACCTGTTTGACCATTGAGGGGTTCTGTGAATTTCACTGAACCATCTGTCGTATCCACAAACTTCACACTACC
>NZ_JBPPVC010000039.1:0-754 GCF_053545015.1 Streptococcus sp. 32226D021BW | reverse complement strand
CTGAAGCGATATTGTGAATACATTTGAACAGAATCTTTCTAGCGTAGGGATTGCCACGCTTGGTAATGTGTTCCTTAGCGAGGAAGTTACCCGATTCATAGTGCCTCAGGTCAATACCGATAAAGGCATTGATTTGATTGGTAGACTGAAAACGGCGAATATCTCCCAGTTCGCCAATGATGCTGGTCGCTGTGGTTTCAGCTATTCCAGGAATAGAGAGCAGAATGTCATATTCAGGTAATGGCTGAGCTAGTTCTACCATTTCGTCTAAGACTGCCTGTCTCTGTTCAGAAAGCCGAAGCAATTCTTTTGCATAGTAACGCACCTCTTCCAGTATTGGAGAGGTTTTCTTGACGACACAGTAAGATTGATTAGCTAGTACTGTAAGCTTCTCAGCTAAGTACGCCACACGCTTGTCAGAAATACGTTTTGAGGTGGATTGACGAATGCTCTTTGATAGTTCATTCTTGCTTAACTCAAGTACGCATTCCTTACAAGGAAAAGCTATAACTAAGTTCCAGTATTGTTGGCCAGATGGTGTTGATAAGATAGTTTCCAATTCAGGAAAAGTGACTTGTACGACCTTGTGCAGACGGTTTTTAGCTCGAACAATGTCCTCGGTCAGATTCTGATAGAAACGGCTGAGATCTCGCAAGTTTTGGTAGATTTCTTTTTGAACATAAGTGGGTTTACGATTCAGCACAAATTGAGATTGAGCCAGTTTTTCGGCGTCAATTTGATCTGTTTTCCGCAC
>NZ_JBPPVC010000038.1:0-900 GCF_053545015.1 Streptococcus sp. 32226D021BW | reverse complement strand
TATAGTTAATTGAAACAAGAACAGGACAAAAGTGCCTCAAGGAAAGTATCGCAATTTGGCAATACTTTTCTGAGGTGTTTTTTAATTTGAGCCCATGTTTTCTCAATGGGATTATACTCAGGTGAGTAAGGAGGAAGTGGTAAAAGTCTATGACCCTGCTCCTTGCATAACTCTTTTAGCTTACTCATCCGATGAAACCTTGCATTGTCCATAATGATAACAGATGGTCTATCTAAAGTGGGTAGTAAGAATGTTTTAAACCAAGCTTCGAAAAAGTCACTAGTCATGGTTTCTTTATAGGTCATTGGGGCTATAATCTCACCGTTTATAAGACCTGCGACTAAAGATAGCCGCTGGAATCTTCTTCCAGAGACTTGACCAGTGATCAACTGACCTTTCAAAGATCGACCATATTCTCGATGAAAATATGTCTCAAACCCTGTCTCATCAATATAAACAGGTGTCAAGTGACTTAAGTTATTAAATTCTTTAAGGAACTGATTTACTTTCTCAGGGTCTTGTTCATAGTAGGTACAGCTCTTTTTTTTCGAGTATACCCCATAGCTTTGAGAGCGTAATGAATAGCTGTTGGATGACAGCCAAATTCAGAAGCTATTTCAGTCAAAAAAGCATCTGGATGAGCTTCAAGATAGTTCTTTAATTTTTCTCTATCAACTTTTCTTGGTTTGGTTCCCTTAACTTGGTGATGAAGCTCGCCTGTACTCTCCATTAATTTTAGCCATTGATAGATGGTGTTGCGGGAAATATCGAAAACAACAGATGCTTCAGTAATACTGCCGGTTTTCTCACAGTATGCGAGAACTTTTTTACGAAAATCTAATGAATATGCCATAAGTACATTATACCATAAATGTACTATTTTTGTTTCATTTTACTATA
>NZ_JBPPVC010000037.1:0-1095 GCF_053545015.1 Streptococcus sp. 32226D021BW | reverse complement strand
CAAATCGAAGATTCATAGACGACATTAGACGAACCTATGATCACTTAATGGATTTACGATTCGGCAGTCAAAGCAAGTCTGGCCTAAGTTTTGAGCGTTTCGTCATGTTTACCAAGTTCAAGATTAACGGGGACGCAGACGAGCCCTACGTTGACGTTGAGGTGTATCGTGATGCAATTCCCTTGTTAAACAATCTTGAAAGCTGGGTACGTTACGCTCTGATTGAATTTAGGGACTTGAAAAGTAGCTACACAAAAACCATGTTCCGCTTACTAAAAGGCTATCGTACCACCGGATACGCCTATTTCTCCAAAGCCGAATTTAACGAGTTACTGGACGTCCCTAAAAGCTACAAACAGGGAGATATAAACAAAAAAGTTCTTACTCCTATCCGAGAAGAATTAACTCCTCTTTTTCGTGGCTTAACCATCCGCAAAAAATACGGCAAGGGACGGGGTAAACCGGTCATCGGCTATTCTTTCGCGTGGAAACCCCAACGCAAAGACGCCGAAGACGTCCACGTCAGCAAAACTGAACGGCTAAATAAAGCGCGCTTCAATATCGAGCACAACGGTGAACTGACTGACAAAGAAAAGTGGCGGGCAATCGATAAAATAAGGGGTCTCAAACTAGGGACGACTGAAGCTGAACATGAGCAACAAGCTCAACAGAAACGCGAAGAACAGATACGAGCAGACGAGCGCAAGAAAATTTTAGATAGCCTAACCAAACGCAGATAATTCACTAGAAATAATTTTAGTTGGGCTTGATTTTGTTGTCGCCACCGGCGACTTCTGATACAGAGAATTTAGCACAAACACCATCAATTTAAATTGTGGTGTGTAAGTGCGCATTGACCTCGTTTCACTCGGCCTACTGATTCCCTTTAAATTGCTTTTAGTGTGTGCCTATCGCTCTGCTCAAATAAAACTAACCACGTCAATTAGAACCTGTAAAAACACCTCTGCTTTTAAAAAAAAAAAAAGATTACATTGTAACTTTTCAAACTCTCCTTCAGCCAGATTCAGATAACCATATCCTATGCCTCATAATAACCGCCTCCGCCATATCCCATCCCCTTGTTGCATCTAGACA
>NZ_JBPPVC010000036.1:0-1148 GCF_053545015.1 Streptococcus sp. 32226D021BW | reverse complement strand
GTTGGAACTACCGGTGGAGTTGGAACTACTGGTGAAGTTGGAACTGCTGGCACAGTTGGAACTACCGGTGGAGTTGGGACTATTGGTGGGGTTGGGAGATTTGGATCACAACCACAATCTTGACCATCTACACCGTCTTTACCGTCTACACCGTCTACACCGTCTACACCGTCTCTACCGTCTTTACCATCACGGATAAAGGTGGTTTCTCGTGTGCCGTCTGGTTTGACAATAGTAATCGTTTGACCTGGGTTACCATTTTGGTCTGTGCCTGGGGTTACTGTGACTTCGGCGCTCTTACCGTCTTTACCGTCTACACCGTTGAGGATAGTTTGACGGCTGACTTCGTTACCATCGCCATCTTTGATGATAATAGTAGTGCCGATAACCTTGTCACCTTCGCGAACTTCGATTTGTTCTACAAGTGGAGACTTGCCATCCTTACCGTCAACACCGTCTCTACCATCTTTACCATCACGGATAAAGGTGGTTTCGCGACTGCCATCTGGTTTGACAATAGTAATCGTTTGACCTGGGTTACCGTTTTGGTCTGTGCCTGGGGTTACTGTGACTTCGGCACTCTTACCATCTTTACCGTCTACACCGTTGAGGATAGTTTGACGGCTGACTTCGTTACCATCGCCATCTTTGATGATAATGGTTGTACCGATAACCTTGTCACCTTCGCGAACTTCGACTTGTTCTACTAGTGGTGACTTACCATCTTTACCGTCGCGACCATCTACACCGTTCTTACCATCACGGACAAAGGTAGTTTCACGACTGCCATCTGGTTTGACAATAGTAATCGTTTGACCTGGGTTACCGTTTTGGTCTGTGCCTGGAGTAACAGTGACTTCGGCACTCTTACCATCAGCACCATTCTTACCATCTTGACCATTGAGGATAGTTTGACGGCTGACTTCGTTACCATCGTCATCTTTGATGATAATGGTTGTACCGATAACCTTGTCACCTTCGCGAACTTCGACTTGTTCCACTAGTGGGGACTTGCCGTCTACACCGTTCTTACCGTCTTGACCTTTAGCGCCATCTTTACCGTCACGGATAAAGGTAGTTTCTCGTGTGCCATCTGGTTTGACAATAGTAATCGTTTGACCTGGGTTACCGTTTTGGTCTGTGCCTGG
>NZ_JBPPVC010000035.1:0-1430 GCF_053545015.1 Streptococcus sp. 32226D021BW | reverse complement strand
TGAACTGCACCCCAAAAGTTAGACACAAAATCTAACGATTGGGGTGTTTTTCTTATGAAATTAAGTTATGAAGATAAACTAGAAATATATGAGCTGAGAAAGAGTGGTTGGTCGTGGGTCAACCTTAGCCAGATATACAAGGTCACTATTGCCAATCTCACCTACATGATAAATCTCATGGATCGATATGGCGTGGAAATCGTTAAAAAAGGTAAAAATAGGTATTATTCACCTGAACTAAAGCAAGAAATAATGGATAAGGTCTTGATTCATGGGTGTTCTCAACTCTCAGTTTCCCTTGATTATGCTCTTTCAAATCGAGGAATGCTTCCCAATTGGATAGCACAATACAAGAAAAACGGGTATACTATTCTTGAAAAACCAAGAGGGAGACCGAGCAAGATGGGACGTAAACGCAAGAAAACCTGGGAAGAGATGACGGAATTAGAGCGCCTTCAAGAGGAAAATGAACGTCTTCGAACTGAGGTGGCCTTCCTAAAAAAGTTGAGAGAACTTCGCTTGAGGGACGAAACACTCGTGCGCGAACAGCAGAAACAATTAGAGATATGGTCCAAGGAGGATTCCGACTAGACCTCCTACTTGCGACAGCTAAAATGCCTCGCTCAACTTACTATTATCAAGTCAAGCAACTGGATAAACCCGACAAGAACAAAGCAATTAAGGCTGAAATTCAAGCCATTTATGATTACCATAAAGGTAATTATGGCTATCGTCGGATTCATTTAGAATTACGAAATCGTGGTTTCATCATCAACCACAAGAAGGTGCAGCGCTTGATGAAAGAGTTGGGCTTGACCGCTCGTATTCGTCGTAAACGCAAGTATGCTTCTTACAAAGGTGAGGTTGGTAAGAAGGCTGATAATCTGATTAAACGTCAGTTTGAAGGCTCTAAGCCTTATGAAAAGTGTTATACCGATGTGACGGAGTTTGCTTTGCCGGAGGGTAAACTTTACTTATCACCTGTTCTTGATGGCTATAATAGTGAGATTATTGATTTTACCCTGTCTCGGTCACCTGACTTGAAACAGGTTCAAACCATGCTTGCGAAGGCTTTTCCAGCAGATTTATACAGTGGGACTATTCTTCACAGCGATCAAGGTTGGCAATACCAGCACCAATCTTACCATTACTTTTTGGAAACCAAAGGCATTCGTCCGTCCATGTCCCGCAAGGGAAATAGTCCAGATAATGGCATGATGGAATCCTTCTTTGGGATACTCAAATCAGAGATGTTCTATGGATTTGAGACATCTTACCAGTCGCTTGATGAGCTTGAGCAAGCCATTACAGACTATATTTTTTACTACAACAACAAACGCATCAAAGCAAAATTAAAAGGACTTAGTCCTGTCCAATACAGAACTAAATCCTTTCAATAATTATTTGTCCAACTTTTGGGGGTCAGTACA
>NZ_JBPPVC010000034.1:0-1534 GCF_053545015.1 Streptococcus sp. 32226D021BW | reverse complement strand
CTTTTTTATAGCGAGTTAGCTTATTAAAGGCTTTAGTCAAAGCTCTTAAAGACACTTTTAACTCCTCTGCTGAATGAGCGTTTTTAACGGTTAAAGTTAAAAACAAAAACCGTCCTTTAGGCTCTCTTGCAACTGCTTCCGCAATAATTTGTTTTAATTGGCTCGAATTTTTCATACTCTTTCTCCAATTGCACAACGGACACAAACGCTTATGACAAAACCACGTTTGATAAAGCTTTAAATGATCACCAATCTTGCGAAAACGCAAAACTTCGCCACAACCCCGTATATCATGTGCCCGTTTAAATTCTAAGATTGCCAAATATTCGGCATAACGGACATTTTCAATCTTCCGTTCTCGCCAAGGTCTAACTTTGCCATTATCTGTAATATCTTCAAAAATTTCTGACATAAAAAGCTCCTCCCGCTTACCACGTGAAGGAGCTAACTATCATTTTTAATAAGGTTAAAGCCTTGACATTAAAGGGTTTTCTCCTTAAACTATAACTACAAATTATGAATGATAATTAACTCACGTGCTCGGACGACCAAATCAGAGATATCACGTGGGTTTTTTATTTTATATTAATTTTATAAACTCATAATATCACAAAACACTGTAATATCAAGGGATATAAGCCTAATCAAGCTTGATTTTAAAAAACTAGTTGTTGCTAATAGTATCAAGATAAGAAGAAAACGCCAAAAATTGGCGTTTTTAAACCCCAAAAAGCAGATCAGCAAAAACCGCTGAACTGCTTTTTTTAAACCGTGGCTTTCAGCCACACTGACCAGCTGAACCAGCTGGATCGTAACGCTTGCCGCCGCTGGGCTCGGGAAAACAAGGGCTTGTTTTCCAAGACGTCAGGCTTTTGGTATTGTCTAGTCTATCAACTCCTTAAAGCCTCCAAGAGGGGCTAATATCGCCTGTAAGGCTCAATAAGCCCCTCTAAGTCGATTTACCGTTGACAGACAGTTAGATAGCTAACTGTTAGCTAAAATCGCTTAGAACGCAAATGAGAGCCTTTAAAATTAACGTTCAAAAATAAAAAAGTTCGAAGGAGCTAGCGACTGAACTTATTTATTTTTGAATGTTCCAAACTGACGCAAGTCAGTTTTGTTTGAGCAAAGCGAAATCTAATACAGGTTTTGATGGGTTTAGCACAACACAACTTCATGTTGTGTGTAAGTGCACCCTTGGACCCTTGGACAATGCAAAATAAAAAATCTTAATTAAATAGAGCCTAACTAAGATAGTCACGAAATTTATTATGTTTAAAAATCCGTATTATTTCAGATGTTTAGAATTAAGGTATTGAATATGGTGTGAATGAAAGCAAAGGATAATAATTATTTATTCATTGCTTGATTAGGTTTTTATTCGAAGGATAGGTACATACATAATTTAAGCACGCATTTATGCCGAGAAAATTTATTGATGTTGAGAAGAACCCTTAACTAAACTTGCAGACGAATGTCGGCATAGCGTGAGCTATTAAGCCGACCATTCGGCAAGTTTTGGGATCGTTAAGGG
>NZ_JBPPVC010000033.1:0-1682 GCF_053545015.1 Streptococcus sp. 32226D021BW | reverse complement strand
GAGTCAGTCTCAGAATCCATTTCCGAGTCAGTCAGCGAGTCCGTTTCAGAATCCCTTTCAGAATCAATTTCCGAGTCCGTGTCTGAATCCATTTCAGAATCCATCTCTGAGTCAGTGTCTGAATCCCTTTCAGAATCGGTATCCGAGTCTGTTTCAGAATCCCTTTCAGAATCGGTATCCGAGTCAGTCTCAGAATCCATTTCCGAGTCAGTCAGCGAGTCCGTTTCAGAATCCCTTTCAGAATCAATTTCCGAGTCAGTGTCTGAATCCATTTCAGAATCCATCTCTGAGTCAGTCTCCGAGTCAATTTCTGAATCCGTTTCAGAGTCAGTATCAGAATCAGTATCAGAATCCGTCTCCGAGTCGATTTCTGAATCAGTTTCCGAGTCCGTTTTAGAATCCATTACAGAGTCAGTCAGCGAATCAGTATCAGAGTCAATTTCCGAGTCAGTTTCAGAATCTATTTCAGAATCCGTATCTGAGTCGGTGTCTGAATCCGTCTCAGAATCTATTTCAGAATCCGTATCTGAGTCGGTGTCTGAATCCGTCTCAGAATCTATTTCCGAATCAGTGTCTGAATCCATTTCTGAGTCAGTGTCTGAATCAGTTTCTGAATCAATCTCTGAATCCATCTCAGAATCAGTTTCCGAGTCAATCTCTGAATCCATCTCAGAATCCGTTTCAGAGTCAGTCTCAGAATCCGTTTCAGAGTCAGTCTCAGAATCAATTTCTGAGTCAGTTTCTGAATCCATTTCAGAATCCGTCTCAGAGTCCATTAGCGAATCCGTCTCAGAGTCCATATCAGAGTCAGTGTCTGAATCCATTTCGGAATCTATCTCAGAATCAGTCAGCGAGTCAGTCTCAGAATCCATTTCAGAGTCGGTGTCAGAATCTGTATCAGAGTCAGTGTCTGAATCCGTCTCAGAATCCGTCTCAGAATCAGTATCCGAGTCAATCAGTGAATCCGTTTCAGAGTCCGTGTCAGAATCCGTGAGCGAATCAGTATCCGAGTCCGTGTCAGAATCCATTTCAGAGTCAGTTTCAGAGTCAGTTTCAGAATCCCTTTCTGAGTCAGTATCCGAGTCCGTCTCAGAATCAATCTCAGAATCAGTTTCAGAGTCCATCTCAGAATCCCTTTCAGAATCGGTATCTGAATCCATTTCCGAATCAGTTTCTGAGTCAGTGTCTGAATCCATTTCAGAGTCCGTCTCAGAGTCAGTCAGCGAGTCCATCTCAGAGTCCGTCTCAGAATCGGTAAGTGAGTCTGTCTCCGAGTCCATTTCAGAGTCAGTTTCAGAGTCAATCTCAGAATCAGTTTCTGAGTCAGTATCTGAGTCGGTCAGCGAGTCCATCTCAGAATCAGTATCTGAGTCGGTTTCAGAGTCCGTCTCTGAATCAATTTCCGAGTCAGTTTCAGAATCCCTTTCAGAGTCAGTCAGCGAATCCCTTTCAGAATCCGTATCTAAATCTATCTCAGAATCGGTAAGCGAGTCGATTTCAGAATCCATCTCTGAGTCTGTATCCGAATCCATTTCAGAATCTATCTCAGAATCAGTTAGCGAGTCAGTCTCAGAATCTGTCTCAGAATCCGTATCTGAATCCGTATCAGAGTCCATTTCAGAATCAGTATCCGAGTCGGTGTCAGAATCAGTGTCAGAATCCATCTCTGAGTCAGTCTCAGA
>NZ_JBPPVC010000032.1:0-1769 GCF_053545015.1 Streptococcus sp. 32226D021BW | reverse complement strand
GAATCTGTATCAGAATCCATTTCTGAATCAGTGTCTGAATCAATCTCAGAGTCTATCAGCGAATCCGTTTCTGAGTCTGTGTCTGAATCCGTATCAGAGTCCATCAGCGAATCAATTTCTGAATCTGTATCAGAGTCGATTTCCGAGTCAGTTTCAGAATCAATTTCTGAATCAATCTCAGAATCGGTCAGCGAGTCAGTTTCAGAATCTATCTCAGAATCAGTATCTGAGTCAATCTCAGAATCAATCTCAGAATCCGTTTCTGAGTCAGTTTCAGAATCCATTTCAGAATCTGTATCAGAGTCCATCAGCGAATCAATTTCTGAATCTGTATCAGAGTCGATTTCCGAATCGGTATCTGAATCCATCTCAGAATCGGTAAGCGAGTCAGTTTCTGAATCTATCTCAGAATCAATTTCTGAATCAGTATCTGAGTCAATCTCAGAATCAGTGTCTGAATCAATCTCTGAGTCTGTATCTGAATCCATTTCAGAATCAGTATCAGAGTCAATTTCCGAATCTGTATCAGAATCAATCTCAGAATCGGTAAGCGAGTCAGTTTCAGAATCCATCTCAGAATCAGTAAGCGAATCCATTTCAGAATCGGTAAGCGAGTCAGTTTCAGAGTCAATCTCAGAATCAGTATCTGAATCAATTTCTGAATCAGTTTCAGAATCAATCTCAGAATCAGTTTCAGAATCAGTCTCTGAGTCTGTATCTGAATCCATTTCAGAGTCAGTAAGCGAGTCAGTATCTGAGTCAGTATCAGAATCCATTTCCGAGTCAGTTTCAGAATCAGTATCAGAGTCAATTAGCGAATCCGTATCTGAATCTATCTCAGAATCAGTAAGCGAGTCAGTTTCAGAGTCAATCTCAGAATCAGTATCAGAATCAATTTCTGAGTCAGTATCTGAGTCAGTTTCAGAGTCCGTCTCTGAATCTATCTCAGAATCAGTAAGCGAGTCAGTTTCAGAATCAGTATCAGAATCAATTTCTGAATCCATCTCAGAATCAGTAAGTGAATCAGTTTCAGAGTCAATCTCAGAATCAATTTCTGAATCAGTATCTGAGTCAATCTCAGAATCAGTGTCTGAATCCATCTCAGAATCAGTTTCCGAGTCAGTTTCCGAGTCAATTAGCGAATCCGTTTCAGAATCTGTATTAGAGTCCATCAGCGAATCCGTTTCTGAGTCAGTATCAGAATCCATTTCAGAATCGGTATCTGAATCCGTTTCAGAATCAATCTCAGAATCCGTTTCTGAGTCAATCTCTGAGTCAGTATCAGAATCCATTTCAGAATCGGTATCTGAGTCAATCTCTGAATCTGTATCAGAATCCATTTCAGAATCGGTGTCTGAGTCAATCAGCGAATCCGTTTCTGAGTCAGTATCTGAATCTGTATCAGAGTCAATTTCCGAATCTGTATCAGAATCAATCTCAGAATCGGTAAGCGAGTCAGTTTCAGAATCCATCTCAGAATCAGTAAGCGAATCCATTTCAGAATCGGTAAGCGAGTCAGTTTCAGAATCTATCTCAGAATCAGTAAGCGAATCCATTTCAGAATCGGTATCTGAGTCAATCTCTGAATCTGTATCTGAATCCATTTCAGAATCGGTATCTGAATCCATCTCTGAGTCAGTATCAGAATCCATTTCAGAATCTGTATCAGAGTCAATCAGCGAATCCGTTTCAGAGTCAGTTTCAGAATCTATCTCAGAATCAGTAAGCGAATCAATTTCTGAATCTGTATCTGAGTCAATCTCTGAATC
>NZ_JBPPVC010000031.1:0-2086 GCF_053545015.1 Streptococcus sp. 32226D021BW | reverse complement strand
AAAGGACTTAGTCCTGTCCAATACAGAACTAAATCCTTTCAATAATTATTTGTCCAACTTTTGGGGGTCAGTACATTGTGCCATCTCTTTTGCTTTACAAAATAAAGGGTTCGATTTTTAACTCTATCTGGTTACCATACTTGGCTAGTAAATCGTCTGCAAGAGGATGATAGAGGGTTCGTAATTGTTCAATCTTGTCTGGAAATTGCTTGCCAACGTAGTCAAATTTACACTCGATGGTTAAAAAGAGTTGATGGAAGAGTTCGTTGATCTGGTTCAGGCGGGCAATCATTTCTTCATCCTCTTTGAGAAAATCAGGGATTTCTGAGCGATTGTTGACAAAACCGTCAATGAGTTTTACAGGGAATGAGCCGTATTCTAAGACAAATTCGTACATAGTTTTCTCCTTTGTTATCATTATCCTAATTGTAACACAGATCGAAATATGACAAAAGAATTTCAACTTTATTGCAGTTTAAGTTTTGTTTAAATTTACTTTCAGTTTCGTTTAAAGGTTGTTCAGTAAACTAAGTATTGTCATCGAGGCGGATAACTGCTTAGAAGTTTTTAGATAAAGAGGGAAAAAGATGAAAACTAGAATCGTACAAAAACAATTTAAACGTAAAGAAACAAAATATATCGTTGATAAAGAAACTTTTGCTCTTTTAGAAAAAGATTTGCAGAAATATATGGTTTCAGATGAGTTTGCAACTTCAACCATTACGAATATTTATTTCGACAACGAAGAGTTCGATATGATTCAAGATTCCATTGCTAAGAAGAATGGTCGAGAAAAAATTCGGATGCGTGTCTACGATTCTAATCCTTCTGAATCAAGTCAAGCTTTTCTTGAAATCAAGAAAAAAGAAAATAAAATTGGCTATAAATACCGTTTAACCTCAAACCCTGTTTCTGTAACAAACTATATCGAAAATGGAGTGATTGATTCCACAATTAAAGACGATAAAGTTACATCAGAACTAGAGCAATTGAGAGAACGCTACGGGACGATTAAGCCTAAAATGTATATCTACTACGATCGTGTATCCTACAAAGGAATCGAAGATAGAAAGGTTCGTCTCACAATTGATAAGAACTTACTTTATCGAGATTACGATGTAGATGCCATGGAGGGCAAATTTGGTAAGGACCTTTTGGAACCAACAAAAGTCATTATGGAAGTGAAAGTTCCAGAAGAACGACCAGACTGGTTGGTAGCCCTGCTCGAAAAATACAAGATCGAAAAACAATCATTTTCAAAGTATGGCAATGCCTATAAGCTTGCCCACAACATCACTGGAGAGGAAGTAAGTCAACATGCAGCTGTTTAATAGTATCTTTTCAACTGCCAATAGCAGTATCACCTTAACACAGATGGCGATGGTCTTTGCAGTCAGTCTGTCTATGGGGGTGCTCTTAGCAGCTGTTTATAAATATAAATCCAATTATACAAAGGAATTTGTCATCACACTAAGTCTAATGCCGGCATTGATTGCAGTAATCATAGCATTGGTAAATGGAAATTTAGGAGCAGGTGTTGCGGTAGCAGGGACTTTCAGTCTTATTAAATTCCGTTCAGTGGCAGGTTCTTCAAAGGAGATGCTTGCAGTCCTTCTTGCAATGGCTATTGGTCTAGCGACAGGAATGGGCTTCCTAGGTTTGGCTGTCTTTATGACGGTCATCCTATCTGCTTGTATTTTGATTTTTGAGAACATCAGCTTTGCTCAAGTCAATCAAAATCGTCGTCATCTCTTGGTAACAGTACCAATGGACTTTGATTACGATCAATTTTTTGAAAATCAATTTGGTACATCTTGCAAGCAAGCTGACTTAATTTCCCTCAAATACAAGAAGAAAAAAGAAGCACTGATCTTAGAATATCAAGTTCTCCTCGATAAGAAGATTACAGACAAACATTTGGTAGATATAGTATTGTCAGCCGGTCCTTTGGATGTCGTATTGAACAAGCAAATGCCTAAGAAAAAATATTTATAAAATCAAAGAAGCCATGGATTTCTGAACTGCACCCCAAAAGTTAGACACAAAATCTAACGATTGGGGTGTTTTTCTTATGAAATTAAGTTAT
>NZ_JBPPVC010000030.1:0-5148 GCF_053545015.1 Streptococcus sp. 32226D021BW | reverse complement strand
AAAAACAATAAAACGGAAAGCTAGCAATAGCTTGAGTTTGAATCAAAACTTTTTATGAGAGTTTGATCCTGGCTCAGGACGAACGCTGGCGGCGTGCCTAATACATGCAAGTGGAACGCACTTATTTCACCGGAGCTTGCTCCACCGAGATAAGTGAGTCGCGAACGGGTGAGTAACGCGTAGGTAACCTGCCTCATAGCGGGGGATAACTATTGGAAACGATAGCTAATACCGCATAACAGTATTTACTGCATGGTAGATACTTGAAAGGAGCAATTGCTTCACTATGAGATGGACCTGCGTTGTATTAGCTAGTTGGTGAGGTAACGGCTCACCAAGGCATCGATACATAGCCGACCTGAGAGGGTGATCGGCCACACTGGGACTGAGACACGGCCCAGACTCCTACGGGAGGCAGCAGTAGGGAATCTTCGGCAATGGGGGCAACCCTGACCGAGCAACGCCGCGTGAGTGAAGAAGGTTTTCGGATCGTAAAGCTCTGTTGTAAGAGAAGAACTGTGAGAAGAGTGGAAAGTTTCTCACTTGACGGTATCTTACCAGAAAGGGACGGCTAACTACGTGCCAGCAGCCGCGGTAATACGTAGGTCCCGAGCGTTGTCCGGATTTATTGGGCGTAAAGCGAGCGCAGGCGGTTTGATAAGTCTGAAGTAAAAGGCTGTGGCTTAACCATAGTACGCTTTGGAAACTGTCAAACTTGAGTGCAGAAGGGGAGAGTGGAATTCCATGTGTAGCGGTGAAATGCGTAGATATATGGAGGAACACCGGTGGCGAAAGCGGCTCTCTGGTCTGTAACTGACGCTGAGGCTCGAAAGCGTGGGGAGCGAACAGGATTAGATACCCTGGTAGTCCACGCCGTAAACGATGAGTGCTAGGTGTTGGGTCCTTTCCGGGACTCAGTGCCGCAGCTAACGCATTAAGCACTCCGCCTGGGGAGTACGACCGCAAGGTTGAAACTCAAAGGAATTGACGGGGGCCCGCACAAGCGGTGGAGCATGTGGTTTAATTCGAAGCAACGCGAAGAACCTTACCAGGTCTTGACATCCCGATGACCGCCCTAGAGATAGGGTTTCTCTTCGGAGCATCGGTGACAGGTGGTGCATGGTTGTCGTCAGCTCGTGTCGTGAGATGTTGGGTTAAGTCCCGCAACGAGCGCAACCCCTATTGTTAGTTGCCATCATTCAGTTGGGCACTCTAGCGAGACTGCCGGTAATAAACCGGAGGAAGGTGGGGATGACGTCAAATCATCATGCCCCTTATGACCTGGGCTACACACGTGCTACAATGGCTGGTACAACGAGTCGCAAGTCGGTGACGGCAAGCTAATCTCTTAAAGCCAGTCTCAGTTCGGATTGTAGGCTGCAACTCGCCTACATGAAGTCGGAATCGCTAGTAATCGCGGATCAGCACGCCGCGGTGAATACGTTCCCGGGCCTTGTACACACCGCCCGTCACACCACGAGAGTTTGTAACACCCGAAGTCGGTGAGGTAACCTTTTAGGAGCCAGCCGCCTAAGGTGGGATAGATGATTGGGGTGAAGTCGTAACAAGGTAGCCGTATCGGAAGGTGCGGCTGGATCACCTCCTTTCTAAGGAAATGGAACCTGTACGTTAGTCTTCTTTAATTTTGAGAGGTCTTGTGGGGCCTTAGCTCAGCTGGGAGAGCGCCTGCTTTGCACGCAGGAGGTCAGCGGTTCGATCCCGCTAGGCTCCATTAGGATAGAAATCCTACTAAACTGAATAACAGTGAAGTTGAATTCACGACTAACTTCTTAGGAAAATAGATAATCCTCCTTGTGTGCAAGACACACAGCGTCAGATTCCTAATTTTCTACAGAAGTTTCGCGTAAGCGACCGTCGTTCATATCCTAAACTTGTCCATTGAAAATTGAATATCTATCAAACATTCCTGATGTATCTGCAAGGATACATTAAGAAATAGTAACAAGAAAATAAACCGAAAACGCTGTGAATATTTAATGAGTTTTCTAATTTTTGAAAAAATTAGGTTAATAAGGTTAAGTTAATAAGGGCGCACGGTGGATGCCTTGGCACTAGAAGCCGAAGAAGGACGTGACTAACGACGAAATGCCTTGGGGAGCTGTAAGTAAGCAATGATCCAGGGGTGTCCGAATGGGGGAACCCGGCAGGTAATGCCTGTCACTCACTACTGTTAAGGTAGTGTAGAGGAAGACGCAGTGAACTGAAACATCTAAGTAGCTGCAGGAAGAGAAAGCAAAAGCGATTGCCTTAGTAGCGGCGAGCGAAACGGCAGGAGGGCAAACCGAAGAGTTTACTCTTCGGGGTTGTAGGACTGCAATGTGGACTTAAAGAGTATAGAAGAACTACCTGGGAAGGTAGGCCAAAGAGAGTAACAGCCTCGTATTTGAAATAGTCTTTATACCTAGCAGTATCCTGAGTACGGCGAGACACGCGAAATCTCGTCGGAATCCGGGAGGACCATCTCCCAACCCTAAATACTCTCTAGTGACCGATAGTGAACCAGTACCGTGAGGGAAAGGTGAAAAGTACCCCGGAAGGGGAGTGAAATAGAACCTGAAACCGTGTGCCTACAACAAGTTCGAGCCCGTTAATGGGTGAGAGCGTGCCTTTTGTAGAATGAACCGGCGAGTTACGTTATGATGCGAGGTTAAGTTGAAGAGACGGAGCCGTAGGGAAACCGAGTCTGAATAGGGCGAATTAGTATCATGACGTAGACCCGAAACCATGTGACCTACCCATGAGCAGGTTGAAGGTGCGGTAAGACGCACTGGAGGACCGAACCAGGGCACGTTGAAAAGTGCTTGGATGACTTGTGGGTAGCGGAGAAATTCCAAACGAACTTGGAGATAGCTGGTTCTCTCCGAAATAGCTTTAGGGCTAGCGTCGACATTAAGAATCTTGGAGGTAGAGCACTGTTTGGATGAGGGGGCCATCTCGGTTTACTGATTTCAGATAAACTCCGAATGCCAAAGATTTATGGTCGGCAGTCAGACTGCGAGTGCTAAGATCCGTAGTCGAAAGGGAAACAGCCCAGACCACCAGCTAAGGTCCCAAAATAATTGTTAAGTGGAAAAGGATGTGGGGTTGCACAGACAACTAGGATGTTAGCTTAGAAGCAGCTATTCATTCAAAGAGTGCGTAATAGCTCACTAGTCGAGTGACCCTGCGCCGAAAATGTACCGGGGCTAAAACAATTTACCGAAGCTGTGGATAACACTAAGGTGTTATGGTAGGAGAGCGTTCTATGTGTGAAGAAGGTATACCGTGAGGAGTGCTGGAACGCATAGAAGTGAGAATGCCGGTATGAGTAGCGAAAGATGGGTGAGAATCCCATCCACCGTAAGACTAAGGTTTCCAGGGGAAGGCTCGTCCGCCCTGGGTTAGTCGGGACCTAAGGAGAGACCGAAAGGTGTATCCGATGGACAACAGGTTGATATTCCTGTACTAGAGTATGAAGTGATGGAGGGACGCAGTAGGCTAACTAAAGCGGGCGATTGGAAGTGCCCGTCTAAGCAGTGAGGTGTGATATGAGTCAAATGCTTGTATCTGTAACATTGAGCTGTGATGGGGAGCGAAGTTTAGTAGCGAAGTTAGTGACGTCACACTGCCGAGAAAATCTTCTAGCGTTGTATCATACTCTACCCGTACCGCAAACCGACACAGGTAGTCGAGGCGAGTAGCCTCAGGTGAGCGAGAGAACTCTCGTTAAGGAACTCGGCAAAATGACCCCGTAACTTCGGGAGAAGGGGTGCTGACTTTACGTCAGCCGCAGTGAATAGGCCCAAGCAACTGTTTATCAAAAACACAGCTCTCTGCTAAATCGTAAGATGATGTATAGGGGGTGACGCCTGCCCGGTGCTGGAAGGTTAAGAGGAGGGTTTAGCGCAAGCGAAGATCTGAATTGAAGCCCCAGTAAACGGCGGCCGTAACTATAACGGTCCTAAGGTAGCGAAATTCCTTGTCGGGTAAGTTCCGACCCGCACGAAAGGCGTAATGATTTGGGCACTGTCTCAACGAGAGACTCGGTGAAATTTTAGTACCTGTGAAGATGCAGGTTACCCGCGACAGGACGGAAAGACCCCATGGAGCTTTACTGCAGTTTGATATTGAGTATCTGTACCACATGTACAGGATAGGTAGGAGCCTATGAAGTCGGGACGCCAGTTTCGACAGAGGCGCTGTTGGGATACTACCCTTGTGTTATGGCTACTCTAACCCGGATAGGTTATCCCTATCGGAGACAGTGTCTGACGGGCAGTTTGACTGGGGCGGTCGCCTCCTAAAAGGTAACGGAGGCGCCCAAAGGTTCCCTCAGAATGGTTGGAAATCATTCGCAGAGTGTAAAGGTATAAGGGAGCTTGACTGCGAGAGCTACAACTCGAGCAGGGACGAAAGTCGGGCTTAGTGATCCGGTGGTTCCGTATGGAAGGGCCATCGCTCAACGGATAAAAGCTACCCTGGGGATAACAGGCTTATCTCCCCCAAGAGTTCACATCGACGGGGAGGTTTGGCACCTCGATGTCGGCTCGTCGCATCCTGGGGCTGTAGTCGGTCCCAAGGGTTGGGCTGTTCGCCCATTAAAGCGGCACGCGAGCTGGGTTCAGAACGTCGTGAGACAGTTCGGTCCCTATCCGTCGCGGGCGTAGGAAATTTGAGAGGATCTGCTCCTAGTACGAGAGGACCAGAGTGGACTTACCGCTGGTGTACCAGTTGTCTTGCCAAAGGCATCGCTGGGTAGCTATGTAGGGAAGGGATAAACGCTGAAAGCATCTAAGTGTGAAACCCACCTCAAGATGAGATTTCCCATAACTTTATGTTAGTAAGAGCCCTGAGAGATGATCAGGTAGATAGGTTGGAAGTGGAAGTGTGGCGACACATGTAGCGGACCAATACTAATCGCTCGAGGACTTATCCTAGATAAGCAAAATTCAACGAAGTCAATATTGACAAGCGTTCGGTTTCTTGTTAGAATATAGATATTCAATTTTGAGTTGACAAGACTCAGTAGTTAAGTGACGATAGCCTAGGAGATACACCTGTTCCCATGCCGAACACAGCAGTTAAGCCCTAGAACGCCTGAAGTAGTTGGGGGTTGCCCCCTGTGAGATACGGTAGTCGCTTAGCGAA
>NZ_JBPPVC010000029.1:0-5180 GCF_053545015.1 Streptococcus sp. 32226D021BW | reverse complement strand
TGGCTCGGTAGCTCAGTTGGTAGAGCAATGGATTGAAGCTCCATGTGTCGGCGGTTCGATTCCGTCTCGCGCCATTAATTTAATATTTGGAGAGATAGCGAAGTGGCTAAACGCGGCGGACTGTAAATCCGCTCCTTCGGGTTCGGGGGTTCGAATCCCTCTCTCTCCATACCTTTACGGGCATAGTTTAAAGGTAGAACTAAGGTCTCCAAAACCTTCAGTGTGGGTTCAATTCCTACTGCCCGTGTTTTATGGCGGGTGTGGTGAAGTGGTTAACACATCAGATTGTGGCTCTGACATTCGGGGGTTCGATTCCCCTCACTCGCCTATTTTAATATTGGGGTATCGCCAAGCGGTAAGGCAAGGGACTTTGACTCCCTCATGCGTTGGTTCGAATCCAGCTACCCCAGTTAAACTATATGCCGGCGTGGCGGAATTGGCAGACGCGCTGGACTCAAAATCCAGTGTCCGCAAGGACGTGCCGGTTCGACCCCGGCCGCCGGTATAGTTGAAAAAGACAAGGTTTCTTAGCCTTGTCTTTTGTTTTGTGCTTTTCATTTCCTTCTTTAAGGGACTCCTTGTCAACTGTAGTGAGGAGATGTGTGCTAACATTTATAGGTTGTTTTATCTGCCATTAGTTTGATCTGAAAAATTATAGAGCGAAGGGGTTGGTTAGTCAGTAGTAGGGGCTAAAGATATCTATTGTAGGGCTGTTATAAATTATGAGGTGATATATAGGATTGCATTCGTTATATGTAGTTGAAATTTTGTAAATAATTTTCATATTTTCCTTGTCTTTTCTTTTTTTCTATGATATACTTAACAAGTTAATTAAGGAGTTAAGGGAATTGTATGAGTCATCTTGCATCACAGATTGAAAAATATTTACATGAAATTGTTTTAAGCTCTGAGAACCAATTAGAGATTTTAGTTGGTACTTGTCAGAGTTCAGTCAAATTAACAAATACGCAAGAGCATATTTTGATGTTGATTGAAAAGGCTGCCTATACCAATACGGAAATTGCTAAGGAACTGAATGTTAGCCAGGCTGCAATTACCAAAGCAACAAAAGCTTTGGTAATGCAGGGACTTTTGGTTGCCGTAAGGGATAAGAAGGATGCTCGTGTTGTACGTTTTAGTTTGACAGAAGCAGCTAAGCCAATCGCGGCTGAACATGCCCGTCATCACGCTCATACTTTGGAGGCTTATGAGCACTTGTTGTCGCGTTACAGCGAGAGTGAACAAGAAGTCATCAGTCGCTTTATGAATGATTTAGTGGAGAAAATTAGAAGATAGATGAGATATATAAGTGTGGAGGATTTATCCTTCTATTATGATAAGGAACCTGTATTGGAACATATCCATTACCACTTGGATAGTGGGGAGTTTGTTACTCTAACTGGAGAAAATGGAGCTGCTAAGACAACTTTGATAAAGGCTACCTTGGGTATTCTAAAGCCTAGGATTGGAAAAGTGACCTTTGCAGAGAAAAGTGTTAAGGGCAAAAAGTTGCGCATGGCCTATTTGCCTCAGCAGATTGCTAGCTTTAATGCTGGTTTTCCGAGCACGGTTTATGAATTTGTAAAATCAGGTCGCTATCCACGTCAGGGTTGGTTTCGTCGGCTTACTGGACATGATGAGGAACATATTCGGATTAGTTTGGAAGCAGTAGGTATGTGGGAACACAGGGATAAGAAATTGGGGTCTTTGAGCGGGGGACAGAAACAACGTGCTGTCATTGCCCGAATGTTTGCTTCGGATCCGGATATTTTTATCCTAGATGAGCCAACAACGGGTATGGATGCTGGAACCAAGGATGCTTTTTACCAACTCATGCACCATTCTGCTAAGAAGCATGGTAAGGCTGTTCTAATGATTACGCATGATCCGGACGAACTGAATCAGTATGCAGATCGAAATATTCACCTGGTACGTGATCAGGCTTCTCCTTGGCGTTGTTTTAACGTCCACGAAGCGGATGAGGAGGTGTCCAATGCTTGATTTATCTGTTTTCAACTATGATTTCATGCAAAGGGCCTTTCTAGCCATTATAGCCATGAGCTTGTTTTCGCCTGTTCTGGGAGTTTTTCTCATCTTGAGAAGGCAGAGTCTGATGTCGGATACTCTCAGTCACGTTTCCTTGGCTGGTGTGGCTTTTGGTCTTGTTTTGGGGATTTCTCCAACGCTTTCGACGGTTCTGATTGTCATTGTGGCAGCGGTATTTCTGGAATACCTGCGGACCATTTATAAAAACTTTATGGAAATCGGGACGGCTATTCTCATGTCGACAGGCTTGGCTATTTCCTTAATTGTTATGAATAAATCGGGTGGAAAGTCGGGTCTTAGTCTAGAACAATATCTGTTTGGTTCAATTGTGACCATTAGTCAAGAGCAGGTATTTGCCTTATTTGCTATCGCTGTGATTGTTATTGTATTGACCTTGCTGTTTCTACGGCCTATGTATATTTTGACCTTTGATGAAGATACAGCTTTTGTGGATGGCTTACCTGTGCGGGCGATGTCCATTGCTTTTAATGTGGTGACTGGTGTCGCCATTGCTCTCATGATCCCTGCAGCGGGTGCCTTGTTGGTGTCGACCATTATGGTTTTACCGGCCTCCATTGCCCTTCGCTTAGGAAAGAGTTTTAAGGCAGTTATCTTGATTGGTATGCTGGTTGGTTTCTTGGGAATGGTTACGGGCTTGTTGACATCTTACTATGCAGAAACACCTGCTAGTGCAAGTATTACCTTGATTTTTATCAGTATTTTCTTACTGGTGAATGTGATGCAAAAATTAAAAAAATAGGAGTATATATGAAAAAAATTGGTTTGTTATTCTTGTCTGCTTCAGCCTTATTGTTAGCTGCTTGTGGCAATAGCACAGCTTCTCAGGAAGATGGCAAGTTGGATATCGTCACGACTTTTTATCCTGTTTACGAATTCACGAAACAGGTAACAGGAGATGAAGCCAATGTAGAGTTGTTGATTAAAGCAGGGACAGAGGTCCATGGTTATGAGCCTTCAGCTAAAGATATTGCCCGTATCCAAGAGGCAGATGCATTCATTTATGAGAATGAAAACATGGAAACGTGGGTCCATGATATTGAAGATTCGGTGGATACAGAGAAAGTAGATGTTATCAGTGCAACTGAGGGAATGTTGCTCTTGCCTGGTGGAGAAGAGGGGCACGAGGAGCATGATCATAGCGAGGAAGGACATAGCCATGCTTATGATCCGCACGTATGGTTGTCCCCAGAACGTGCCATCACACTTGTAGAGAATATCCGTGATAGTTTGATTGCAAATTACCCAGATAAGAAGGCTGTTTTTGAGAAAAATGCTGCTGCCTATATTGAAAAGTTAGAGGCTTTACATTCTCAATACACTGAAACCTTGTCCGTGGCTAAGCAAAAATACTTTGTAACTCAACATACTGCCTTTGCATACTTGGCTTTGGATTATGGCTTGAAACAAGTTTCTATTACAGGTGTTGCTGCGGATGAAGATCCAACTCCGACTCGTTTGGCTGAATTGACTGAATATATCAAGCAATATGGTATTAAGTATATCTACTTTGAAGAAAATGCCTCAAAATCTGTAGCTGAAACACTTGCCAAAGAAACAGGTGTTCAACTGGATGTCTTAAATCCTCTTGAAAGTTTGACGGACGAGGCGATGAAAAATGGCGAAGATTATATTTCTGTAATGGAGGATAATCTAGTAGCACTTGAAAAGACTACTTCCCAAGCTGGTTCTGAAATTTTGCCAGAAGAGGGAGAGGTGACAAATAAAACTGTTTATAATGGTTATTTTGAAGATAGCGCTGTGAGAGATCGGACTTTGTCAGATTATGCTGGCGAATGGCAGTCTGTTTACCCATATTTGCTTGATGGCACGTTTGACCAGGTTTGGGACTATAAGGCCAAGCTCAAGGGTGGTATGACAGCTGAAGAATACAAGACTTATTACGATACTGGCTACAAGACAGATGTCAATCAGATCAACATCACAGACAACACCATGGAATTTGTAGTGGGTGACAAGTCTTATAAATATACTTACAAGTACGTTGGGTACGAGATTTTGACCTATAAGAAAGGTAACCGTGGTGTTCGTTTCTTGTTTGAAGCAACGGATGCTAACGCTGGTGACTACAAGTATGTGCAATTCAGCGACCACAATATCGCACCTGTAAAAACAGGTCACTTCCATATCTACTTTGGCGGAGAGAGCCAGGAAAAACTGTTGGAAGAATTGGAAAACTGGCCGACTTACTATCCAGTTGGTTTGACTGGTTTGGAAATTGGTCAGGAAATGCTGGCTCACTAACATATGAAAATAGACCGAGTATCTTGCTCGGTCTTTCTTCTTGACATTTTTTGACTACAAATGTAAACTGATTGTAGAAATGTGATTGGAGGTGAGTTTGTGGAGCAGACGATATCTGCTGCGGAGTGGCAGGTCATGCGGGTCTTATGGGCTCGGCCTGGTGCAACTTCGCAGGAAATTATTCAGGCTTTGCAGGAGGGTTTTGATTGGCAGGCAACGACCATTAAGACACTCTTGGGGCGGCTGCGGAAGAAAAATTATTTGAGAATGGCTAAGGAAACTAGCAAGTACCACTATTATCCGCTGATTAGTGAAGAAGAACATTTGCAGGGGCAGGTGGAGCTCTTACTAGCTACCATATGTTCCACAAAACAGGGGCAACTGGTTGAAAAACTGCTAGACACAGGGATATTTTCCCAAAAAAGCCTTGAACATCTAGCTAGTAAAATAGCCCAACTACAAAAGACTGCACCTGAGCGAATTGCTTGTCGGTGCTTGGCAGGTCAATGTACCTGTGGACATCATACAAAAGGAGATTGAATATGAAGCAAACCTTGAAATTGAAAAATTTATCCTGTCAGAATTGTGTCAAACATGTGACCAATCACCTCTTGGATTTGGACGGGGTGGAAGAAGTGAAAATTCAGCTGGATCAGCAGTTGGCGGAAGTGGAAACTTCGGTGGCCTATGATTTAGAGCGATACCAAGAGATGCTGGATGATACCATCTATGAAGTAGAAGAGTTGGTGTAAATAAAATAAAAAGCAGCTGTCGTGTACTGACCCCCAAAAGTTGGACAAATAATTATTGAAAGGATTTAGTTCTGTATTGGACAGGACTAAGTCCTTTTA
>NZ_JBPPVC010000028.1:0-5696 GCF_053545015.1 Streptococcus sp. 32226D021BW | reverse complement strand
AAAAGGACTTAGTCCTGTCCAATACAGAACTAAATCCTTTCAATAATTATTTGTCCAACTTTTGGGGGTCAGTACATCTGCGACTCTTTTTGCTTTTAATTATGTGACTTTTAGTCCGTCACGCTCCGTAAAGTGCGTGACAAATAAACCACCCGCTATGCGGGTGCGCGACGAAGGTTATACCAAAAAAACTCCAAACGCGATACAATAAAGGTGTTCAAGCCTATTGTAAAGCGAAAGGAGAAAAATATGGCGCAAAAGGCACATAGTTTATCACATACAAAGTGGCTGTGTTCTACCACATTGTCTTCACCCCTAAGTATAGACGAAAATTATCTATAATCAATATCGAAGTAGTCTTGGAGAGATATTTCGACGATTGTGTAGTTATAAAGGTGTTGAAATTATCGAAGGTCATCTGATGCCAGACCATGTTCACATGTTAGTCAGTATTCCTCCAAGGTTAAGTGTATCAAGTTTTATGGGCTATTTAAAAGGCAAGAGTGCTCTTATGATGTTTGATAAACACGCCAATCTCAAATATAAATTTGGCAATCGTCATTTCTGGGCAGAGAGCTTCAACAATTTGGGGAATTGTTGAAGAGTGTAAGTTGGACTTAATGAAGCCACAATAAAGAAATATATACAAGAATAAAGAAATTATCCAGTGGATGATTTCTTCACGAGCTTAAAATCTAGAAAGCTTGTGGTATTAAATACGCACAATGGATAAGATGTAGCGATGAATGATTTCAGGGGGTTCCTGGCAGCCATTATGTATCCAATGTTTGATAATGCTATCGATGGTTGAAACATAGACGGTTAGGGCATATTCATAGGGAACCTTATAGGCCTGCTCAAGTTGGTTTGCAAGATCTGGGATACTAGAATGCTCAATGACCTCGGTAATATACTTGGTAACTTCTAAAGAAACATGAGGGAAAAAATGAACAAAGTCCACGGCTATTTCCTGATTTTTATAGAGAAACTGCAACATTTCTCCTACGACATTGTCATTTAGGGAGGGATCTTTTGCTAGAATAATACTGATTTCGTTCAGGATATATTCAAGGGATTCTTCTAGGAAGGTTTCCTTAGAGTTGTAGTAGTGATAGAAGACCCGACGGCTTAGTTTAGCTCGGTCCGCAATTTGATTGATCGTAAAACTGTTATTGTCACCAGATTTTTTGAGTTCGAAAAAGGCTTTCAGAAATTTTTGGCTGGTTGTAAAATACTTTTCCATATATATATATATATAACTCCGTAAAAATTTATTTAATAAAATTTATAAAAAAATAAATGCACTGCACAAAAATGTATTTATTGTGAAACATTCATTTTATAGACATTATATAATGTATTGTGTAATCATGCAACTATTTCTTTATAAAGTTGTTGGAATATGGAAAGGAATTCTTATGTTTTTTGATAATAAACAGCTTGAAAACGAAGCATTGCGCTCGAAGCAACGGTTTACCATTAAAAAGTTTAAATCGGGTGCAGCCTCAGTTTTAATCGGTTTCTTATTTATGTTCAGCGGTGGAGCCTTAAAAGCTGCTGCAGAAGAGCTTGAATCAGGTCAGTTGCCACAGACGACCGAGCTGGTGGACAAACCACTGGATTCAAGTGCTCAGGCAAACGAAGTAGTTTCTCATTCGGTACAGCAAGAAGCAGGAGAGGTTGTACAAACAGTAGAGCCAACTTCTGCCGTGCTTGCAACACCCCCAAGTTCCACTCAGCTAGTAGACGAACAGCCTAAAGAAACAGAGGAAACGATTGCTACTAAGTCAGCAACTGTTCCTAGTTCCGCTCAGGAAGTAGCAGAGCCTAAATCCCAGGAAATTGTGGAGGAGATTACTCCTGAACCAGCAGGATTGTCAACTTCATCGACAGAAGCAAAAACTGAACAGAAGCAAGGAGTTGCAACACAGCAAGCGACTGAAGAAAGTGTAACGAAGCTTGAACCTGTTTCTAATAATGTCCAAGCAGATGCTAGCAAGGAGAATGTAGCGAATGCAACAAGAGCCGCAGAAACTCAAATAGATGGACAAGCTTTGCCAACTCGTGATTTAAGTCAGTTAGATTTGGCCAATATGAGCTTTGCAGACTTGGAAACTTTAGGGCTTTCTGAAGAAGAGAAACTCACTCTGTTCAATCAAATTCTTGCTCAACAAACAGGATCGAATTCTGTTCAACTAACAGAGGAAGAAATAAGAAGTTTAGCTGGTTTCAGTGAAGCTGAGAAAAATTTCTATATTCAAAATAAATTAGGCAATACCAACCTTCCGCAACCACTCAATTTGGTAGTTATGTCAGAAACACTGATTACGCCTAATAATCAGAACAAGTATGTGGTTAATGCAAAAGGGCAGACCTTTGCCTATGGTCCTGCAAACTACACCTTGACTGTGACGCCGAACCGAGCCAGAAATACCATGGATTTCGAACTGAATTATAAATTAGACGGTATCAATGGTCGTTCGGGTACTCACGTGGCTGATTTTGTTGTCAATCTCGGAAGCGCTTACGGTACACCTGGTGTTGCAACAGTGCGTGCTGGGAACAATACTACGACCACCGCTCTCGTTAATGGTGGACGTCGAAATACCATTACTGGTTACAGTCCGACATCGCCTATCCAATACACAAACGCCCAGGTGATGAGCGGCCCACTCAATGTGAAGTTTACAGTACCTGTTAAAAACTGGAATGGGGATTTGAGTATTGATAACCACATTGGTATGTTCTCAGTTGATACTGGGGCTAATAACACTAAGGATTTCTTCTCTTCAGACAACTACTTCTGGAATAAGAGTGTCGTAACCATTGATCCTAATCCAAGTAGAAATGAAATCACAACGACCTTGCCTCCTATTGCGATGCCGATTCCGTTTCAAACAGAATACCGCTTCGTTGTTATGCCTGACCAGGCTCCTGGTTTCACCAGACAAGTTGAAGCCGGTGCAAATGGGGTGATGCAGATTCCTGTTAAACGGATTGCTTACATTGGTGCAAATGGTACAGAGGAATCTCATCGTTATGAGTATGGTCAAGCGACTGTACATACACCGGCACGCAATCAAATCATTGAGGTTAATATCAAAGATGGCATAGAGGCACCAGTTGCAGCACCGAATATTGATGTGACTACAGTTCGAAAACAAGGTTCTGTAGATGGAGGGCCATTGGTCAATGGTACGGAATTGACCTTTAGAGATGGTCCAAACGGTAGAATTATCCGACAGGTCTTTATCCCAGATGGTTTACAAGGGGAACGAGGTCAAGATGGTCGAAATTCAGATATTACTGTTGAACCTGCACGAGCTGCGGACGGCACACCAGGATACAATATCACAGTTACTGGCGCTGATGGTAGCAGATATACTCGATTTGTTCGCGATGGAAAAGACGGTCGCGATGGTCGAAATGCAGATATTAGTGTAACTCCTGCTGTTGCAACAGATGGAACAAAAGGTCACAATGTTACGGTCACTAGACCAGATGGTAGCAGTTTTACCACCTTTATTCGCGATGGAAAAGACGGTACCAATGGTCGTGACGGTCGTGATGGTATAGATGGTAAAACTCCGAGTGTAGATTTACAACCTTATACAGGTCAAGATGGCCGCATTCTTGGTACAACGGTTATTGTAAAAGATGGTGATGGTCAAATCATTTCCCGTAGAAATATCTTAAATGGTAGCGATGGTCAGGACGGCAAAACGCCATCTATTGAACAATTACCAGTGATGGATGGTGGTAGAGTCATCGGCACCCTCATTATTGTTCGTGATGGTGATGGTCGTGAAATCAATCGCCAGACTATTTACAACGGTCGCGATGGTGCCAAAGGTCAAGATGGTACCAACGGTCAAGATGGTACCAATGGTAGCTCAGTTGTTTCACAACTTCAACCAGACGGTAGTGTAAAAGTCTATAATGTGTCTTCTACAGGCGACCGTACAGAAATCGCCACCATTCGCAACGGTGTCGACGGAACCAACGGTCGTGATGGTGTCAATGGCAACTCAGTTGTTTCACAACTTCAACCAGATGGCAGTGTAAAAGTTTATAATGTTTCATCCACAGGTCAGCGCACTGAAATCGCCACCATCCGCAACGGTGTCGATGGTCGTGACGGTGCCAAAGGTCAGGATGGTACCAACGGTCGTGATGGTGCCAATGGAAGCTCCGTCGTTTCAGAGCTTCAACCAGATGGCAGTGTAAAAGTCTACAATGTTTCTTCTACAGGTCAGCGTACTGAAATCGCCACCATTCGCAACGGTGTCGACGGTACCAACGGTCAGAATGGTGCCAATGGTAGCTCAGTTGTTTCAGAACTTCAACCAGACGGTACTGTTAAAGTTTACAATGTGTCTTCTACAGGCGACCGTACTGAAATCGCCACCATCCGCAACGGTGTCGATGGTCGTGACGGTGCCAAAGGTCAAGATGGTACCAACGGTCGTGATGGTGCCAATGGTAGCTCCGTCGTTTCTGAGCTTCAACCAGATGGCAGTGTAAAAGTTTACAATGTGTCTTCTACAGGCGACCGTACTGAAATTGCCACCATTCGAAACGGTGTCGATGGTCGTGACGGTGCCAAAGGTCAAGATGGTACCAATGGTAGCTCAGTTGTTTCAGAACTTCAACCAGACGGTAGTGTAAAAGTTTACAATGTGTCTTCTACAGGTCAGCGCACTGAAATCGCCACCATCCGCAACGGTGTCGACGGTGCCAAAGGTCAGGATGGTACCAACGGTCGTGATGGTGCCAATGGTAGCTCAGTCATTTCCGAACGTCAAAATGACGGTACTGTTAAAGTTTACAATGTGTCTTCTACAGGTCAGCGCACTGAAATCGCCACCATTCGCAACGGTGTTGACGGTACCAACGGTCGTGATGGTGCCAATGGAAGTTCAGTTGTTTCAGAACTTCAACCAGACGGTAGTGTAAAAGTCTACAATGTGTCTTCTACAGGCGACCGTACCGAAATCGCCACCATCCGCAACGGTGTCGACGGTACCAACGGTCGTGATGGTACCAATGGTAGCTCAGTTGTTTCAGAACTTCAACCAGACGGTAGTGTAAAAGTTTACAATGTGTCTTCTACAGGTCAACGCACCGAAATCGCCACCATCCGCAACGGTGTCGACGGTGCCAAAGGTCAGGATGGTACCAACGGTCGTGATGGTGCCAATGGTAGCTCCGTTATTTCAGAACTTCAACCAGACGGTAGTGTAAAAGTTTATAATGTGTCTTCTACAGGTCAGCGTACAGAAATCGCTACAATTCGCAACGGTATCGATGGTACCAACGGTCGTGATGGTGCCAATGGAAGTTCAGTTGTTTCAGAACTTCAACCAGACGGTAGTGTAAAAGTTTACAATGTGTCTTCTACAGGTCAGCGCACTGAAATCGCCACCATCCGCAACGGTGTCGACGGTACCAACGGTAGCTCCGTCGTTTCAGAACCTCAAAAAGATGGTAGTGTAAAAGTTTACAATGTGTCTTCTACAGGCGACCGTACCGAAATCGCCACCATCCGCAACGGTGTCGATGGTGCCAAAGGTCAGGATGGTACCAACGGTCGTGATGGTGCCAATGGAAGCTCCGTTATTTCAGAACTTCAACCAGACGGTAGTGTAAAAGTTTACAATGTGTCTTCTACAGGTCAGCGTACAGAAATCGCTACA
>NZ_JBPPVC010000027.1:0-6595 GCF_053545015.1 Streptococcus sp. 32226D021BW | reverse complement strand
ACTACTTTTTGAAACTTTTTTTCAAACGGTTAACACTTTCTCTAAAAGACAACTTAATCAGTCTATCATCTTCATTTGACCTTGTCAACTCTTTTTAAATATTTTTTTCATGCCACTGTTCTCTCGAGATTATATGTAAAAGAAAAGTTATTCGCTATTTCTAGCTTGAATTCAGTATACAAGAACAAACTTAAGCGAAACTGACGGTTCATACTCATTTAAAATCAGGAAAGCTATCTACCAATCACATTGAATGCAGAATATTTCAATTTTGAAGTTATTGAACAGAGTACAGATAGTCGCCAATCTGAACTTAAATATTGAAATTTTACACATAGTAATTGTTCTTGCATGCTATTTTTAATTTTTGCTGAGTATTATTTCTTGTTTGTCAGATATGTTATAAATGTCTAAAATGAAGAACTACTTCTAGCTAGCAACTTACTATTTTCATTTACAGGTACAAAAAAGTCGCTAGACTATTCTAACGACTTTCGTATTATACACGCTCAACTTTGCCTGATTTAAGAGCACGAGCTGAAGCCCAAACTTTTTTAGGTTTGCCATCAATCAAAACAGTAACTTTTTGAAGGTTTGGTTTAACTGCGCGTTTTGTTTGGTTCATAGCGTGTGAACGGTTGTTACCTGATACAGTCTTACGACCAGTAAAATAACATACTTTAGCCATTGTATATTCCTCCTCATTTGATCAAATATATAGGATGTGCTAGCACCACATACCATACTATTCTAACAGAAAAGAATGGACTTGGCAAGAAATATTTTTATTTTTTATTCTCATTCTTCTTGCTAGCTAGTCTAGAGCGATTTCAGACGGTTGGTAATTTGTTTTTCCTTCTATAAAAGAACTTCATTTTGCTTTAGCAGAAATAAGGCTTAGACAATAGGTGCACGGACCAGGTTTGCAAAAAAAGAACCCAACATTTGTCAGGTTCTCAGTATTATTCTATTTAAGCTTTGTTTGCTCGAAATCAAAGATTTTTTTCACAAAATCATTAAGCTTTATTCGCTGAGCCGAATACGTCGATGCGCTCTTCAACAGATGCTTGAATAGCTTTTACGCCGTCAGCCAAGAATTTACGTGGGTCAAAGAGTTTTTTCTTGTCGTATTCTGCTTCGTTTGCTTCATAAGCTGCTGCAAATTTACGAGTTGCGTTTGCAAATGCGATTTGGCACTCAGTGTTAACGTTGACTTTAGCAACACCCAATTTGATCGCTTCTTGGATTTGCTCATCTGGAATACCAGAACCACCGTGCAATACGATTGGGAAACCTGGTACAGCTTCAGTCAATTTACGCAAGTGGTCAAGGTCAAGACCTTCCCAGTTTGCTGGGTATGGACCATGGATGTTACCGATACCAGCTGCCAAGAAGTCAATACCAGTTGCAACCATTGCCACTGCATCTTCGATTGGAGCCAACTCGCCAGTACCAACGATACCGTCTTCTTCACCACCGATAGTACCAACTTCAGCCTCAACTGAGATACCTTTAGCGTGAGCCAATTCTACAACTTCTTTAGCTTTTGCAAGGTTTTCTTCTACAGGAAGGTGTGAACCGTCAAACATGATAGAAGTGTAACCAACTTCGATACACTCAAGTGCATCTTCGTAGTGACCATGGTCAAGGTGAATAGCAACTGGAACTGTGATGTTCATTGACTCGATCAAGTTAGCAATCAAGTTACGAGCTACTTTGTAACCACCCATGTACTTAGCTGCACCCATAGAAGTTTGGATAAGAACTGGAGCTTGTTTTGCTTCTGCTGCACGCAAGATAGCTTGAGTCCACTCAAGGTTGTTTGTGTTAAATCCACCAACTGCATAACCGTTGTCACGCGCTGCTTGGACAAATTTTTCTGCTGAAACTAATGGCATTTCGATAGCCTCCTAATATTTTTTGAGGTTGTACCTCATACCCTTCTATTCTACCATTTTTATTTTGAAAATGCTAGTTGAAACTATACTGTTTTGAGAAAATTTTCACATATGTTTCATGATAAAATAGCTTCTCTCCATATAAATGCGCTTGCTTCGTATTTCTTGCTTTTAAATTTTCCAGTGTATAGTAACGTTCCTAAGTAGACTAAAAACATCATTATAGTTTGAAAACAAAATTCAAAATGATGAACAACTACAAGTCCAAAAACGCAAAAAGGACTAGCCTTAGCTAGTCCAATTATGCGGAGAGTGGGACTTGAACCCACACGACCTAAAGCGGTCACAGGATCCTTAGTCCTGCGCGTCTGCCAATTCCGCCATCCCCGCTTAACACAAGAATTAGTATAACACGAGAATGGGCAGCTGTCAACACTTTTTTTGAAAAAAATAATTATTTTTTCATTGAAAGTTCTATAATGAAGTTAGCCACCTTGCCTTGCTCAAAAATAGTTATTTCACTATCTTTGAGTAAGCTGGTAATTTCATTTGATAACAGGCTTGAAGTTGTTAGGCTAAGTAGCCAAGACTAATAGTAGCCTTGGTTTAGCTCCCAAAACAGGTTCCAGGGATCTTGTTATCAAAGGATATTCATTTTAAGGCACAAGAAAACACCTCTGTGTATACTTGTAGTTCACCACAAACACATGGAAGAAAGAAGGTAAGTCCATTCGTGAAATTGCGACTTACTAGGAATGGCTCCTCAGACCATCAATAACGAAACCAATCGGGGTACAACCTTACAACAAGTACGAAGTTGGTAATATAAATAGGTATATTCAGTCGATTACGCACAACTATTTACCAAAACAATCGAAAACGGTCGGTAAAAAAATAATCTTAACCAAAGAAATCAAAGAGAAGATTTTACACTATCATAAACAAAAATTTTCACCCGAAATGATGGTTAGAAAGAAACAAATTCCAGTGGGTATTTCAACTATTTACTATTGGTTTCACGATTTCAATTTTCCACATAATATTTTCCTTACTCCCTCAATTCTTGAATGGTTTCATCGGGAACGAAACTCCGAGGAAGCAGACCGATCCGTGTTAATTTGGCAATCTAGTGAGCATCCTTCTTATCGGTTTTCTGACCTGGAATAGCCTTCATGTGGGCTGGTTGAGCCAGTATCAACTCGAAGTCATCACATAGAGCATGCCAGACAGGTCGCCAATAGACACCTGTGCTTTCCATACCAACGGCTTCCACATGAAATTGACTGAGAAAATCGTGGCAAGCACGCAGGCCTTTAGTTGTTGTATCAAAGGTAGCCATCTCATGCTTTGGACGAGTTGAGGTAAGTGGACCGTGCAGGATACAGACAACAATATTGGCTTGATGGACATCAATACCTGCACAAGATTGATAGGGAACATCCATGACAATTCCCTCCTTCTAAAAATATGAGAGCTTATCTACCGAATTTTAGTCGTATTTTTATACCCATGCCTATCGCATACTTTGAGGTGCTCGTCAGTAGAGTGGGTTAGTTTTTCCCGCGATGACTAACATCATTAACTCAGCAACCATAAAGCCCTCACTAAGATGTTACACCTAGTGAGGGCTTTATGTTCGTTTTCAATATTCTGTGGGTGAGGACGGAGCCATCATGGATGTCTGTCCCACTCCCTATTTATTTTTCATTCTCAACAGCAGCTGTGACGAAGGCGGTATAGAGGCCCTCTGGACGGTTTGGTCGAGATTGCAGTTCTGGGTGATATTGACAGGCAACAAAGAACTTATTCTCAGGAATTTCAACGATTTCAACCAGGCGATTGTCTGGCGATACACCTGAGAAGACAAAACCAGCTTCTTCAAATTGTTGACGGAAGTCGTTGTTAAACTCGTAGCGGTGGCGACGTTGGACAACTTCTTGATTGTCATAGGCTGCTGCAGCCTTTGAACCACGTTTGAGCTTACTTAGATACAAACCTAAACGAAGTGTTCCGCCCAAGTCTTCCACGCCAATTTGATCACGCATGATATCAATAATAGGATACTTGGTTTCTGGATCCAATTCAAAACTGTTGGCTCCTTCCAACCCTAAAACATGACGGGCGAATTCCACACAGGTCAACTGCATGCCCAAGCATACCCCCAACATAGGCACATCATTCTCACGGGCATAGCGAATGGCTTGGATTTTTCCTTCTGTGCCACGTTGACCAAAGCCACCAGGTACGATGATTCCCTGGGCTTGTCCAAGTCGGTCTGCTACATTTTCAGCAGTCAGGTCGTTGGCATTGACCCAATCCAACTCAATAGCAGCACCGTTGGCATAGCCTGAGTGCTTCAAGGCTTCTACAACTGAAATGTAGGCATCTTGGAGCTCGACGTATTTTCCAACAAGGGCAATCTTAACAGTCTTCTTGAGAGTTAATACCTTATCAACCATGGCTGACCAATCTGTCATATCTGCTGGTGGCACATCCAGTTTCAAGTGGTAGCAGACAATCGGGTCCATGTTTTGCGCCTGCATATTGAGAGGAATTTGATAGAGGTGTTCAACGTCCAGCGATTCAATCACCGCTTCTGGCGCTACATCACAGAATTGAGCTAATTTATTTTTTATGCCTTGACCTGCCGGCTGTTCTGTCCGAATCACCAACATATTGGGCTGAATTCCAAGTCCACGCAGTTCTTTGACCTAATGTTGCGTTGGCTTGGTTTTCATTTCTCCAGCCACTTTGAGATAAGGCAAGAGGGTCTTATGAATGTACATAACGTTATCAGAGCCAACATCTGCCTTCATCTGACGGAGGGCTTCAAGAAAAGGCAAACTTTCAATATCTCCGACAGTTCCACCTACTTCTGTGATAATAACATCTGCATCAGTGGTGCGTGCCGCTCGCTTAATCTTGTCCTTTAGAGCATCGGAATGACCTGAACGGTTGCTCCTAAATGCTCTCCTTTGCGTTCTTTACGAAGGACTTCGCTGTAAATTTTACCAGTTGTGACGTTGGAGTATTTGTTGAGGTTGATATCGATAAAACGCTCATAGTGACCGAGGTCCAAATCCGTTTCTGCGCCATCATCTGTCACAAATACTTCCCCGTGTTGGTAGGGGCTCATAGTTCCTGGGGCAATGTTGATGTAGGGATCGAATTTTTGAATGGTGACTTTTAAGCCTCTGTTTTTCAAGAGGCGACCCAAACTTGCTGCTACAATTCCCTTACCAATCGATGACACAACGCCACCAGTTACAAAAATATATTTTGTCATGCAAACTCCTTCTCTGCTGTCATCATCATGATGGGGGTAGATTTCAATAATGATGAAGAAAAAACAAAAATAGCTCCCTACGAATAGGGAGCTCCGACCTCAAAAGAGATGCCCGATAATATCTTATCGCAATCGCATTGTCTTGGCAAATACAATTTTATGTGACTATTCGTCTACAGGCTCTTCATCTGAGTAGTCATCATCGACTTCACCCAAATCAACCTGTTCTACATCCAATTCATCATCGGTGATAATTTCATTGATTTCAGAATCGTATGACTCCACCTCATCCTTCTCATCATCAGGATTTTCATCATCATATTCAGATGTCGAACTATCAGAGTAGTCGTCTTCATCTTCTGGATCATCATGACCGTAATCGATGGCATCTTCATCTCCGTCCATAAAGGCATTGACACGTTTTTTCTTACGTTTCGGTGCATCTTCATCATCTTCTTCAAGAGTGATCACTTCTTCATCAATTTCATCAATAGCATACCAAGAACGTAATCCCCATTTATTTTCACCGAGCGGAATAAAGCTACCATCCACATTCAAATCTGAATAAAAAGTTGGCAAGGCTGCTCGAATCTCGCTATTTGATTTTTCAAGGTAATTTTGAATTTCATTGACCAAATCATTGAAGTACATTTCATTGTCACGTCCGCGTTCTTCCAAAATAGCACGGGCTACTTCAATCATGGAAAGTTCACTTTTTTCTTGTCCTGCAAATACGTTTAATTCCAAGGCTCTTCTCCTTTTTTGTCTTTCCTTTCTATTTTACGCTAAATATCTTAATTAGTCAAAGATAAGTGAAATTTTTTTTAGAAAAGAAAAGCCTAGTCGGCACTGCCAAACTAGACCTCTTTTTCTCCCTAGCGACTAACTAGGCTTCCTCTCTCTTTTTGAATAAAAGGAATGCGGATAGGCTTGTCAAGCTAGCCACAAGATAGAAACTCATATTTTCTACAACTCCCGTTGCTGGAAGGGTTTTAGTAGTAGAAATCTGTTTCACTGAACCTTGTTCTCCTGCTACTGATGGCACAGGAACTGGCTTAATCCCTTCTGGAAGTGTCAGATTCTTCTCTGGTGTTGAAGCCGCATCTGCATAGTCAGAGTCTTGTTTTAACTCTACTTGATTACTGAAACCATCACCATCTGTATCGGCAGTCAAATCAAAGGTCGGAAGGGCTGGAGCAGTTACAGATGAACCGGTCAGTTCCAAATGACCTTCTGGTAATTCTAGATAAGCTGGCTCACCTTTGGCTGTTACAACTGGAACTGAAGCTGCATTTGCATAATCAGAACCTTGCTCCAACTCTACTTGATTACTGAAACCATCGCCGTCTGTATCAGCTGACAAGTCAAAGGCTGGAAGAACTGGGGCAGTTACAGAGGAACCATTCATAGC
>NZ_JBPPVC010000026.1:0-7785 GCF_053545015.1 Streptococcus sp. 32226D021BW | reverse complement strand
AAGGACTTAGTCCTGTCCAATACAGAACTAAATCCTTTCAATAATTATTTGTCCAACTTTTGGGGGTCAGTACATTCCAGCTCTTTTTTGTGCATCGCGTAGAGTTTCTACGAAGCTAAGCGAGTTAGAAAGTCTAGCAAGGTGAAAAGTTCTTCCAGGACTTGCGACGGCACGGAGTGCCTAGTGCCAGGCCTAGTCTTTCTGGGAAGTGTGACCTAGAAAGACTGGCTAGGTGCTGCATTGACTGAAAAGTAAAAATTTGAGAGAAAAGAGTTGGGAAACCAACTCTTTTCTGCCTTTCTTGGGATAATGACCCCATTTTCCATAAAATCATGTTAGAATAGAGATATGTTTGAAAAATATAAGTTTGATCCTCAAAAATTTCGATTAGGAATGCGGACCTTTAAATCAGGTCTAGCCGTTTTTTTAGTTATTCTACTATTTGGTTATATGGGCTGGGAAGGAATCCAGATTGCAGCCTTGACAACGGTCTTTAGTTTGCGTGAGGACTTTGACCAGAGTGTCCATTTTGGGACTTCTCGCGTGTTAGGAAATACTATTGGCGGTTTTTATGCCATGATATTCTTTTTGCTAGATAGGTTGTTTTCTGATCAGTTCTGGGTGACGGCTGTTTTTATCCCGATATTTGTCATGCTGACTATTATGACCAATGTGGCTATGAATAACAAGGCTGGGATTATTGGCGCAGTATCAGCCTTGCTGATTATTTCTTTGTCAATCCCGTCAGGTGATACCATTCAGTATGTCTTTGTTCGTGTTTTTGAAACCTTTGTGGGTGTTTTTATAGCGATTTTGGTAAATTACGATGTTAATTTGATAAAAAAACGTTTCCAAAAGAAAAGGTGTTAGAAGATATAACATAATCACTTGACCCATGGTCAAAATTCTCCTATAATAGTCTGCAGAAAGGAGTTCATTATGAGAGAAAAAGAGTTCCGTCGTTCCTTGGCCATTTTTCCAATTGGCAGTGTTATGAAATTGACAGACCTAACGGCTCGTCAGATTCGTTACTATGAAGATCATGGCTTGATTAAGCCCGATCGTAATGAGGGCAATCGTCGCTTGTATTCTCTAAATGATATGGATTTGCTTCTTGAAATCAAGGATTATTTGGACGAGGGTTTGAATATTGCGGCTATTAAGAAGGAATATGCAAACCGTGAAGCAAAAGCTAAGGTCCAAAAACAACAGAAAACCTTGACCGATGAAGATGTACGCCGTATCTTACATGATGAATTCAGTCGTCAAGGACGCTTTTCAAGTCCTAGTTCTATTTTCCGTTCATCGTAAATACTTTTAAAAATAGAGGAGAAAACAATGGCAGTCACAGTAGCGGACATTAAACGCGATATCAAAGAGAAAAACGTTACCTTCCTACGTCTGATGTTTACAGATATCATGGGAGTAATGAAAAACGTAGAAATTCCAGCAACTGATGAGCAGGTGGATAAAGTGTTATCAAACAAGGTGATGTTTGATGGTTCATCAATCGAAGGGTTTGTTCGTATCAATGAATCAGATATGTACCTATATCCAGATTTGAATACCTGGACTATCTTCCCTTGGGGTGATGAGAATGGTTCAGTAGCAGGCTTGATTTGTGATGTTTATACAACAGCAGGTGAGCCATTTGCTGGTGATCCTCGTGGTAACTTGAAAAAAGCCCTTCGTCACATGGAAGAACTTGGATTTTCTTCCTTCAATTTGGGTCCTGAGCCAGAATTCTTCCTCTTCAAGATGGATGAGCAAGGAAATCCAACCCTTGAAGTGAACGATAAGGGTGGATACTTTGACCTTGCTCCGACGGATTTGGCTGATAATACTCGTCGTGAAATTGTCAATGTTTTGACGCAAATGGGCTTTGAAGTAGAAGCTAGTCACCATGAATGTGCTGTTGGTCAGCATGAGATTGATTTCAAATACGATGATGTTTTGAGTGCTTGTGATAAGATTCAGCTCTTCAAGTTGGTTGTTAAAACAATTGCCCGTAAACATGGAATGTATGCAACCTTTATGGCTAAGCCAAAATATGGTATCGCTGGTTCAGGTATGCACTGTAATATGTCACTCTTTGACAAGGATGGCAACAATGCCTTCTTTAATCCAGAAGATCCACGTGGTATGCAATTGTCAGAAACAGCCTATCACTTCTTGGGTGGTTTGATCAAGCATGCTTACAACTATACTGCTATCACAAACCCAACTGTAAACTCCTACAAGCGTTTGGTTCCAGGTTTTGAAGCTCCTGTTTACATCGCTTGGGCTGGTAAAAACCGTTCTCCATTGGTTCGTGTTCCAGCTTCTCGTGGTATGGGAACTCGTTTGGAATTGCGCTCAGTTGACCCAACTGCTAACCCATATTTAGCAATGGCTGTGCTTTTAGAAGTAGGTCTTGAGGGTGTTGAGAATAAGATTGAGGCTCCAGCACCAGTTGAAACAAATATCTATGCAATGTCTGATGAGGAACGCCGTGAAGCTGGTATCACAGATCTTCCTTCAACTCTTCATAATGCTTTGAAGGCACTTCGTAAAGATGAAGTTGTTCGTGCAGCCCTGGGCGAACATATCTACACTAACTTTGTAGAAGCTAAGAAAATCGAGTGGGCAAGCTACGCAACCTACGTTTCTCAATGGGAAATCGACAACTATTTGGATATGTATTAAACAAAGGACCCCGACGGGTCCTTTGTTCACGAGCTTGAAAAAGACTACCCTTATATAGATTAAAAAAATTGGAGGCGATGTGGATGGATGAATTTGTAAAAGCTGTATTTGATGAACAGTATAGAGCGGTTTTTGGAGAAGGGCAAGACCTTGCTCCTAGTCAGCAGGAAATTGTTTTGGTAGAAGAGGAAGCAGGTCAATTAGTCGCTGTCTTGCAGGCCCAACAGACCTTGGAAACGATTCATGTAAAGGCTTTGGTGGTTGTCAAACACAAGCAAGGTCAAGGATTGGGGAGGCGTTTGCTGATTCGTTTGGAAAATGAAGCTAGACAAAATGGAGTAAAGAGTATCACACTGTCAACTAAGTCCTATCAGGCTAAGGATTTTTATCTGAAGGCTGGATATTCTATTTATGCTCATCTAACAGATGTGCCGAAAAAAGGAATTTCCAAATATCATTTTATCAAGTGGTTGTAAGGTATTCCTATTAGAAAACAAGTGAAGCCTCGGCAGTTGCCGAGGCTTCTTTCTTAGTGATCAGGCGTTAAAATCATTGGAATGATAATTGGTTCACGTTCTGTTTTTTCGTACAGGAATGGTCGTAGGGCATTGACGATGGCGCCGTTGACCGTCTGGATATTGGCATCTTTATTACGCATAGCGATGCGGATAGCGTTGAAGAGAACGCGTTGGCTTTCGCGGATCAAGTCACCAGATTCGCGCATGTAGATGAAGCCTCGGCTGAGGATGTCAGGTCCTGCCAGAATCATCTTGGACTTGAAGTCAACGGTTGCGACAGCAAGGACGACGCCGTCTTCTGAGAGGTCACGGCGGTCTTTGAGGACAGCTGCACCGATTTCACCAATACGGTTTCCATCCACGTAGATGTCTTGGGCGTTGAACTTGCCGGCCAATCGTGCAGAATCCTTGGTCAGGGCTAGGACATCACCGTTTTCCATGATAAAGATGTTGTCTTTTGGTACACCTGTATCCACTGCTAGACTGGCATGGATTTTTTGCATGCGGTATTCGCCATGGACAGGCATGAAGAATTTTGGCTTGATTAGGCGGAGCATGAGTTTTTGTTCTTGCTGGCCACCGTGTCCAGAGGTATGGATGTTGTTGATCTTGCCGTGAATAACATCGACACCGGCTTCAATCAAGATATTGATGAGCTTGTTAACACCTGTGGTATTTCCCGGAATAGGACTAGACGAGAAGATAACCGTGTCGCCCGGCTGGAGTTGAACCTGGCGGTGAGTACCGTGGGCGATGCGAGAGAGGGCAGCCATTGGCTCGCCTTGGCTACCTGTACAGAGAATCATAATCTCGCTGGCAGGATATTCTTTGATCTCGTTTGGTTCGATAAAGGTGTCTTTTGGAACCTTGATGTAGCCGAGCTCGATACCATTGACGATGGCTTTCTCCATGGAGCGTCCAAAGACAGCGATCTTGCGTCCGGTCTTGACTGCGGCATCAGCCGCCTGTTGCAGACGGAAGATATTAGAGGCAAAAGAAGCAAAGATGATGCGTCCGTGAATGCCTTCTATCAGTTTCATGATGGACTGACCGACCACTTTTTCCGAGTTGGTAAAGGTTGGAACTTCGGCGTTGGTAGAGTCGGAGAGGAGGCAGAGAACGCCTTCTTCACCGAGAGCAGCCATGCGGTGCAAGTCTGCGGGCTCGCCAACTGGAGTGAAGTCGAACTTGAAGTCACCGGTACAGACGATTTTTCCTTGAGGGGTATCAACGACGATACCAAGTGGTTCTGGAATGGAGTGGGTGGTACGGAAGAAGCTGACTTTGAGGTGCTTGAAGGTCAACTCTGTGTTATGATTGATTTCATGCAAAGTCGCATCACGGAGCAGTCCGTGTTCTTCCAATTTGCCACGGATAAGGGCGAGGGCTAAAGGTCCAGCATAGATTGGGACATTGGCTTGCTTGAGCAAGAAGGGAATGCCTCCGATGTGGTCTTCGTGCCCGTGGGTAATGACCAGACCTTTAACACGGTCTAGGTTTTCAACGATGTAGGAGTAGTCTGGGATAACGTAGTCGATACCCAATAGGTCATCTTCTGGGAACTTGATACCGGCATCGACGATGAGAATTTCATCCTTATACTCGATACCGTAGGTATTTTTCCCGATTTCTCCCAAACCACCGATGGCGAAAACGCCAACTTCATGAGGTTTTAGATTGACTGATGACATGGATTAAAACTCCGTAATTTTGAAATCTGCGTGCTCTTTTTCGTATTCGAGGTGTTTGTCAGAGAGTAGGTCAACGAATTCAACGTTGTAGGCTGGGAATTTTGCTTCAACCAATTCTTTGACTTTGATGCGACCTTCCAATTCAGAAGTTGCGTCAACTTCGACATAGAGGGCTTGTGTCTGCTCACGGCGTGGGCTGACTTTTGTTTCTTGGTAAAATACTTTATAAATCATGTGTAGTATAGTTCCTTTCTTTTTGACTGGCAACTATGAAAAAAGCCCCAAACAGCTATTCTGCTTGGTATTTTCTATTCAATTTTCTAGAGTTGTCAATTTATTCAGTCTAAATGTTACTCTTCATTATACCATAAAATTTGCTGATGGTAAAAGGGTTTGGTAGGAAAATGGAAAAGTGTCATGATTTTCAGAAATTCTGCATTTCCGAGAGGGATAAAACAGGGAAGTGAGCTAGGATTCCGAGTGTATTAGGATTACTAAGACAGAGTTCAATTGTGTCGAGAAAATGCCTGTCAACTGCCAGATAGTGATGTGACTTACTAGAATGACAAATCGGTTCGATCCATTAACCTACTAGAAATCACACCCCAGTCTTTTCCATTATTTGAAAAAATATCCAAGATAGCTTACAATAGAGAGTAGCATTGTACAGAAAGAGAAACTTATGAAAATACTAGCTTTGGACAGTTCCAACCAAGCCCTATCGGTTGCCTTGGTGGAGGACGGTCGTTTGCAGGCGGAAACCCTGCTGGCCGTTAAGAAAAATCATAGTATCAGCCTCATGCCTGTGGTCGATTTTTTGGTGGCTCAGGTAGGCTGGACGCCTAAAGATTTGGATCGGATTGTGGTCGCTCAGGGGCCTGGCTCCTACACGGGTCTGCGGGTGGCGGTGGCGACTGCCAAGACTCTGGCCTACACCCTCAAGATCGACTTGGTGGGGCTATCCAGTCTTCAGTCCCTGGTTCCGCCTAGCCTGATGGGTCTGGTGGTGCCTCTCATCGATGCCCGCCGTAACTGTGTCTATGCAGGTCTTTATGAAAATGGCAGAGCAGTTGAGGAAGATAAGTACTGGTCTTTTGATGACTTGCTTTCTAGCCTGTCTGGCAAGGAAGACATCACTTTTGTCGGAGAAGTAGAAAACTTTATCGAGCAAATCGAGCAAGCTCTACCGACTGCCCGGTATCAAGCCAGTCTGCCGTCAGCCTATCAGTTGGCAGTAATCGGTCAAGACTTGCCAGCAGTAGATGTGACCAGCTTTGAGCCCAACTATCTCAAGCGGGTAGAGGCAGAAGAAAACTGGCTCAAGGACAACCAAGCTGACTCAGAAAGTTATATCAAACGTGTATGATAGAGATTAAACACTACGACGGTCAGGAAAATCTGGCAGAGGCTGTTTTGGCAGTTATGCAGTCGGTCTATGAGCAGTCACCTTGGACCTTGGAACAGATTGTAACAAGCCTAACCAGTCAGGATGAGGACTACTATCTGGCCTATGAGGGTCAGGAATTAGTTGGGTTTTTAGCTGTTCATACGGTGCTGGATGAGATGGAAATCTTGCAGATTGCTGTCAGGGCTGATTTTCAGAGGTTGGGAATCGCCAGTCAACTGATGGCTGCTGTGATGGACTGGGAGGGGGACATCTTCCTCGAAGTGAGGGAGTCTAACAGTGCAGCTCAGGCCCTCTATACACGCCAGCATTTTACCAAAATAGGAAAACGAAAAGACTACTACCGTAATCCTGTCGAGGACGCGGTGCTAATGAAAAGAGAACGTGATGAAAGATAGATTGATTTTGGCGATCGAGACCTCCTGTGATGAGACCTCGGTGGCTGTTTTGCGAAATGACGCGGAGCTTTTGTCCAATGTCATTGCCAGCCAGATTGCCAGCCACCAGCGGTTTGGTGGGGTGGTGCCTGAAGTGGCCAGCCGTCACCATGTGGAAGTGATTACGGCCTGTATCGAGGAGGCCTTGTTGGAGGCGGAGGTGACGGCAGAGGACCTGACGGCTGTGGCGGTGACCTATGGGCCTGGCTTGGTCGGTGCCTTGCTAGTCGGGATTTCGGCTGCCAAGGCCTTTGCTTGGGCTAACGGTCTGCCGCTCATTCCTGTCAACCATATGGCAGGGCATTTGATGGCGGCGCGTGCGGTCAAGGAATTGGAATTTCCCCTCCTGGCCCTTTTGGTCAGTGGTGGGCACACGGAGTTGGTCTATGTGTCAGAAGCGGGGGACTATAAGATTGTCGGCGAAACGCGAGATGATGCGGTCGGCGAAGCCTATGATAAGGTGGGGCGGGTCATGGGTCTGCCCTATCCAGCTGGTCGAGTCATCGATGAGTTGGCACATGAGGGGCAGGACATTTATGACTTCCCTCGGGCTATGATCAAGGAAGATAATCTGGAGTTTTCTTTCTCAGGACTCAAATCTGCCTTTATCAACCTCTACCACAATGCCCAGCAGAAAGGGGAAAGCTTGTCCAATGCGGACTTGTCAGCCTCTTTCCAAGCCTGTGTTATGGATATTCTCATGGCTAAGACCAAGAAGGCCTTGGAGCAATACCCTGTCAAGACCTTGGTGGTAGCGGGCGGTGTGGCAGCTAATCAGGGCTTACGAGAGCGGTTGGCGGCTGAAATTACCGATGTGGAAGTCATCATTCCCCCGCTTCGACTCTGCGGTGACAATGCGGGCATGATTGCCTTGGCAGCGGTCAGTGAGTATAATAAGGAAAACTTCGCTGGCTGGGACCTCAATGCCAAGCCTAGTCTGGCTTTTGAGAATTTGTAAGAAAGAGGGGTCGCGAATGTACTGACCCCCAAAAGTTGGACAAATAATTATTGAAAGGATTTAGTTCTGTATTGGACAGGACTAAGTCCTT
>NZ_JBPPVC010000025.1:0-8829 GCF_053545015.1 Streptococcus sp. 32226D021BW | reverse complement strand
CCGTCTGTATCAGCTGACAAGTCAAAGGCTGGAAGAACTGGGGCAGTTACAGAGGAACCATTCATAGCCAAATGACCTTCTGGTAATTCTAGATAAGCTGGCTCACCTTTGATTGTCGCCTCTGGAACTGAAGTTGAAGCCGTGTGGTCTGTGCCGTGAGCCAATTCTACTTGGTTACTAAAACCATCGCCGTCTGTATCAGCTGACAAGTCAAAGGCTGGAAGAACTGGGGCAGTTACAGAGGAACCATTCATAGCCAAATGACCGACTGGTAATTCAAAGAATGTTGGCTCACCCTTGGCTGCCACCTCAGGAACTGAAGCTACATTTGCATAGTCAGAACCTTGCTCCAATTCTACTTGATTGCTAAAGCCGTCGCCGTCTATATCGGCTGACAAGTCAAAGGCTGGAAGGATTGGGGCAGTTACAGAGGAACCGTTCAGTTCCAAATGACCTTCTGGTAATTCTAGAAAGGCTGGCTCACCTTTGGCTGTTACAACTGGAACCGAACCTGCATTTGCATAATCAGAACCTTGCTCCAACTCTACTTGGTTGCTAAAGCCATCGCCGTCCGTATCAGCTGACAAGTCAAAGGCTGGAAGAACTGGGGCAGTTACAGAGGAACCATTCATAGCCAAATGACCGACTGGTAATTCAAAGAATGTTGACTCACCCTTGGCTGCCACCTCAGGAACTGAACCTGCATTTGCATAATCAGAACCTTGCTCCAACTCTACTTGGTTGCTGAAGCCATCGCCATCTGTATCGGCTGACAGGTCAAAGGCTGGAAGAACTGGAGCATCATTTGTGAGAGATTTTCCTCCATTTTCAATATCTCCCTTGGCTGTTAGGGTTAGATTTAAGTAGTTGCGAACTACCTCTTCGACCTTATAAGTCGTCGGAGTATCTACCACACCATAGCCTGTAGGCACTTCAATGCGGATTGAATAGTCCCCATGTGTAACCAAACGTTCAAAGACTTCCGGAGCATAACGAGCACGAGTAAGCTCAAGCTCTTCTCCGCTCTGATTAACCAAATATACTTTGGTTTCTTCTGGCACCAGACCACCAAAATCTGCAAGAACCGGAGAACGGTCTACAGCAATTACTCGGAAATCAATACCAACTAAACTATTCTCTTCTGAAACAGTAAATGTTTTTACGAGTGGCTCCCCGTCAATGAGCCGAACCTCATCCTTATCGAACAAATGCAATTCAACTGTGTAGGTACCAAATGGAAGCAGTTGAATGTTACTTGTCGGACCAGCGGGTTTCAATAACTCAAGCTGATTTCCTTCTGCATCTCTAATAATATAATTATAGGCAGTTGGGTATTCTTGATCAGTCTGGTCATTGATAATCTGTACAACAACAACCCCGTGGTCACTTGGCACTTCAGCAAATTCAGATAGATTTGCACTTAAAACATTACCCGCCTGATCCTCTACTGCATAGAAGAAGCTAGAAATATCCAGTGGACGACCTAAGATGTCCTCTGTCGGCAATTGATACACACCATTTTCATCTGGCTGTACATAGACACGACGTGGCTGGGTCAATACTTCTTTCAATGGACGACCAGTTGGACCAATGTTATTAGGATCTTCAATTTCTACTGGTTGCCCATTCTCATCTTTTGTATGGATAACATAATATACACGCTCACGGTAAATAGGCATACCATAGGCAATCGGAGCACGTGGTTTAAAGGTCATTGCCTCCATATCCACAACACCCGTTGTAATAGCAGGTCGGACACGATTCAATTCAATGGTATAGGTAATGAATTGCTCCTTGGCACCAGATGTTTCAGGCAGGTATGAAATAACGTATTGATACTTACCATCTGGCAAATCTTGACCGTTCTTATCCTTACCTTCCCAGGCAGATGTTTCAATCAAATGTGCACGTGGATTGGTCGGACGACCAGCATAGAAATTCTTCGGTCCGCTGATTGAGTCCCCTTGCCATAATGGTGTCTTGCGTTCTATATCATCTGCAGCATAAACTGTCGCTTGCAAATTACGGAAGTTACGAAGGAATACGCCACGGAAAACAATTCCATCTCGGTTTCCGTCTCCATTTGGAGAAAGAGCGAGGATTGGCTGGCCATTCTCATCTTTTTTCAAGTGGAAATTTCCGTCTGCATCCTCAAAACTACCCAAGATAAATGGAGATTGAACACCATGTTCACCTGTTTCGTGGTTAAATTCCGCTTTACCAGATAACAAGGCTGTGTAGAAGTTTTTCTCATCTACTGCCAAACCACCTGTCACAGAGAAATCATTTTCTGTATAGAAAGGAGCTTCCTCGGTAGAAAAATCATAAATCGATTTCTCTAAAACTGCCAAATCTTGGAATTTCCCTCGGAAACCAACGAATGGAAGACTGACCAGATCCATTTGATCATCTTTATTTAGGAAGCGAACAAAACCTTCCAAATAATAACCATTTGGCATCAATTGAGCCAGTTCCTCTGCATAACTAGACGCATCTAGGGAGATCGTCACTGTCTTGCTAGAATATGCATCGACAGTAATTTCCTGTCCCTCAACCTGTGTCAATTCCCGTGGCGTCAAGCTGAATGTACCGTTCTCAACAGCATCCGTATTCAAGTGTGTCTTGTAGGTAACAGTCTGAGCCTTGTCTGATGTATTGTAGAGCGTCACATCAAAACTGAAGTTGTCTTGAACATTACCTAGTGAAATGCTCGGATACCCTTCACTACCTAAAACATACAAGTCTGTCGCAATAGCCGCTGGAACATCAATCAAACCTGAACCTTGCTGTCTTGGTGAAACATAAGCATTGGCAGTCGCATCAAAGTGTGGACGAGCTGTTGACATCAAGACTTGCTTGATACGGTCTTGAAGAGCTTGTCCTGTCAAGTCAGGATATCTCTCCATCAATCCTTTTTTAATAAGGGCTACAGCACCTGCAACATGCGGAGAAGCCATGGACGTACCGTTCATGCTAGCATACTTGCCATCATTGATACTGGAATAAATAGCTCCACCCGGTGCAGTAACATCCGGTTTCAACTCACCATCTGCCGTTAAACCCCAGCTGGTAAATTCAGACATCCGATTGCCCTCTGGATTTTCCATCATGGCTTTCTTCTTGTCAAACACTAGCTTGTAGGTGTCTGTACCTGATTTATCTGCCAATTCCAAACCAAGTGCTTTAGGAATAAAGATAGATGGGATAGAACGAGCTTCTCTTGAGGTTACCGCCATTGATAGGTCATTACCTGTATCAATGTTATTGAAAATAACTGCTCCAACTGCTCCATTTTTCTTGGCTTCAGCAATCTTAGCATCAAACGAAATCGTACCACGTTGGATCAGAGCGACTTTGCCATTAAGGTCTTTCCCTTGAAAATCTTCTGGATTACCAATACCGACAAAGATATAATCGTACTCTTTGCTGGCATCAAAGTCTGGAAGACCGCTAGGCTGAGTATAGGTTCCTTTACCATTGTTAAATGCAGGCTGGTTCTCCATACCTCGAATGGTGAAGACGTCTTTAACAACATGGGTATTATTGAAAGAAGCTACCGCAATGGAATCCTTAGCTGCTGCCGGAGAGGCTACTAGACCATAATCTGGATTTTCAACCCAAGGATTATCCTGTCCATCTCCCCAAACACGGTCGTTACCCGCCGCAATAACAACGGACACTCCACGTTTCTTGGCATCTTCAATTGCTTGGTTTAAAGCAACACTGGCATCAATCAAAGAACCTGCTGCCGAACCCAAACTCAAGTTAATGACATCCGCACCCAATTTGACAGCGTCTTCAATCGCTCGAATATATAGAAACGGCTGGGTTCCATCACCAAAATTCTCTGAAAAGACACGCATAAACATAAGCTGAGCTTCAGGTGCTACACCCACAATCTTTTGCCCAATGCTATCTTCCTGAGAGGGATTTCCTGCTGCAATACCTGCAACGTGACCACCGTGAGTGGCTTCCTTGCTTTCTTTTACCTCATTATTTGTATCTAGATAATTATAAGCAAAGACGATTTTCTCACTGTACCATTGACCGTAATGAATACCCGCCTGCTCTTTTACTGCCGCAAACTCTTCTTCACTTTGGTATTTGGCTTTTGTAACATCTGTCAAACGATAGGCATCGTGTTCTACATCAATACCAGAGTCAACGATGGCAATGACCATCCCTTCTCCCTTGTTTCCCGTCTCCCAGACAGTTGGGACATTGATGAGAGCATTACTTTCTTCTGAAAGCACTTCCTCGCTTCCAGAAAGCTCGGTAGCAGAAGCAGAATTATCCAGGGTAGACCCCGAATCAGTGACTACAGGCTCTACATTCTCTGTAACAAGAACAGCAGCCCCAACCACATCCTCTGTCTGAGCCTGGTCAGTAACTGGTTCAACTACACTTGAAGCTGGTTCAGCCATATTAGAAACTAACTGGGTTTCGCCGACATCTTCTTCTTTCTCCGTCAATGACAGATCTAAACCTTGATCAGCCACTGGAGCTAGGTCTGTTTCTACAGAATGGACCATTGAGTTATCCACTGTTACAAGCGGAAGTGTATTGGTTTCATTCGCTAAAACAGGCACTGCCACATAAGTTGTAGCCGTCAAAAGGGACAATAAACTGCTTGCCTTCAATAGTCGATTGACCAAATTGCGATTTGCCATAAACATAACCTCCTTTTTTAGATTTGTATTCTACATACAAAAAATATTTTATCACGAAATCGCTTTCTGGACAATACTGAATTTTCAGATTTTTTTGAAAAATATAAAAAAGCTTCTGCCTTCCACTTAAATGACTAGCATAGTGCCGACCATTCAAGAGGTTGCAAAAGCTCATTTTTTATTCTGAAACAGAATCCGTTAACCTGCTTTCTATACTTTCTGTCGAAACAACTGATGAAGTTACTGGTTCAACTGGAGGAACTAATTCAGATGGTGCCGCTAACTCCTTGACTGGCTCTTCTACGGCAGGGGTTGTTTCTGAAGCTACATCCGTCGGCATTTCACTTGACGGGCTAGTTTCAACCTCGGTTTCTTGCGATTGACCACTTTCTTGACTGTCAGATGTGTCTGTTTTTTCTTCCGATGCAAAGCGTTGGGCAGGCGTTGCAATAATCGAAGAACTACTTGGCTGAGTTGTTGCTTCTGTTGGTTTTGCAGGCTGGACAGGTGCTTGTTGTGTTGCCGCTAGCAAGGCTTCTGCTGGTGCCAATTCTGTTTGAGGATTGAGGGCAGTTTTTTCCACACGGTAGAAACCTGAGCCATCCGCTCTAGGGATTCGGAAGGCTGTTTGAGATACCTTGGTTTTTGGATCCAAAACATCTTGCGGGTCAAAAATATAGCCGTCTTTTGTTATGTACTTCCCTGCTGCCTTGGCGGTTGCCAATTCCTCTGCCGAATGGACAATTTGCCAGTTTTTCAAGCCTGCCCGTCTATCAAGCGGCGTCACACGTTTGGCCAATTCTTCCGCATCACGTTTATTAAGAAGAGCTTCTACAGCTGCTAGTTCCTCTTGTGAAAGGTCTTTTTTGGCTACTGAGCGTAAAGAACCGCCTGTCGCTCTCGGAATGCTAAAGGCTTGACTAAAGATAAAGCTGGCTGGATCCAAGACATCTTCTGCTGCAAAGATATAACCATCATTGGTCGCAAACTTACCCTGCGCACGCGCAGCCATGACTTCTTCAGCAGTATAAACGATCTGCCAATTTTTCAAGCCTTGGCGTTCTGCCTTCGGTGTCGCATTTAAAATCGGTGGGACCTCTTCAGCCATTTCTCCATCACCATGCCCAGCTGTTGTCCAAGCTGATGGACGAACATCCGGATGTTGCATGATGTAACGAATGGTCGCAATTTGTTCCTTGCTCAACCAAGTATAAGGCAGAACATGGATATGGTCTATGTGAGGAATGACAAAGGATGTCCCCGTATCGTAAGTCGCATTGGCTCCTTTCATTGGAATCTTATCCATAGTGACCAACATGGCAGGTTGAAGATCACCTTCAGCCAACGGGGCAATGTCAAAGATATATTGTTTGTCTTTTTCTGACAGGGTCAATTCTGCAAATGAGATTTTCATCCAATCCAATTCGTCACGGCTATAAGAATAGGTCTTGCCTGCTTGCTGCACATGATAGATAACCTTGCCATTCAATATTTCCTTGCCTGTAACCAATTTATAGTCAAAGTCTGGACGATTCTCTTCTAAGGGTGTGCTTGTTTCAACCGTAGGCTTTTCTGTTTCCACAGCCTCCACTCCTGCTGAAACTATACTGCCAGACGGAACAAACACTTGATTTTCCTTGGGCTTATCCGTTTCTAATGGACTTGTCGATTGAGATGGTAGTGGACTATCAATAATTAGATTATGTATTGGTTTTGTCGATAATACAGGAGCACCTGTTTGCTCTCTCACCCACTCTTCCACTTGCCTGATTTCAAAGTCTTCCAATTCACCAAGACCAACATAATGGAAATGGTCTCCGTGGCTTGCAATCAAGCCATGTTCATCAACAGAGGTAATCGAAGCCTTGCTGAACTGATAACCATCACTAGTAAAGTAAGCTTTACCATCCAAGCCCTTACCATAAACAGCTATCGAACGCCCCTGCCACATACGAGTCTGTTGTTTGGCAGTTCCTGTCGACTTTGTTGGACTATTTGGCAAGGTTGGACTTGGTGTTGGATTGGAGTGAACCTGATGACTAGTAGCCTGGTGTCTAGTGCCACCATTTGCCTGGCCGGTGCTTGCACCACTTGTGCCAATCATTCGGGCAATCTTTTCCTCCAAGGCAGACATCTGACTGTATGGAATAAAGTGGAAATGATCTCCGTGGGGCACAATTACACCGGTGGCTGTTTTTTTACTGATAGCTCTTGGATCAAAGACTAAACCATCAGCTTCGACATGGCGTTGAGATAATGGTGTAGCATCCAGCTGAGCCAACAAGCTAGTCAAATCTTGTCCCTGTACTGAAACAGGAGTTTCCGGCCGAACTTTCTGGGTAGGAGTTCCATAATGACTTCCAGCACCTAACTGATTGCTACCCTTTTTATCCCAAAAATCCTGAGCCGCTTTTAACTCTGTTGCTGAAAGATCTTTTTTCGGGATGAAATGGAAATGATCCCCATGAGGAACAATGAAGCCATCCCCCGTATCTTCGATGACATCTGTCGGATTAAAGACATAACCATCGTCAGTCTTATAGGGACCGTCTGAATGACTAGAACCCGTCGCCTGTCGCTTGCTATCAGCCGATGTAATCCCTTTCTGTCGTTCAACTTCTTCCTTACTCCGAACATTTTTCTGCTGTTTGGCATCTTTCAAGTAAAGGTAATATTTCCCATCTACCTTGATAACGTAGCCATCTTGGACCTCATTGATAATGTGACTATCTTGAAGGACATAATTCGGATCTTTCATGACCAATTCTTCACTAAAGATGGCATCGAATGGCACCTTGCCATTGTAATAATGGAAATGATCTCCGTGAGATGTCACATAGCCTTGGTCTGTAATTTTGACAACAATCTGCTCAGCATCAATATTTTCCTTTGCCGAAACCTGTTCCGGAGTTAATTGCTCCGCAACCAATGACTCTTCCTTTTGACTATCTTCAATATAGGACACTCGATTTTTTTGTTCTTCTGTCGCCTGATAACGCCCCAACTGGTAGCTACACAAACTCATCCCCAAAACAAGGGTCGCTACCGAACCAACAAGTGCTTTCTTCTTCATTTTATCTCCTTTATCAATGATTATTTCAATTCTTGAGCAAGAGTTTCTAAAACCTGCTCTAAGTTTTCTAAATAGGTCAAGTTATTTTCTGGGTCTGCTTCTAGAGGATCTAGGACCTTCAAGTCCACACCTGTCGAAGTTGCCAGAGCCTTGGCCAATTTATCCGACGTTCCCTTTTCGGTAAAAATCGTTTGTACCTTGTAAGTGTCGACAAACTCTTTGATTTCTGCCAACTGCCTTGGACTAGGTTCTTCCTCAGATACGCCAGCTATTCCCAACTGCTTCAACCCAAACCTCTGGGCAGTATAGGAAAAGGCTGTGTGCTGGGTCACGAAGGTTTTTGAACTGACCTTCGCAAAAATCGGAATATATTTGTCTGCCAACTTTTGAGCATCATTCTCCAAAGCCCTAGCATTTTCCCGATAGTAATCCGCATTCTCTGGATCACTCTCAGCCAAAAGTTCCCCAATTTCAAGGGCTTCCTGTCCAACCAAGACCGGGTCCATCCAGGTGTGGGGATCATATAAACTAGCCTCATCAATCCCGTGACCAACTTCCATATCTTCTAAGCCAGGAACTTTTGACAAAGGCAGGTTTGTAGATGCTTCTAAAACCTTGACGGACGAACCCTGTAAATTTGTATCCAAGCGCCCTGCCCATGACTCTAAAATCCGTGAGTGATAAATAAAGACATCTGCATCGTAAATGGCTCGTATATCTGCCGCTGATGGTTCGTAAGAATGGATTCCCGAACGCGAACCAATCATCCGAACATCATTCTTATCTCCCGACACTTCCTTAACCAGTGAATAAATAGGGTAAAATGATGTCACAATCCGCATTCCTGACTGAACCTGACTAGCCTCTTTCTGAACCGAACATGCCATCAAGCACAAACCAGCTAGAACAGAAAGACAGGCTCCAAGTATTTTCTTTAGCATATTTCCTCCTTTTCACAAAAAAACATTAACCAGTTAAGTTTATATCACAAAGCAATTAACCAGTCAAGTATAGTTAATTGAAACAAGAACAGGACAAAAGTGCCTCAAGGAAAGTATCGCAATTTGGCAATACTTTTCTGAGGTG
>NZ_JBPPVC010000024.1:0-9282 GCF_053545015.1 Streptococcus sp. 32226D021BW | reverse complement strand
TCATCACCTGTTTGACCATTGAGGGGTTCTGTGAATTTCACTGAACCATCTGTCGTATCCACAAACTTCACACTACCTGTTTGAGCTGCTTTCGCATACACTACTGTCTCAACGAGATCATAGTTTCCTGTTGAGATGAGATCAGCTGTGTCGATATTCTCAACTACTGATACTGCAGTAACTGTACCGTAGTTTGAAGTAACAGACTTAACGGAATAGCCGGCAAGAGTTGGTAGAGCTTGACCTTCAAGAATTGTATCGCCATCCTTAGCTGTCCAAGAATTCCAAGTCACCGATCCCGTCACTTCATTTCGAGTTCCTGTTCGCTCATATGTGACTGTTGTTGTATAAGGAGCCGCAACCTGACTACTATCTTCTTCTTTAATATAGTTAGTAGTTCGAGTAAAGACTAACGGATTATCTGTCACTTGAGTAGTCTTAGGAGTCAACTCATAAGTGAATTCTTGAACATTTCCATCAATCGTATCGTATGTTCCTGTTGGGGCATAACCATCCCGATTGACGACCGTATAGCCCATCGCTTCAAATTCCGCGATTTTTGTAGCTGGATCCCAGCCGAAAGTCTCCGCTGTTTTACCATTCAGGTTCTCTGTGTACTGAACACTTGAATCAGTAGTGTCAACGAACTTAACTGCTGCAACTTGTGGGTTTGCAGTATAGTAGTACGTAACGTCTGACCCTGTAGAAGAACTGTGCAACAAATTGAAATAGGCAGTCATCCGTACAGAACTTGTCTTAGTTGGAACAGTTGTATCCGTATTTCGTACATACTGCGCTGTAAAGGGTACTACCACTCTGCCTGGATTAGTTGCTGTAACTTCAATTGGAGAGTCAGAAACGGTTGGCAAAGCTAAAACTTCTGCAGGAGTAAAATCAGAATAATCATTTGGGTACTGAGCCAACAAACTAGAAGGGTTTCTTAATGGATATACTCCCGTCTTATCTGTTGTAAAGTAATCTCCAAGCTTTTTAGTTGCATTTACAGGTGAGTTTAATGTATGCCCTCCTGATAATGTAACACCGTCAGCCTGGGTGGCCGCAAATAGTTTATCTGTGATAATATTTAAAGTTCCCGCTTCCAATTGAGCGAAAAACTCCTCTGGAGAAGGAGTACTTGCCGCATCCCCAATAACTTGATAATACTCAGTGTATATCGTCGAAGTGTCTGTAATAACTAGCTTTCTGTATAACTGTGTATCCTGTGTCCCAATAATTTTACGATCTTTGGAATCAGTGTCATAGATATTAATTGGTAAATTTGACTTTTGATAGAGTACATCTCCAGCTACATAATTCCGTCCATGGTTAATATAGGAATCTGTATTCCCTGAGTCGCCAACCAATGTATATCCAGGAATATCAATTGGTGCGGTTGTATAAGTATCGTATCGCCAACCCTCTTGAACATAGATTGGTGCTAGTTCGGCACCTGTAGTTTTGTCTCTATATTTAGTCAACTGATATGTATACGGACTAAAAGTTCCACCAGAACTATTACTAGTGGAATTATCTGTATCTACTGCCCCCATTAAGAAAATAGGATCCAATCTTTTATTTGAGCTGAAAGCATAAGAATAGGTGGCCGTTGGCAGATTTGAACCACGAACCCGAACAGGTGTGTCGAGACTAATTGTCCCACCATCGAAAGCTACCGATGTCCCCGCAGGTTGGGTCAAATCAACAACAATACTAGCTTGAATAGAGTTGGTATTGTTGGCATCTACTTTTGTTAAGTAAAGCTTAGTTGGAATATCATTCCCAGCAGCATCTGTAGCTGTGTCTTCCTTTCGAGTAGAATAGAGGACATAGCTGGTTAAAACATTATTCGTATATTCTCCAGCTACAGCTTGAACATGATAACCATTTGGATCTTGAACGGGTGGAACAAGCGCTGTGACAGAATAACCATCTCTAGCTTCAGGTGTAGCTGAAGGATTGGTACGGAAACCTGAAGAACCTGAAGTCGTTGGTTCAGAAACCAGAGTTTCGTCTTCTTTTTTCTTAGTAACAACAAATGATAAAATATTAGTTTGCTTTTCAAAAATTTGTTGTACTAAAACTGGAGACTGGCCATCAGCAAGTTCATACCCTTCAGGAAGACTAGCAATGACTTTTACATATGTCGTTGCATTCAAACGATTGGTCTCAACAGCTTCAGTATGAGCTGTACGAGAAACACGTTGTCCAGTCTCCTCATCAATGTATCGAACCTGGTAGGTAATACCCGCTGTCCGAACATCACCAATTGCTTCCTCATCAGTAGCGATCTGATTGATTTGTTTCGCCACTTCCTCGCCATCTTCAACAGTTAAAGTGGTTTCAACTGGTGCTATAAGTTCAGCAGCAGAAACAGTCGAAGACTCCTGCAAGCTATTATCTGTAATTTCAGATGATGCAGATTCAGAGCTAAGTTCTGAACTCTCATTTAAAGCTTCAGAAGATTCATTAACTATTGCCGACTCACTTTCAACATCCTGCGATGTAGTTGAATCCAGCGAACCTGAATTCACTGAAACTGATGAATCTAAACCTGTTTCTGCAGAAGTTACTGAAGAACTTGAAGTTTCATCATCTGTTTTGATTGACTCAGGCTGAGTAGAATCTGTAGTTGGCACTATCGTTTCAGAAATTTTCTCTGTTGAGCTAGTTACACCTTCAGTAGAAGTAATCTCTTGCGCTGAAACAAGTGGACTACCTGCTAGAAGTAGGAAGGCCGCTATGACCGTGGAACCAACACCAACGTTGAATTTCCTTATTGAAAAACGATATTGCTTTTCACCAAACATACGCTTCTTTTTATGAAACATATTTTTTCTTTTTTCCATGATAATACTCCTTTTAGTTTATCACTATTACACTATCATATCTTGAGACATTTTGCAAGCAAAAAATATGCAAAAAACGCCAAACGCATGGAAAATTTCTTCTCTCCTTTTGCCCATGCACCTAGATGTTGTAAATCATGATAAATATTTACCACCTTTTCCTCGATTTCCAAATAATTGTGGCAAATGATTCTCCAAATGGACAGAAATATAGCGTTGTTTGCGTCGGTAACTCCGCTTCTGCTTAGGAAAGATTTTCATTTGCAAGAGATGGAGATAAGTCTTACGAATATCATTTAAATTGAAGGCCGCTCGTTTATCTAAGGTTTGATTCTTATCTACTCGGTAAACCACATCTAACAACTAATGTAGGCACTCAACCGACCAATGACCGCGAATAACCTGAGAAAAAGTCTGTACATCACTCTTGAAACGGAGGATAAAGTATCGAACTTCTTCCGTAATGACGCCGTCTTTATCAATATAGTTAAATGAAATAAAAACAATACTTTTATACCCGTGGTGCTAGTTCATTTCAAAATAGCGTCAGTTATGAGCTAGAATAATTTGTTCCATTCGTAGCTGTAGTCCGGCTATCCCTCTAGCAAGTGTATGTTCGATGTCAAAGAAACGACACAGTTCAGAAAAACGTATTGCAATAGTTCGTCTCAGAGCCATCACCTTCCAATCATTATGTTCTTAGGCCCCTGTCATGTTTTTACGAAATGGCGTACATAGATGGTAACCTTGTTGATCTAAGTCCTTCTTGAGTGCACTGCTCAGGTAGCCTAAATAACCTAGGATAACCGATTGCTTACACCCCTCTAATAGCTAAAAACCCACCTCTACATCGTGGACAGAGGCGGGTGTGAGCACATAGTTCAAAATATAATCAGATAAGGTCACCAGCATATGAACCTTGAAGCCGTAGAACCTATGATGTATAGAGGCATTGTGGCAAATATTGGCTAATACTTTAAAAATGGTAGGTCTGTGATTGCGAACGGGTTGGCAAAGTGGCAAGGGAAAACTATCTATAATGGCTAGTTTATCAGATGGAAGCATTTCACTCATAGCTTTTCGGATGAATTGGACGATCCAAATCATTTGTTGACCGATGATTGAAACGACTTCTTTCTAGTAACTGACCACAAGGAAAGAGGTGGCAGATGGTGTAGAAATGGCCTTGTGATGTTATGCCTAGTTCTGCTTGTAACAAAAGCAAGACAAGGTGTGATTCATCTGAAACTTAGGCTAAACTATCATTAGGCCGATGTTTGAAGGAATCTGGACAATAGTTTTGGTAGGAGTGATGACAAATTTGCGATAATTGGCGTACATTCCATTGCAAATGATGAGATTTTAGCGGTATACTGTAAGTGGCTCATTTGGACTAACCTCCTGTATGTTTCATCACTTACAGTATGGTCCATTTGGGCTTTTTATTGTAGTTTGAAATGAACTAGCACCACGGGTATTGTATACAAATAGGTTTCATTCCTAAAAGTAAGAGTGTTAGTCTGAAACTAAGAAACTTGACTTCCTCCCTAGCTTAATTTTACAAATTAGGAACTTAATAAGTAATATTACTCCGCCTTATCAATATCTTCTCTAACTTCCTTGGCGTTGAACTTAGCGAAAAGATACTGGCGGTCTTGAACTGGAAAGCGTTGATCCAGCTGATCGACTGGGCCAACCTCGATATTTCCTTGTGAAATGATATAGTCCATAACATGGCCCCCAAAGGTCAAATCGTCTGAGATAAAATGCAAATGATAACCAGCCACACTGACCCCGTGAAAAATCTCTGGTGTCCAAATACCAACAATGGTGCCTGAAATATTCTCAGCGGTATACTCAGGCTGGCGACTTGCCACTTCCGTGAAACGGACATCCGAAGCCGATTTAGGAATCATACGAACATGCATCCGTGAAAACGTCCCTTTGATTTTGATAGAACGAAAAAGATTTTCGCCATCGTAATAGGATTCAATCCGCTGGTGCAATTCATCGCTGGTCATTTCAAAGCGTTGTTTGAAAATCACTTCTGCCTCATGGAAAATGACCGCCGCATAGGGAACCTTCATATCAGAAGGAACTTCAACCACTTCTGGTTTCTCCCCTGCCCCCTTGGCCTGATAAGCCTTTCCATCTAGGACAATCAGCTCACCATCAATAGAATCCAGAGTTCCCAAGCCTAAATCACCATGTTCCAGCAATTCGCCAACCGTCAAAGAACCGTCATATAAACCCGCCATCAAGGCACCGAGTGTATTGTATTGAAATAATCGATTTACTTGCATAACTTACTCTTCATTCAAAAATTCTTGCATGGCTAAATCGTCTGGCACCAATTGGATATAACGACTAGCTTGCTCTCTTGCCTCCTCCAAACGACCAAGTTGACGTAATAACCCTACATAATCAACCAAAAATTCAGGATTTTCCGCCAATTCTCGAGCTAATTCAGCGTAAAGCGCAATAGCTTCATCATCTCTTTCTAGAGCTTGATAGGCTTTGGCCACATTCCAACGCGCCAAGACATTGTCCAGCTCCTCGTCAAACAAGGCCACCACCTCATCAAACCGATCCTGCTCCAAATAGAGATTGGACAAGCGGAGGGCTAATTCATTACTATCATCTGCCACCTCTTTTGCCTTGAGAAGATAGTCTTCAGCAGCTTCCTCATCGTGCATTTCATAGGCATACTGAGAAGCTTGCAGCAAGAGATTGGCATCAAAATCATTTTTGGCCAAGCCCTTTTCTGTCATTGCCAAGGCTTCTTCAATCTTATGCTCGGCATGAAGGGATTGAGCGTAGGCATATTCATAGCCCTCAAAATCAGGATTGATGGTATCCAGCTGCTTGAAGTAGAGATTGGCCTTTTGGTATTCTTCGCTTTCAAATAGCAGAGCAGCTAACTCAAAAACAGTCTGGTCATCGTATTCCAACTCGACAGCTTTTTCCAGAAATTCAATGGCCGCTTCAAATTTCCCCAAACTTGCATAGGCAAGACCGATTCGCTGGTAGGTAGAAACCCCAGTTAATTCGTAGATTTCACGATTATCCAGCTGGGCATAGTAAGAGATGGCTTCATTAAAAAATTCCAACTCCATATCCAACTCTGCTAAGCCAAATAAAATAATTGGTTCATCAGATATGTGACTAGCTTCTAACAATTTCTCACGCGCCACATCCGACAAGCCTTCTGCCTGATACAGGTCCGCCTTGACCAATAATGCTTCAATGTAGACAGGACTGTCTTCCGAAATTTCCTCCAAATAAGCAAAAGCTTCTTCAACCAAACCATCCTCAAAAGCAATCTGTGCCAGATTGAGAACTACCTCAGGATAGGTTTCCTTAAGTTGGTCATAGATTTGTGCAGCCTGAGGGAAAAAACCAATACTTTCCAGATAGGCAGCCAAGGACAAAAGCGTTTCACTATCATCTTGCTCCAAGGCTCGTTTAAAATACTTATTAGCTTTCTCTAAATCCTGCTGACCGATACAAGCCACCATTTTTTCACTATTATTCATCTCGAACCGTCTGTTCTCCTTCCTCAACATATAAACCGCTATACTCTCTATACCAGTTAAAAGCCGCCTTGACCACTACCTTAATAGTGGCATAGATTGGAATTCCTAACAAGACCCCTAACACACCATACATCTGACCAGCAGTCAACAAGACGAATAAAATGGTAATGGGATGAATACTCAAAGAGCTACCAATAATAAGTGGAGTTACAAAACGACCTTCAATGGTCTGCTCCAACATGAAAACAATCAAAACCTTGACCAACATGACAGGTCCAGCAATCAATCCTAACACTACTGCAGGAATCATAGCCAAAAATGAGCCCAAGTAGGGTATCAGATTAAGGAAACCAGCCATAACCCCCAAGGTTACAGGATAACTAAGTCCAATCACTGAAAACATGACCGAAAACATGAGTGCAACAATAATAGCAACCGTCACCTGGCCACGCACATAGTTAGACAACTGAGCATTGACATCTGTCAAAACCTCGCTGACGGATGAACGCCATTTGGTTGGCAAGTACTGCGTAACATGAGTATTTAACTGTTGACCATCTCGCAATAGATAAAAGAGGATGAAAGGCATTATCAATATTGCTACAATTATCTGAGAGGCCGTTGAGATCAAACTACTCGCCCAGTTTACCGCACTAGATGAAAATTTCTGTGCATAGGAAATAATTTGATCATTGACCTTATTTAACATTTCCAAGGCAGTCGGACGAAACTGTTCAAATTGCTCATTTTCCAATAAGGTCGTTACGTGACTTTCAATCTTTTGAATATTAGATGGCAAATTTTGGGCGAAAGAAGTTACCTGCCCTTGAATACTTGGAATAGCAACAGCCAACCCCCATACCAAAAGCATACCAATCAATACAAATAAAATCGAAATTGCAACTGTCCGTGTAATCTTGTATTTCTCTAACCAGTCCACAATTGGATTCAACAAATAGTAAAGTAAACCGGTCAACAACATAGGTAGTAATATTATTTCGATAAAACTTCCAATCGGCTTCAGCAAAAAACTAACTTTAGTAAAAACGAAAATAGTCAATAAGACCAATAAGGTCACTAGAAAGAAAGTAACAGCTTGATTATTTAAAAACCACTTAAAAAACCAAGACAGTCTAAATCGTTGATTCTGCTCATCCATATCATTACTCCAATTCGTTTTTCTCTATTGTACCATGTAATGGATTTTTTTAGACAAATGAAATATAGGATTTCTCAGACTTTCCAGGAAAAATATGATATAATTTTTACAATCATTTTCAAAGGAGATAAACATGGCTATCTATTTCGGCACATATACCAAACGTGATTCAAAGGGCATCTATAAGGCTCAGTTTAACAATGAAACTGGTCAACTCAGCAACTTAGAATTAGTCACTGAAGAACCAAATCCAACCTACCTTGCTTTTGACAAAACTGGACGACTTTATTCAGTCGGGGCTGAGAATGAGCAAGGGGGAATCGTAGCTTTCGATACAGATTTCAGCAACCTAAACCATGTGGTTAGCGAGGGTGCACCTCACTGCTATGTAGCCGTTGATGAAGAAAGAAATCTAGTTTATGCTGCCAATTACCACAAGGGGCAAGTTCTGGTCTATAAACGATTAGAGGATGGCTCCTTAGAACTGGCTGATGTAGCTCAACATGAAGGATCTGGACCACATGAAAACCAAGCGTCTGCCCATGTTCACTTTTCCGATTTAACACCTGATAAGTTCTTGGTGACCTGTGATTTAGGTGCTGACCAAGTTGTGACCTACAAGGTTTCAGACCAAGGAAAAGTAGAAAAATTGGCAACCTATCAGGCCGCTGCTGGAAGTGGCCCACGTCATATCGTTTTCCATCCAGTTGCGAAAATTGCCTATCTCATCTGCGAACTTAATTCAACTATTGAAGTCCTTATTTACGATGGCTGGGGAGAGTTCGAGCACCTACAAACTATCTCTACACTTCCACAAGACCATACAGGTTTCAACGGCACAGCTGCTATACGTATCACCAAAGATGGAAAATTTGTCTACGGTTCTAACCGTGGTAACGACTCAATCGCCGTCTACAAAACACTTGGCGATGCCAGTCTTGAATTGGTCCAAATCGTGTCAACCCAGGGCAAGACACCCCGTGACTTTACCCTAAGCCCAGACGAGAAACACCTAATCGCTGTCCACCAAGATTCTGATAATGCGACTGTTTTTTCAAGAGATACAGAAACAGGTCAACTAACGGAACTTTCTCATGATTTTTACCTACCAGAAGCTGTATGTGTCACATTTTTTGAAGACTAATTATTTGTGAAATCGCTCTACTTTTGGTTTAATATTTGTATAGGAGGTGAATTACATGAATCCAGTAGATCTTTTCAACGAAGTTAAAGACTTAATCGCAAACAAAGACTTTGACGGAGCTAAACAATTTATCGAAGAAAACAAGGACAACTTCGGCGAATACTTGGAGCAAGCAAAAGGCTTGTTGTCAGGTTCTGAAGGCGTAAGCGGTCTTTTGGACAAGGTTAAAGGCTTGTTCTAATACATGTAAAAACTAGGCTGAATTTCAGTCTAGTTTTTTGTTATTATTTCAAGAATAATAAGTAGAAAAACCTTCGCTTTTCTAGCTCAGGTATAAAACAGTCTCCCAGACATTGAAAAACAAGTCCGAAGTTTTTCGGACTTGTTCTTACTATATCCCTCGCTATGCTAGCTTGGGGATAAATTAGTACACTGTACTACGAAAAACAAGTCTGGAAATTTCCAGACTTGTTCTTATTATAACCCTCGCTATACTAGCTCGGGGATAAAACAGTCTACAAGACATTGAAAAACAAGTCCGAAAATTTTCGGACTTGTTCTTACTATAACCCTCGCTATGCTAGCTCGGGGATAAAT
>NZ_JBPPVC010000023.1:0-11380 GCF_053545015.1 Streptococcus sp. 32226D021BW | reverse complement strand
TCTTCATAACTTAATTTCATAAGAAAAACACCCCAATCGTTAGATTTTGTGTCTAACTTTTGGGGTGCAGTTCACTATCCAGCTTTTTTGTTTACCAAAAAATCCCTTAGAAGCTCTGCTATTTCCAAAAGGCAATTAACAAGCTTTCTAAGAGATGCGCTTTATAAAATAATATCTTCTTTTTCAATCAGTACGATAGTCCACATCATGGCTAGGGTCACAAGGGCTAGTGCCATGATAAGAGGGAGCCAGCTATTAAATAGTGGATAACTGTATCCCAATAAACCTGGACCAAAGGCAGCAATCAAGTAGCCCCCAGTCTGCACCATACCTGATAATTGAGCAGTCGCCTGGCTGTTGCTGGTTTTCAGGGTAAAGCCCAACATCATATAAGGGAAAAGAGCTGCATTTGAAAAACTCAAAATAATGTGCAGAGCTGTCCAGAGTATAAAATGCTTAGGTAGAACAGCCAGCAAAGCAAGACCTAGAAGAGTAGCTGAAGAAGTAGACAACATAATATTACGGCGCATTTCCTTGGTCTGACGAGAAAGAATAGCCGGAATAATCATGGACATAGGGATGGCAGTCATATTAAAGAAACCTGCCATCAAGCCTGCCTCAGCCTTACTGAAGCCAACTGACTGGGAAATGGTCGGTAACCAGGTAATCTCTGTATAGTAGAGAACAGATTGTAGACCACCAAAGAGTAGGAAGACAAGGGCAGCTTTATTCTTCCAAATAGACCGGGTCTGCTGGCCCTGTTTTTTGGTTTCAAAACGATGATTATTACGAATATTGGGTAACCAGAGCAGAAAGGCTAACAAGACTACAGCTGTTATCAATAGGATAAATGTTTGCCAAGAGCTTGCGGATACGATAGGAACTGCGACCATAGCAGCCACCGTCGCAGCTACTCCCATCAAGGTAATATAGATGGTTGTATAAAAACCAATTTTCTTAGGAAAATTAGCCGTGACCAGACTGGGCAAGAGAACATTGATAAAGGCAATAGTAGCTCCAACAAGCATAGTACCTATGTATAAAGTAGGTAGATTAAGTACCCGCATCCCTGATCCAACAACCATGACCAAGAGGACCATGGCCATGAGTTTCTCCATACCAAATCTAGCAGCTAGGCGAGGAGCTAGGGAAGAACAGAGGGCAAACATAATCAAGGGAATAGAGGTCAAGATACCTAGAGAACTGACCTCTACTCCCAGACCAGCAGCTACATCTGTCAAGATAGCAGGAAGGGCTGTAAAGGGGGCGCGCATGACGACACCTAACATAACAATACCTGCTACGATAAATGGTGACTGTTTTTTCATTATTTTCTCCTAAATAAAAACGTTCGGATTTCAGTAATTTTGATTATATCACACTTGACAAATGATAGAAAGTTATTTTTTCTATTTTAATCTTTGTTATAGTTATTAACTATAGTTTTGCCTTAAAAATAACTATTTCTCAAATTAGTCTAACTAGGTTAGAATAAGTTCATCACAAATCGAAAGCGAGATTTTACATGACAACATCAAGATTTCAATTAGTAGGCTCACTACTACGTCCATCTACTTTAGGAGAATTCAAACGACAAATTGAGGCTCGTGAAGACATCAAATACCCATTCTATGATGACTTTGATGGTTACAAAGAAACGGAAGCTTCACTCATCCAAAAAATTGTTGCAGAACAAAAAGAAAACGGTTTGGATATCGTGACAGATGGTGAATTTGGCCGTTCAATGTGGCACCTAGATTTTCTCTGGGGCTTTGAGGGAATCGAACGCTACATTGCTGAACACGGCTATCCATTTAAAGACCACGATGGGCAACCATACGAAACACGTAAGGACATTGGTTTGCGTATTACTGCTCCACTTTCTGCAAAAAATCACCATTTCATTGATATTTTCAAACAAGTGAAAGAATTAGCAGGAGATACAGTAACCAAACAGACTATTTTCGGTCCAGCCCACGCCTTTAATGAATTGACAATTTTCAATGGACAAGTTGGACCTGATCAGGTTTACAAGACTCGTGATGAATTGAAAGACGGTCTCATCGCTGCCTATAAGGAATTTTTAGACCAGTACAAGGCTGCTGGAGGCCAAATTATCCAGTTTGACGATTGCCTTTGGGAACTCTTCGATCCATCAAATCCAGTTCCATTCTTGCCACAAGATGATCCAGAAGCATTAGCCGCCCTTGCAGATGAATTTATCGCCATCAACAACGCCGTGGCAGACTATGGTCATAGTATTGGATTAACAGTATGGACCCACAACTGCCGTGGTAACTACGAAAGTCGTTCTGCTGCAGGTGGTACTTATGAAGCAATTGCTGAGAAATTCCTTAAAAACCAACGCTACAGTCGTTTCTTCCTTGAATGGGATGATGAGCGAGCTGGCGATCTCAAAGCTCTAGAAAGCTTGCGTGATTCAGACGTTGAAGTTGTACTTGGTTTGCTTTCAAGTAAGACATCTGACTTGGATGATGAAGAACGAGTTTACCGACTTCTCGAGGAAGCAAGCAAGATTATTCCAAAAGAACGTCTCTACTTGTCGCATCAATGTGGATTCGCTTCATGTGATTCAGGTAATGAATTGGCCATCCCGCAACAGTGGGCTAAAATTAAACAAGGTCAAGAAATTGCAGGTAAATTCTGGTCTTAATGCCCTACTAAATACTCATAAAATCCCTACCGATTGGCAGGGCTTTTATTTGCAATTCTGATAAATCCATTAGGACCAGCCTTGAAACTGTCCGTGGTTAGAATGGATTATTCAAACCATCCTTCAATGTTACCAATCGGTTTCCAGGTCAAGCCGATGTCTTCACTTTCCTCTTCGGAAGTTGAACCTGTAAATTCACCGAAAATATCGGACAGCCATTCTAGGTCTTCATTGGATAATTCCACTTCTTCCTCCTCTGCAGTTTCATCAGACAGAAATTGTTCTTCTGCTGCTGGACTGCTTGGCTCCGAAGCTGGAGCTGATGAGGCATTTGTTTCTTCTGTTGGCGAAGGAATTTCTTGAACTTCTATAGGCTTGCTTCCATCGCTTGAAGCACTTTCTTCTTCTGATACTAGGACATCACTATTGGTTGGAGCGACCGCTTCTGCCTCAACAAGCTCTGTAGGACTGGTTGCTTGTTCAGAGCTTGAGCCAGTTTCTGACGAAGGGGTTTCTTCAACTGCTTGTGATAAGCTGGATGGGCTGGCTTCTTTGCTGCCACTTTCATGGTCATGGATTGGACTAGATGAACTTTCCGGTCTATCCTGACTGGTTGGACTGGCTAGACCTACACCTTCTTCAATTGCTGGAACAGGACTTGTCTGCCCTGCTTTTACCAGAACTTCCTCAGGCAAACTTAACGGATTGACAAAGAAATCTCTAGTTCCTTCGACAAACATATTCATTTCTAGACGATTCATCTGCATAATGCCATAGTCATCTGACATTTCAAGCTGATGATTGATTTGCCCTTTTACATCATTGGCAACTGCAATACTGCTGGCAATTAAGTCTTCTGCTAGAGAGATTGGACTGGTAGCCAATTCTCTGCGAACAACCAAACCATAGATTTGATTGATGAGGCGAGCCGCTTCCTGACGAGTAGGCGCTTGAAGATAAGGGCTGTCAATATGAGTAAGCAAGTAATCCATGTATTCCATCAAACGAATTTCTGCTCGGTCTTGGAAGTGCTGAATTTCCTTCAAACTATGGGAAATACTTGCTAACTCACGCTCATCCCGCTTCAAACTTGCCTGGTTAATCCGCTCAACCCAGGCGGTTTGTGAGGTCTGGGTGCCAGTTAGATTTGTTTGTCTAAGCAAAGTCAGTAGCTCTTGATAGGTCTGATTATCCGTCACATGACTAGGAGAGATTACTGAAGTTTCATGCTCTGCTTTCTCCACAACTTCAGGGAAGCTCATCTGTCTAGTAAACATCTCACGGATGTCCCCCACAAATGCTTCCATGAAGGCTCTGTTTTCCTGCAATTTTTCAGAGGCAGGACTGGTTTGGATAGGGTAGGTCTGATTAGCTGCCTTGGCCAGATGGAGTGCAACTTTCAAGTCAACCAGTTCCTTGGACAAGTCCAATGGTTTGATTGCCCCATTCCCGCCCAAGGTCGCTTGGAACAAGCGTTCCAGTGTGCTCGCCAATCTTTCTTGCAAATCAGGTGCAAGATAGGTTTGATCCAACTGACCAAGTAAATAATCCATATACTCCATAGCTGTAATATCTGGACGGTCCTGGAAATGTTTCAATTCTTGCAAGAGGTGTTCCAGGTTAAGCAAGGCCTGTCTGTCCTTAGCTTGACTGGCTTGGTTGAGCTGACTGGTCAAATCATCCTTATTGACAGGTAGGTTGCTAGTATCAAGCAAACGAATCTGTTCAAGTACAGATTGATAGAGTGGGTCTACTTGTTCCTCTGTATTGCTAGTAGTTTCTTTTAAGATATGAACCTTTTCAAATTGCTCCAACATAGCTAGATAGCCCTTGGTCGAATTGGTTACCAGGTCATCCAGATTGCTAGCAAAGTCGTCCAAAGCTCGCTCGATACGACGGTATTCCTTGCTACTTGTCCCATACTTTTCAGCTGCCACTTGACGCAAACTTTCAAGCTGACTATCTACAGTCGCTCGGTCAAATTCCCCTTCCTGATAGCTACCTGAAATAGCTGGCAATTTATTGGCAAGATATGGCTCAATACCCTCCACAGCCTGAATATGCAAGACATGGTCATGATTACCATGTGGCAGGATAAATTTCTTGTCACGAATGATGAGTTTAGACGGTGCGATACCTGTCCGCTTAGCTACCGCCAAAAGCTCCGCTTCAAAGTCCGTTTCCGGATCACCAGTCACTTCAGGGATAATCAACATGGACCGTAAAATCACATAAGGATGGACATGGGTCGGGTCATAGGCATGGCTTGGGTCGTTGAAACTAAAGGTGGTATCAGAAACTCGGATGGCTTCTTTTGGCACACCATAGACCTTGGAAATGTAATCAATTTTTCGTGCCAAGTCCTCTTCACTTTCAAAAGGTTTGGTCATATCAATATTCTTCAAGAGCACAACATGATCATGGTCACCATGGGGATACATGAAGGCCTGACCTTGTGGCGTATCCAAAAGCATAATGGAATTGACTGGCAAACCGAGGGCTTGAGCTAGATAGTTTCGCTTGTCCGCAACCTCGTCCACCACAGTCGCCTCTGCAGGAGTGACAGGTGCTGAATTAGACGCTTCAGTCACCTCTGACAAGGACGGGCTGGTTGTGGTTGTTGCCTCTGGCTCACTTGTTGCTTGGCTACCAGTAGTTGGCGTTGAGGTGCTGGAGCTTGTTGGCTGTTCTGAGCTAGACGAAGTCGTTTCACTGATTGATGAGGTGTTCGGAGTTGGGGTACTATGCTCCTCTTCTTCACTTTCAAAAGGTTTGGTTAGGTCAATATTTTTCAAGAGCAACACATGGTCATGGTCACCATGGGGATACATAAAGGCCTGACCTTGTGGCGTATCCAAAAGCGTAATGGAGCTGACCGACAAACCGAGGGCTTGGGCTAGATAGTTTCGCTTGTCCGCAACCTCGTCCACCACAGTCGCCTCTGCAGGGGTGACAGGTGCTGGACTTGCTGCTGGTGATTGGGTAGAGGTACTTGGAACGGCTACTACTTCCGTTTTTTCCACTGGTTTTGCAACTACTGTTGTCACCACATCTGGCAGGGGACGGATTGGACTTACTTGACTGGCTTGATTTTCTAACAAATGAGCCCACTTGGAAGTAGCTACCTGCTCCCTACGCAAAACGTGGATATGCCCCTGGTGTTGAATAAGCAGACCAACCGCATTCTGACCGATAAGCCCACTACCATCAAAGAGAAAGCCATCGCTAGTCGGATAGTCAATCCCAGCAATCCCTTGACGAGAAACCACAGACGCTGCTTGATTAGCACCTACAGTAACTACTGGAACTGGTAGGTTAGCTATTGGGGAAACAGGTAAAGTCACCAACTGATTTTGCATAACCGGTGCCGCCGCTTTCGAACTAGCAAACTGGCTAGTAGCTGTATGAACAGGATTTCCCACACTTCCACCGACAGTTTGTTTCAAAATATAATGGTAATGATCTCCATGGCGAACTGTATAGCCATTAGCATCCTCAGCTACAATATCAGCAGGGTTGAATTGATAATGGTCCTGACCAGCCTGACTGGATGACTGACTAGATGTACTATTTTCCTGCTTCTTGGTCACATCAGCTTCAGCTGGGATAAGGTACTCCCACTTACTACCTTTCAAGTCACCATAAAAGATAAAGTGACTGTGACCATTATGCTCAACGATAATGCCCGTATCCGTCTTGCTTGAAATTTGCTTGGCATCGCTCAATAAAAAACCGTCGCTGGTTGGTCTATCAATCCCGGCCACACCTACTAGATTGGTCGATGACTGTTTTTTCTCTTCATGAGCATGGTCATGGTTGTGATCGTGTCCATGGTGGTCATGTTCAGGATTATTTGCCGTTAATTTCCGCGCTTCCTCTAAAGTGACAAGACCATCTCCAGTCTTCTTAGGATAATAATAGACCTTGCCCTTCACTTGAATGATATAACCTGTCCGTACCTTGTACAAGACATCTTTTTCATTGAATTGGTAGTTCTTATCCTCTAACAAGGTTTCCTTCAAAAACTTGGCATCGTAGGGAACAGAACCTTTTTCCAGGTGCTGATGGTCACCGTGAATAAGGACATAACCATCCGTTGTTAACTCAGCAACGACATAGACTATTTCCTCTTTCTGAACCTGTTCCTGCTTTACTTTTTCACTAGCAACTTGTTGAGCTTGTTTCTGCTGGCAAGCCAACAAGGTCAAACTACACAAGAGGGTAATGCCTGTCAAGGCAAGATTTCGTTTCTTCTTCACAATACTCTCCTTTTATAGATAACAAGTATTTTACCAGTAAAGTATATAATTTTTAACGCAATTAGTCAACCGGTTAATTGTAATCCAGTTAAGTTTACACCAAAAGAATAGAACCTTCCAAAGAAAGTTCTTTCTCAATTCTTCTAGTAAAGTAGGCCTGCCAAGGCTAAAACAACCATGAGTGCCAAGATATGTCCGACAGTCACCAGTACAAATGAATACTTAAGACCACGCTTCATACTTAACTTGGACAGATTGTGGAAGGTAATCATAACACCCGATTGCGGTACAACTGTTAGAATAGCCGAAGCCACTACGACCACACGGTGAAGGATTTCCGAGTCAATCCCCATTTCCAAATAGGCAGGCAAGAAATTACTTGAGGCGATACCAACCGCACCTGATGAGGAACCAATAATACCACTGAGCAAGGCTGTTGACACAGACAAGCTAATCAAAGGCGAACCCGGAATTTGTTGGATCCATTCTTGAATAACAGCGAAACCAGCTGACAAGGTCAAGACAGTACCAAATGCCACCGTACTAGATGTGGCAAAGGCAGGAACAATAGAAGCTGTCGCACCTGAATTCAAAAGTTCCTTCTGATTAGGCAGATATGGGTAGAACAAGATGGCTGATAAAACAATAGATACCAACAAGCCAATGACCAAAACATTCGGAGTTTTATTCAAAAGGAAGATTGTGACAATCAGACTAAGCAAGGGCAAGACTGAGAAGAAGAGGTTTGGTCTTTTTGTATCTAAGTCCACAACCACATCGTCAACATTCTCCGTGTAGGTTTCTCCATTTGCCAAGCTCTTCTTGAGACAGTAGCCCATGTAAAACAAGCCAAAGAGCAAGAGAACTGAACTAGCAGCCAAACTGATAAGCGGAGCCGCTGTCAAACTTGTTCCCAAAACCTTGGTCGGAATAACGTTCTGAATGGATGGTGTACCTGGTAAGGTTGTCATGGTATAAGTACTAGCCCCCATAAAGACTGGTAGTGGAAAAAGAGCCCAGTTGATATTTAACTCTTTGAAAAGAGGCCGCGACAGAGGCAAGAGAGTAAAAATAACAACAAAAATACTGACACCACCATAGGTCAAAATACTTGTAATGAGGGCCAAAGCTAGCAAGACCTTATAAGGACTATCTTTCCCCACTAATTTTAAAATGCTATTAGCAATGGTCAAGGTAGCCCCACTTGCCTCCATATAACGGGCCAAGATAGAACCTAGCATAAAAATTGCAAAGTTATTGATTAAAAAACCTGCCAAGCCTGTCATGTAGGACTTCTCCTGTCCCAACATGACCTCTAACACATTCATCTGGTTGGTCAGCAGAATAATCAAACTGGCTACTGGCGCTGCCACAATGACATGTAAATTTTTTGACGTTAAATAAATAATGGCTACAACAGCCAATAAAACTCCTAAAATCGCTAAAATTTCCATAATTCTCCTTGTTTTCATTTTTAATCAAGAGAGATTTTCTTGATGTTTGATGTATCTCCTAAATTGCTTACTAACTCTTCTACTTTTTGACCAAGGATAGGATGGCAAAAATCTCTAGCAATGTCAGCCAACGGCAAAAGCACAAATGCCCTCTCATGGGCATAAGGATGGGGAACAATCAGATTCTCTTCTTGAATATTCTCCTCATCCCAAAAAATAATATCCAAATCAATGGTCCGTTGGCCCCATTTTTCAATTCGTACTCTGTCCAACTCTTGTTCGATGTTCTGGCAAACGCTTAGAAAATCCTGAGCAGACAAATCAGTATACACTTGACAGGCTAGATTGAGGAAATCAGCCTGATCTGTCTTGCCCCAAGCTGGAGTTTCATAAATGTCGGAAACTAAGCCAAGCTGGCAACCTGGATGACTGGCTAATTTGTCTAGGGCTGCCTGTAAATAGGCTTGCCGATTGCCCATGTTCCCTCCGATACTGAGATAGGCTAGATGCTTCATGGTCGTTCACGCTCCAATTCAATTCCGACAGAATCATAGTGTCCAGCAATGGGCGGATTTTCCTTGTAAATGGCCAAGCGAATCTTCTCCACCTTTGGAAATTGATCAAAAATCTCCTGACAAATAACACCTGCTACCTTTTCTATAAGGATGTTGGGCTTGCCTTCCACAACTGCTTTAATGGTTTCAAAGACCATACCATAGTGAACTGTGTCTTCTAAATTGTCAGTTTGTGAAGCTGCTGTCAGGTCAACAAACAAATCACAGTCAACTGTGAAAATTTGACCAAGAACTTGTTCTTCTTTGAAGGCACCATGGTAGCCGTAAAAGCGACATTTACTGAGAGAAATCTTATCCATGTTGACCTCCAGAAGTCAATTGGTCCCAAACCTTAACGATATCACGGTTGGCAGCGACATTGTGGACACGGACCATTTTGCATCCTTTTTGAACTGCCCAGGCAGACAAAGCTGCCGTTGCTTGGTCACGGTCTGTCGGTAAGCTATTGCCCCCAAGCAGATAATCCACCACGCGCTTACGGGAAATTCCAAAAAGAACAGGATAACCAAGGGCAGTAATCTGTCCCAAACCTTGTAAGAGGTCCAGATTATGTTGGACATTCTTTGAAAAACCAAATCCTGGATCTAACCAAATCTGGTCTGTGGAAACACCAGCATCAAGTGCTGCTTGGACCCGCTCAGCTAGAAAGTTTTTGACCTCACAAACAACATCCTTATAGCTTTCTTCGTTCTGGTTGTGCACGAGAATGATTGGTACCTTGTACTCCGCAGCCAGGGCTAACATATCTCCATCATAAAGTCCTGCCCAGACATCATTTAAAATATCTGCGCCTGCTTCCAAGGCTGCACGTGCAGTTCCTGTTTTATAGGTATCGACGCTGACAAGACAGTCATAGTTTTCTTTGATAGCACGGATAATCGGAACCACGCGAGCAATCTCGTCTTCTTCGGACACAAATGTTGCACCTGGACGAGTGGACTCACCACCGACATCAATGACGGTCGCCCCATCTGCCAATAATTTTTCCACCTGAACCAAGGCAGCTTCTACCTCATTGTAGTTGCCTCCATCAGAAAAAGAATCTGGGGTCACATTGAGAATTCCCATAATGGTTACTTGATTCGCCAACTGTTCGATTGACATAGAACCTCCTATTTATTGTGAATCATGGATAAGAGTTCACGGCGCAAAATAGCATCTTCCTTATATTTGCCAAGGGCAACAGTCGTCACCGTCTTGCTACCCGGTTTACGAATCCCACGCATGCTCATGCACATGTGCTCTGCTTCGACCATAACAAACACCCCTTCTGGCTCAAGGGCATCTTGAAGGGCATGGGCAACCTGATGAGTCAAGCGCTCCTGCAATTGAGGGCGCCGGCTTGCCACCTCTACTGCACGTGCCAGCTTACTCAAACCTGTCACACGCCCCTTGCTAGGAATATAAGCTACATGGGCAATGCCATAAAAAGGTACCAAGTGGTGTTCGCACATAGAGTGGAAGGGAATGTCCTTGACCAGAACAACTTCTTCATGCCCTTCTGAAAAGACGGCTGTGAACTGGTCTTTAGGGTCCTCTTGTAGACCGTTAAACATCTCTAAATACATTTTAGCTACACGTTTTGGTGTATCTAAGAGCCCTTCACGATTCGGGTCTTCACCTAGTAATTCCAATAATTGGTAAATGGTTTGTTCGATTTGTTCTTGTTTTGACATAATACATCCTAAATAGTTTGATGTTCATATTATACCCTAAAAACTGTTTTCAGAAAAGGGCTTTCAACATTCTAAACAACAAACTGTCCCCGTTCAGAATGCTAGACACTCTCCCCTTTGTGATATAATAGGAACAAACTAACTACAAGGAGCTACTATGACCAAGAAACCTGTCCAACTGGCTACGATTTGCTACATTGATAATGGTAAGGAATATCTTCTCCTTCATCGAAACAAGAAAGAAAATGACGTCCATCAAGGAAAATGGATTGGGGTGGGGGGCAAATTGGAACCTGGAGAAACACCGCAAGCCTGTGCTATTCGAGAAGTCTTTGAAGAAACGGGTCTAACAGTCACCAAGCACGCCCTAAAAGGTGTTATCACCTTCCCAGACTTTACTCCAAACACAGACTGGTACACCTATGTCTTTAAGATAACGGGTTTTGATGGAAGTCTGATTGACTGCAATGAAGGCGACTTAGAGTGGGTTCCCTATGACCAAGTGCTCTCCAAACCAACCTGGGAGGGCGACCGGCATTTTCAAGAATGGCTATTGGAAAACAAACCCTTTTTTTCCGCTTGCTTCCGCTATGACGGGGACAAATTGCTGGAATACAGTGTTGATTTTTATGAAGAATAGTTTCTATGAAATGGAAAAAAAGCCTTGGAATGTACTGACCCCCAAAAGTTGGACAAATAATTATTGAAAGGATTTAGTTCTGTATTGGACAGGACTAAGTCC
>NZ_JBPPVC010000022.1:0-13204 GCF_053545015.1 Streptococcus sp. 32226D021BW | reverse complement strand
AGGACTTAGTCCTGTCCAATACAGAACTAAATCCTTTCAATAATTATTTGTCCAACTTTTGGGGGTCAGTACATAGTCGAAACTAGGCTTTTTTTTTGGTATACTAGATGTAGTTTATGAGTAAGGAGCCACTCCCATGATTCAACCTATTATGAAAGATATTTTCTTCCTGCAACAAAAGTCTGAGCCTGCGACTCCGCTAGACGTGCAGGTCGGTCAGGATTTGCAGGATACTTTGTCAGCCAACGCTCACTCCTGCGTGGGCATGGCGGCCAATATGATTGGCGTCAAAAAGCGGATTATCATCGTGAACATGGGTTTCACCAACCTGGTCATGTACAATCCCGTCCTCATCAGCAAGGCCAAGCCTTATCAGACCGAGGAGGGCTGTCTATCGCTCGAAGGTACCCGTCCGACCACTCGCTATCAGGAGATTGAAGTGGAGTTTTTTGATGCTTCATGGAAAAAGACCAGCCTAAAGCTGACAGACTTCCAAGCCCAGATTGTTCAGCATGAACTGGATCATTTGGAAGGGATTATCATCTAAATCTACCGTCAGGTAGATTTTTTTATAGTCATTTGAATTAACTTTGATACATCGTCACTTTCGCCTTGCCATACTTTAGTATAGCCTGCGCCTCAGTTCCTTGTCTGAAAGCTAATTCATTCGACTATAAAAAAGTCAAAAAAGGTCAAACAAAACTATTGACTTTTACTGACCAATGGTGTAAAATAAGATTCGTAAGGTAAAGGGCCTTACGAATTCTTTGAACAAAAGGTCAGCTTAGGTCAAACGAGAACGGTTTGACTTACTCTTGAAACTATTGGTCAGTAAAAGACAAACTTCTGAGGAGGTTGGGATGAAAGAAAGGATTATACCCTATTAGCGTCATTTAGTTTATCTTTTATTACTGCGGCGAATGAGGAAACTTCGTTTCCTTATCTCCAACTTCAAATAATCTCATCATTATTTGAACTCGCTTTGCCGTACCTTACGGATGTTACTTACTATGGTAAGTGCGATTTCCAAGCTTTAATAGTCCGCTGGACTATTGAAGCTACCTGCAGCTTTTGATGCGAACTTTGTTCGCTCTATTTCCCAGCTCCAAAGGTTCCCCAAACCTTTAGAGCTAGTACTAAAAGCAAACTAAAAGACTATATCAATTTTTTTAAAACAAAGGTCAGTAAAAGTAAAAAAATAAAACTTAAACGAGGTAAAAACTATGAACAACAATTTCAATAACTTTAACAATATGGACGATATTTTCAATCAACTCATGGGCAACATGGGAGGTTACAGCACAGAACGTCGCCGTTATTCTATCAATGGGCGTGAAGTGACACCGGAGGAATTTGCCATTTACCGTCAGACTGGTCGCCTGCCGCAGACAGAAGAAGTGGCTCAAACTCAGGCTAAAGGTCAGATAAAGTCAGACGGAATTCTGGCAAAACTGGGCCGCAATTTGACCCAAGATGCGCGTGAAGGCAAGTTGGATCCAGTCATTGGACGAAACAAGGAAATTCAAGAAACATCTGAAATTCTGGCTCGCCGTACCAAGAACAATCCTGTTTTGGTCGGTGATGCGGGTGTTGGTAAAACTGCGGTAGTGGAAGGTTTGGCTCAAGCCATTGTCAATGGTGATGTACCAGCAGCCATTAAGAACAAGGAAATCATCTCCATCGACATTTCAGGCTTGGAAGCTGGGACTCAGTATCGTGGAGCTTTTGAGGAAAATGTGCAAAATCTTGTGGATGAAGTCAAAAAAGCTGGAAATATCATTCTCTTCTTTGATGAAATTCATCAGATTTTGGGAGCTGGTAGCACTGGCGGAGACTCAGGTTCCAAGGGTTTAGCGGATATTCTCAAACCAGCTTTATCCCGTGGAGAGTTAACTGTTATCGGTGCCACTACACAGGACGAATACCGCAATACCATTCACAAGAACGCCGCTCTGGCTCGTCGTTTCAATGAAGTCAAGGTTCATGCTCCGTCCGCAGAAGACACCTACCAGATTTTGAAAGGGATTAAGCCGCTTTATGAAGCCCACCACAATATTGAATTGCCAGATGAGGTCTTGAGAGCTGCGGTTGATTATTCCGTCCAATATATTCCACAACGTAGCTTGCCTGATAAGGCTATTGATCTGGTCGATGTGACCGCTGCTCACTTGGCTGCACAACATCCTGTGACAGATATTCAGACCTTAGAAGCAGAAATGGCTGAGGCAAAACAGTTGCAGTTGGAAGCAGCTGAGAAAGAGGATTATGAAAAAGCCTTGAATGAAAAGGTCCGTATTGATAAGCTACAAAAACAGATTGAAAATCATACGGAGCAACAGAAAGTAGTGGCGACCGTCAATGATGTGGCTCAGTCAGTTGAGCGCATGACAGGAATTCCAGTTTCACAAATGGGAGCTTCTGACATTGAACGACTCAAGGAATTGAAAAATCGTCTGGCAGCCAAGGTTATCGGTCAAGATGATGCGGTGGAGGCTGTATCCCGTGCCATTCGCCGCAATCGTGCAGGCTTTGATGACGGTAACCGTCCAATCGGCTCCTTCCTCTTTGTCGGTCCAACTGGTGTCGGTAAGACCGAGTTGGCTAAGCAACTGGCTCTAGACTTATTTGGTAACAAGGATGCCATTATTCGTTTGGACATGTCTGAATACAGCGATAGGACAGCCGTTTCCAAGCTGATTGGGACCACGGCAGGTTATGTGGGCTACGACGACAATTCCCATACTCTTACCGAGCGTGTCCGCCGCAATCCTTACTCCATTGTCCTCTTGGATGAGATTGAAAAAGCTGATCCACAAGTTATTACCCTTCTCTTGCAAGTGCTAGATGATGGTCATTTGACAGATGGACAGGGCAACCAAGTCAACTTCAAAAATACCCTTGTCATCGCGACTTCAAATGCTGGTTTTGGCTATGGTTCGGAAAATGGTGAAGAGAATCAAGACATCATGGACCGCATCGCACCGTTCTTCCGTCCGGAATTCCTTAATCGTTTCAACGCAGTTATAGAATTTAAACAACTGGACAAGGAAGATCTAAAAGCTATTGTTGACTTGATGTTAGCACAGGTTAATCAAACCCTAGCTAAAAAAGGGATTACCCTTGAAGTGACTGATGCAGCAAAAGAGTTGTTGATGGAAGAAGGCTATGATAAGGCTATGGGAGCTCGCCCACTCCGTCGGGTCATCGAAAGCCAAATTCGTGACAAGGTGACAGATTACTATCTGGAAAATCTAGATGTGACAAACTTGCTGGCTGATGTAGCTGAAAATGAGATTCAAATCAGCGAGCAAACCTTTTCATAAAATTATAAGATAATGTAGAAAGTCTGGGAAGAAATTCTCGGATTTTCTTTTTTATTCTCGCTTACAAGTACCCTAGAAATCCTATATTGACAGCTTTCGAGCAGTTTTACGGAAAAGTTTTTAAAAATCTTGTATAATTCCTTGACAAGTGCAAACGTTTGCGTTAAACTATCATTGTACTTGAAAGAAAGGAAAACGTTTTATGGCGAATCGTACCAGTGGAATTTTAATGCATATTACCTCACTTCCAGGTAAGTTTGGTATCGGTACTTTTGGAAAGCCTGCCTATGATTTTGTTGATTTCTTGGTTGAAACCAAGCAGACCTACTGGCAGCTTCTTCCTCTCACAACGACCAGTTATGGGGATTCTCCCTACCAATCATTTTCAGCCATCGCTGGAAATACCCACCTAATTGATTTTGATTTATTGGCAGAAGAAGATTTATTGGCCAACTTTGATTACCAAGATGTGAACTTTGGGGACAATCCAGAAAAAGTGGACTACGCTTTGATTTACGAAGCACGTCGTCCAATCTTGGAAAGAGCTGTTAAAAATTTCTTGACTGATGACAAGCGTAAAGTAGCCTTTCAAGAGTTTGAAAAAGCTAATTCATCATGGCTAAATGACTATGCAGAGTTCATGGCAATTAAAGAACATTTTGGCAACAAGGCCCTACAAGAATGGGATGACAAGAAAGTGGTTGCTCGAAATGAAGAAGCCTTGGCCAAGTATCGTTTAGAGTTAGCAGATCAAATCGACTACTTCAAAGTTACTCAATACTTCTTCTTTAGCCAGTGGAAGCAGTTGAAGGACTACGCTAACAAGAACCACATCAAGATTATTGGAGATATGCCCATTTACGTATCGGCAGATAGTGTGGAAGTTTGGACCAAGCCACAGCTCTTCAAGCTTGATAGCGAACGCAAGCCACTTTATGTGGCAGGCGTACCAGCAGATAACTTCTCTGCGGACGGTCAGCTCTGGGGTAACCCACTTTATGATTGGGAGCAACATGAAAAGACTGGCTACAACTGGTGGATTTACCGTATTCACGAGAGCTTCAAGATCTACGATGTCTTGAGAATTGACCACTTCAAAGGCTTTTCTGACTACTGGCAGGTAGCTGGAGATGCTAAAGTTGCCAAGGTTGGCACATGGGAGCCAGGCCCAGGCTACAATCTTTTCAAGGCAGTTAAAGAAGCCCTAGGGGACCTGCCGATTATTGCAGAGGACCTTGGAAATATCGATGCTAAGGCACGCAAGTTGCTGGCAGACTGCGGCTACCCAGGTATGAAAATCTTAGAATTTGGCTTCTTTGATGTGACAGGGCAGAGCATCGACATCCCACACCGTTGTGTGCCAAACTCAATCGCCTATACAGGTACCCATGATAATGAGGTGGTTAATGGCTGGTATAACAATCTAGAGCCTGAACAACAGGAATTTGTAGATGCCTATACCAACAGAAAACCGATTGAGCCAGTTACTCAAGCCATGCTTCGAACACTGTTTGCAACTGTTAGCGATACAGCTATTGCGACCATGCAAGATGTTCTGGACTTGGGTGAAGACAGCCGTATGAACATGCCTTCAACTGTTGGAGGCAACTGGGAATGGCGGATGAAAGCCGAAGATTTAACCCAGGACCGCATAGACTTCTTAGTCAAAATGACTACACTATATCAACGAGGAAATAAAAATCATGAATAACTTTACTACATTTGCAGAAAGCAAAGCCAATAAGAAATTAGCCGACATGACCAACGAAGAAATCTATCTTCAGTTGCTCAACTATGTCAAACTATCAGCGGCAGATATGCCAAAAAACACAGGTAAACGCAAGGTTTACTATATCTCAGCAGAGTTCCTTATTGGTAAACTCTTGTCAAACAACCTGATCAACTTGGGTGTCTACAAAGACATTCAGGCAGAATTAGCAGCAGCTGGCAAGTCCTTGGCACAGGTTGAAGACGTTGAACCAGAACCATCACTTGGTAACGGTGGACTTGGCCGTTTGGCATCTTGCTTTGTAGATTCTATGTCAACACTTGGTATCAATGGTGAGGGTGTAGGGCTTAACTACCACTGCGGTCTCTTCAAGCAAGTCTTTAAGGACAACCAACAAGATGCAGAGCCAAACTTCTGGATTGAAAATGACTCTTGGTTGATTCCAACGAATATCAGCTACGATGTACCGTTTAAAAACTTTACATTGACATCTAAATTGGACCGTTTGGATATTCTTGGTTACAAGAAAGATACTAAGAACTACCTCAACTTGTTTGATATCCAGTCTGTCAACTATGGCTTGATTGAAAATGGCATTACGTTTGACAAGACGGCTATTCAAGAAAACTTGACCCTCTTCTTGTATCCAGATGATTCAGACAAGAATGGTGAATTGCTTCGTATCTACCAACAATATTTCATGGTATCAAACGCCGCACAACTCTTGATTGATGAAGCGATTGAGCGTGGGTCAAACTTACATGACTTGGCAGACTACGCTTATGTGCAAATCAACGATACTCACCCATCAATGGTGATTCCTGAGTTGATTCGTCTTTTGACTGAAAAACATGGTATTGAATTTGCGGAAGCTGTTGCGATTGTTAAGAATATGACTGGTTACACAAACCACACTATCTTAGCGGAAGCGCTTGAAAAATGGCCACTTGAGTTCCTTGAAGAAGTAGTCCCACACCTAGTTGGTATTATTAAAGAGTTGGATGCCCTTGTCGCACAAGATGTTCCAGATGTTGCCCTTCATATCATCGATGAGTCTGGTCGTGTGCACATGGCTCACATGGATATCCACTTCTCAAACTCTGTCAACGGGGTTGCGGCTCTTCACACTGAAATCTTGAAAAACTCTGAGTTGAAAGGCTTCTACGAGCTTTACCCAGAAAAATTCAATAACAAGACAAACGGTATCACTTTCCGTCGTTGGTTGGAATTTGCTAACCAAGATCTTGCAGACTACATCAAGGAATTGATTGGCGATGAATACTTGACAGATGCGACTAAGCTTGAGAAATTGCTTGCCTTTGCAGATGACAAGGAAGTTCATGCTAAATTGGCTGAAATCAAGCACAAGAACAAATTGGCTCTCAAACGTTATTTGAAAGATAACAAGGGTATCGAATTGGATGAAAACTCTATCATCGATACACAAATCAAACGTTTCCACGAGTACAAACGCCAACAAATGAATGCCTTGTATGTCATCCACAAGTATCTTGAAATCAAGAACGGCAACTTGCCAAAACGTAAAATCACCGTTATCTTCGGTGGTAAGGCAGCTCCAGCTTACGTGATTGCCCAAGACATCATTCATTTGATCCTCTGCTTGTCTGAGTTGATCAACAATGACCCAGAAGTCAGCAAGTACCTCAACGTTCACTTGGTGGAAAACTACAACGTAACGGTTGCAGAAAAACTCATCCCTGCGACAGACATCTCTGAGCAAATCTCATTGGCTTCTAAAGAAGCATCAGGTACTGGTAACATGAAATTTATGCTCAACGGTGCGTTGACGCTTGGTACTATGGACGGTGCAAACGTTGAGATTGCAGAGTTGGCTGGCATGGACAATATCTATACATTTGGTAAAGATTCAGATACTATTATCGACTTGTACGACAAGGCTGGTTATGTTTCTGCAGACTACTACAATGGTGATGCCAACATCAAACGTGCAGTTGACTTTATCGTCAGCGACGAAGTGCTTGCACTTGGTAATGAAGAACGTCTAGGTCGCTTGCACCATGAATTGATCTCTAAAGACTGGTTCATGACCTTGATTGACTTGGCTGAGTACATTGAAGTCAAGGAGCAAGTCTTTGCAGATTACGAAGACCAAGAATCTTGGAACAAGAAAGTTGTTCACAACATCGCCAAAGCAGGATTCTTCTCATCTGACCGTACAATCGAGCAGTACAACGAAGACATCTGGCACAGCAACTAATCCAAAACAAAAGGGAGCGGGAAAGAACTCGACTGGTCAAAAAAAGAGTTCGTCTTCCCGCCCCCGCACAGTTGATTAGGTCAGATTTGGAGTGTAAAACACGAACAAATCTGCCAATCAACCACTGCGCTGAGATGTTGACACGAACTCTGAGAAGCGAGGTTGGGGATTTTTTCCCAGCCTCTTTTTTGGTATATTTAGTTTTTACCGTTTGGCCATAGATACAAAGGTGACCTTGTCTGGTCGGTAGGTAATGGTGCCGTACTGGAAGGGACGACCGTCTGCCAGATAGGTGGTGCTAGTGACGGAAACCACCATGTCGTAGCCAGCCAGGTCTAGCAGGCTTTTTTCTTCTTCTGTCGCAAAGCGGAAGGAGATTTCCCGACGGGAATGGGAGATTCCTAAGCCCAGGTCTTCTTCTAAATAGTGATAGATAGAACTTTCAGCGATTTCCTTGCTGAGATAGGGGACAATTCTGCGATCAAAGTAGGAAATCTCATACTCTAATCGCTCACCGTCGATAGTCCGAACGCGGCTGACACGGTAGAGATCCGTTTTTTCATCCACTTCCAATTCCTTCATGACTTCTGGCTGACCTTGGACAATATAGAGGTTGGTCAATTCGGTCTGGACTTGATGATGGGCAGAGCGGTTGAGTTCACTAACGGTTTTCAATTCGGACACAAATGGTTTTCTAACGAGGTTATGGTCCAAAATAATGGAATTTCTCCCTTGACGTTTTTGGATATAGCCGTCCATTTCCAATAGAGATAGGGCCTTGCGGATGGTGTCCTTGGAATAGGAATAAATCTCCATCAGTTCATTCTCTGTAGGCAACTCTTGATTGGCCTGCCAGATATTTTGTTCAATTTTTTCCTTGATGTCAGTATAGACTTTTTTGTATTTACTCATTTGGGTAACTTCCTAGCTTGCTATTTATCGCTAGTATATCATAAAAAATGCCAAAGGTCAGCATTCTAAGTCCAGACAAGCTTTTACGGAAAACAATTAAAATTATTACGTAAAAGCGTTGACAAGTGAAAACGTTTACGTTATAATAAGGCTACAAGTTGAAAAGCTTTTACGCAAGCAAATAGAAAGGAGAGATATGAATTTACTAACAGTCAATGTTCATGCCTGGCTAGAAGAGGACCAGCATGAAAAATTGGATATTTTGGCTCAGACCATTGCCCAAAAGCAATACGATGTGATCGCTCTTCAGGAAGTCAATCAGCTGATGACAAGTCCCTTGGTGACCAGGGAGTTGCGACAAGATAATTATGGCTTGGTCCTGCTTGACAAACTCAAAGAGCTGGGAGTAGCAGACTATTCCTATTTTTGGTCCAATTCCCATATTGGTTACGATAGATACGATGAAGGAATTGCCTTCTTGACTAAACTACCTATCTATGAAGTAGATGCCTTCTACTGTAGTCAGAACCAAGACCTGACATCAATCTTATCTAGAAAAATCATCGGTTTGACGGTCTTGTATGAGAAGGAATTGATTGACATTTATTCTTGTCATATCAATCTTCCTGACAGTAAAGAAGAAAATCAGTTGGAGAATATTCGCTCGATTGTGGAACGGACAAGTTCGGGACGTTTGAAAATTCTAATGGGAGATTTCAATACGGATGCCCTGTCAAATCCACAAGCCTATCAAGCAATCAAGGACTTAGGTTTATATGATAGTTATGATTTGGCTGAGAAAAAGGATAGAGGAATCACCGTTGAAAAAGCCATTGATGGGTGGGCAGGTCATAGTCAGGAAAAACGTCTGGACTATGTGTTCTTAAATCAGAAAAGACAGGTTCAATCCAGTCGTGTGATTTTCAATGGAGATAATTTTCCCATTATTTCAGACCACTTTGGTGTGGAAGTTAACATTAGTATTTAAAGGTCAACTGACCAAGAAAAAATTTAGGAGAAACACATGAAAAAATTTCTTAGTTTTGAATTTTGGCAAAAATTCGGTAAATGTTTGATGGTCGTGATCGCCGTTATGCCGGCGGCAGGTCTCATGGTTTCTATCGGAAACTCGATTCCACTAATCAGTCCTGAATCAGAATTGCTCATTCGTATTGGGAATATCATTGCCCAAATTGGTTGGGGGATTATCGGAAACCTTCACTTGCTCTTTGCCTTGGCAATCGGTGGTAGCTGGGCTAAAGAGAAAGCTGGCGGCGCATTCTCTGCTGGTCTTGCCTTCATCTTGATTAACTTGATAACAGGTCACTTCTTTGGTGTAACTACCGATATGTTGGCAGATGCGACTGCGACTGTTAGCACAGTCTTTGGGACAGAAATTCCAGTATCTGGCTACTTTGTCAATATCCTTGGTCAGCCTGCTTTGAACATGGGTGTCTTCGTTGGTATCATTGCTGGTTTTGTTGGGGCGACTGCTTACAACAAATACTACAACTATCGCAAGTTGCCAGATGTATTGACCTTCTTTAACGGCAAACGCTTCGTACCATTTGTGGTTATCTATCGCTCAGTTCTTGTAGCGCTTGGTTTGGCAATCTTCTGGCCTCTTGTACAAACTGGTATTAACAGTTTTGGTAAATGGATTGCAACATCACAAGACACAGCTCCTATTGTAGCTCCATTCGTTTATGGTACCTTGGAACGTTTGCTTCTTCCATTTGGTCTTCACCACATGTTGACCATTCCAATGAACTACACATCGCTTGGTGGTACCTATGACATCTTGACAGGTGCACAAGCAGGTACACAAGTATTTGGACAAGATCCGCTCTGGTTGGCTTGGATTACAGACTTGATCAACCTCAAAGACGCTGGCGATATGGCTCAGTACAATGACTTGCTTGCTAATGTAACTCCTGCTCGCTTTAAAGTAGGTCAAATGATTGGTTCCTCTGGTATTCTCATGGGCTTGACCCTTGCTATGTACCGCAATGTTGATGAGGATAAGAAGAAAAAATATCGTGGTATGTTCCTTTCATCTGCTGCAGCCGTCTTCTTGACAGGTGTAACAGAACCAATTGAGTTTATGTTCATGTTTGCAGCAATGCCACTCTATGTCGTTTATGCTTTTGTACAAGGTGCTGCTTTTGCTATGGCGGATATTGTCAATTTGCGTATGCACTCATTTGGTAATATCGAATTCCTTACACGTACACCGATGGCGATTAAAGCTGGTATCGGTATGGATGCTTTCAACTTTATCTGGGTAACAGCCCTCTTTGCAGTTGCAATGTACTTCATTGCCAACTTCATGATTCAAAAATTCAACCTAGCAACAGCTGGACGCAATGGTAACTATGATACAGAAACAACAGATGTGGTTTCAAACTCAAACGTAGATACTGCAGATGCTAATTCACAAGTGGTACAAATCATCAACTTGCTTGGTGGTCGTGATAATATCGCAGATGTGGATGCTTGTATGACTCGTCTACGTGTCAGCGTCAAAGATGTGGCTCAGGTTGGAGATGAAAATGCTTGGAAACAGGCTGGTGCTATGGGCTTGATTATCAAGGACTCGGGTGTTCAAGCAGTCTATGGACCAAAAGCAGATGTTCTCAAATCAGACATTCAAGACTTACTAGAATCTGGCGTAGCTATTCCTCGTACGGAAATTGTTGCAAGTGAAACAGTAGTTGAGGAAGCACAATTCAAGGGTGTGACCGAGGCAGTTTATGCTGTTGCTGAAGGTCAAGCCATTGCCATCACAGAAGTGAAAGATCCGGTCTTCTCACAAAAAATGATGGGTGACGGCTATGCAGTTGAGCCTAGCTCCGGCAATGTTTACGCACCAGTTTCAGGTATTGTCACCAGTGTCTTCCCAACCAAGCACGCTGTCGGTATTTTGTCTGACAAGGGTGTAGAAGTTTTAGTTCACGTTGGTTTAGACACAGTTGCACTAAACGGTGCTCCATTCTCAACTAAGGTAACAGATGGTCAACGTGTTGAAGCAGGGGATTTGCTCCTTGTTGCAGATCTTGAAGCTATTCGCTCAGCAGGACGTGAAACAACCATCGTTGTTGCCTTCACAAACACAGCAGAAATCAAATCTGTCAGCTTTGAAAATCTTGGACAAGTCAGTCAAGATAGCCAAGTTGCGACAGTTGAGTTGTAAGATAAAAAGACAAGTTCATGTGAGCTTGTCTTTTGCTTTTAAAAATCTTCTCAATCCTTGCCATTTATGGTATAATAAAGCGATTTTATAAAATGTAGGAGGTTCCCCATGGGACGTAAATGGGCCAATATTGTAGCCAAGAAAACCGCAAAAGACGGTGCTAACTCAAAAGTTTACGCCAAATTTGGTGTTGAAATCTATGTAGCAGCGAAAAAGGGTGACCCAGATCCAGAAACAAACTCAGCGCTGAAATTTGTTATCGACCGTGCTAAGCAAGCGCAGGTTCCAAAACACATCATTGACAAGGCCATTGACAAGGCAAAAGGAAATACAGACGAAACCTTCGTGGAAGGTCGTTACGAAGGCTTTGGACCAAATGGTTCTATGATTATCGTTGATACCTTGACATCAAACGTAAACCGTACCGCAGCCAATGTTCGCTCTGCCTTTGGTAAAAATGGCGGTAACATGGGTGCATCTGGTTCCGTATCATTCATGTTTGATAAAAAAGGTGTGGTTGTCTTTGCTGGTGATGATGCAGATGCCATCTTCGAATTGCTCCTTGAAGCAGATGTGGAAGTTGATGACGTAGAAGTAGAAGAAGGAACAATCACTGTCTATACAGCTCCAACTGATTTGCACAAGGCAATCGTGGCACTTAAAGAATCAGGAATCCAAGAGTTCAACGTCACTGAACTTGAAATGATCCCACAATCAGAAGTATCACTTGAAGGCGATGACCTCGCAACATTTGAAAAACTCTACGATGCCCTCGAAGACGACGAAGACGTCCAAAAAATCTACACGAATGTAGATGGGTTCTAATAAAATTGGCAGTCCAGTGGACTGCCAATTTTATTAGAAGGCTGGAGATTGGAACTGCCGGCAGGCAGTTTTCTTTATACCCAAAAGTCCGGGGGACAGTCATTTTTATTAGATGGTTGGAAATGAGAACTAGTAGCTGGTTTTCTTTTTATCGAGAAATCTACTAGCACTTTTTTTATACTAAAAGGTTGGAAATAGAAATCGTCGGTAGACGATCTCGTTGTACGTGGGACGTCCTAGAAGGTTGGAGATTGGAACTGCCGGCAGGCAGTTTTCTTTATACTCAAAAGACCGGGGGACAGTCATTTTTATTAAAAGGTTGGAAATGAGAGCCAGCGGCAGCTGTTTTTCTTTGTATCTAAAAGTCCAGGGGATTGGATTAAAATAGTCAGGCAAGTGACTGTTTTAACCCGAGCCAAAAATATAAAAGCGAGGCTTATTCAGTGAACGGTTGTAGCCTGAATCGAGGAATTTTTGCTAGTTTGGATAGAAGACAAGAATAGCGGAAGTGGAAGATGATTTGCTGTACTCGAATTGTTCCAGATTTTGTACGGATAAGCTTTGAACAGTGAAGTAAGTTTGTTTTTTATAGCGAATATTAAAATCATTGCTACCACCAGCATCGATAGTTGAGAAACTATGTTCGTTTAGAGTAAACTCTTCTTTTGAGAGTTTCTCGAGATTTTCTTTTGTTGCCATTAAATAGATTTTGCCAGAGAAAGGAGATTCAAGAGAGAATTCTCCTTTGGATGTCGTGATTTCGACAATTTGCTGAAAGTTCTCAATCTTAGCCAGACTTTCGTCTGTTTTTAGAGCTTTTTCTGTTTCGATGGAAGCTGCTGTTAGCTCGTTTTGCATTTCTTTATTCACTTCTGAAGTGACAGAATGACAAGCACTTAAGCAAGGTATAGTAAAATGAAACAAAAATAGTACATTTATGGTATAATGTACTTATGGCATATTCATTAGATTTTCGTAAAAAA
>NZ_JBPPVC010000021.1:0-23198 GCF_053545015.1 Streptococcus sp. 32226D021BW | reverse complement strand
AGTCCGAAAATTTTCGGACTTGTTCTTACTATAACCCTCGCTATGCTAGCTCGGGGATAAATTAGTACACTGTACTACGAAAAACAAGTCTGGAAATTTCCAGACTTGTCCTTATTATGACCCTCGCTATGCTAGCTCGGGGATAAAACAGTCTCCCAGACATTGAAAAACAAGTCCGAAAATTTTCGGACTTGTTCTTACTATAACCCTCGCTATGCTAGCTCGGGGATAAATTAGTACACTGTACTAATTTATTTTTTCAAGTTGTAGAATGAGTTCAAGCCTTTGTAGACTGCAACTTCACCAAGTTGATCTTCGATGCGAAGCAATTGGTTGTATTTAGCGATACGGTCTGTACGTGACAATGAACCAGTCTTGATTTGGCCAGCGTTAGTTGCAACTGCGATGTCAGCAATTGTTGAATCTTCAGTTTCACCTGAACGGTGTGATACAACGGCAGTGTAGCCAGCTTCTTTAGCCATTTCAATAGCTTCAAATGTTTCAGTAAGAGTACCGATTTGGTTAACTTTGATAAGGATTGAGTTAGCAGCACCTTCTTTGATACCACGTGCAAGGTAGTCAGTGTTTGTTACAAAGAAGTCGTCACCAACCAATTGAACGCGTTTGCCAAGACGCTCAGTAAGAGCTTTCCAGCCATCCCAGTCGTTTTCATCCATACCATCTTCGATAGTGATGATTGGGTATTTGTTAACCAATTCTTCAAGGTAGTCAATTTGCTCTGCAGATGTACGAACAGCAGCGCCTTCACCTTCGAATTTAGTGTAGTCGTAAACTTTACGCTCTTTGTCATAGAACTCAGATGACGCACAGTCGAAACCGATCATGATTCCGTTTTCGCCAGCTTCGTAACCAGCAGCTTCGATAGCTTCGATGATTGTTTCAACACCGTCTTCAGTTCCTTCGAACTTAGGAGCGAAACCACCTTCGTCACCAACAGCTGTTACCAAACCACGAGCTTTCAAGATTTTCTTCAAAGCGTGGAATACTTCAGCACCCCAGCGAAGACCTTCTTTGAATGAAGGAGCGCCAACTGGCAAGATCATGAATTCTTGGAAAGCGATTGGAGCGTCTGAGTGAGAACCACCGTTGATGATGTTCATCATTGGAGTTGGCAATACTTTAGTGTTGAATCCGCCAAGGTAAGTGTAAAGTGGCACTTCAAGGTAGTCAGCAGCTGCACGTGCAACAGCGATAGAAACACCAAGGATTGCGTTTGCACCCAATTTACCTTTATTAGGAGTACCGTCAAGAGCGATCATAGCACGGTCGATAGCTTGTTGATCACGAACGTCATAACCGATGATAGCGTCAGCAATCACGTTATTTACGTTGTCAACAGCTTTTTGAGTACCAAGACCAAGGTAACGAGATTTGTCACCATCGCGAAGCTCAACTGCTTCGTGCTCACCAGTAGAAGCTCCTGAAGGAACCATACCACGTCCGAAAGCACCTGATTCAGTATAAACTTCAACTTCAAGTGTAGGGTTACCGCGTGAGTCAAGGACTTCGCGAGCGTAAACATCAGTAATAATTGACATTATATTACTCTCCTTTGAGTTTAAAATAGTTACATTGCTATCATACCCTAAAATAAGAGATTTTTCAAGAAAAAACAGGCTATTTTACTGAAAGAAATAATGTAAACGCCTTCCTTTGCATTTTTACTGGGATATGCTATACTAAAATTATGACTGATTTACATACTACAATTTTACAAAAAGCCTCTGGTGAAACCCGTCTAAATCCTGATGAACAGCGCTTATACATGGGAACTTATCGCGAGCGCGTTGTTCTTCTTCTCACCTTCGAGGATCTAGCAAATGAGCTTGTCATATCGGCATTCGACACCATCTGCCAAAAGCTAGCAAATAGCTACATGCCTCTCTTACTTAAACTCTCCCCCTCCCTAGCAGACAAGCAACAAATTTCCCTGATGAAACTCGCTCAAGCCCATGGAATTACTTCTTCCATCATCGATGAGAAAATTGGGCAATCTCCGTACGCTCTGGTCTTCCATACAGATCATGCAGTTGATTTAGAAAAAATTAACTTAGAAGTTATCTTTCCAAATCTTGTCAAGAAGGAAGAAAAAAAGGAAGATAGCAAACCTTCCTTCTGGAAAAAACTATTTGGATAAGCTATTTCTTTAATCAAATTCTTCCAATTTTCCTCCCAACTGAAGAATTCTTGCCACCTGCTCTGCCGTGCGGACCAGGTTTTTTTCTGCTTTTTGAAGCGTGTCCTCCAAACTTTCAACGCTTGCAATAATCGGAAAAGCGGCGCAGATATTTTCAAAAGGAAACTCAGGAAGGTCATCTTTGAGGCTACCACAAATTGCAATGATTGGAATGCCATTTGGAGTCCGTCGTGCCACTCCGATAGGTGTTTTACCTGCCAAACTCTGGGCATCCATTCGTCCCTCGCCGACAATAACTAGATCAGCCTCAGCTACTCGCTTGTCAAAGTCTAATTGATCCAGAACAAAGTTTATGCCTGTTTGGATACGGGCACCTGCAAACTGCACCAAGCCTGCCGCCATACCTCCCCCTGCACCAGCACCAGCCAGTGTCAAGATTGCTGGATTGACAAGCTGATAAAATCTTTCCATTTCTCTATCCACTTGCTCAAAATTCGTGGCTTCCAGCCCCTTTTGACCAGCAAAAATATAGGTAGCACCCTGATGTCCACAGAGAAGATTATCCACATCAGTTACCAAATCAATCTGAACAGCCGACAGTTCCAGGCCCATATCTTCTGTGGAAAAGTTCGCAATCTTACCCAGATTGGCACCGATGGCTTCCAGTTCCTGACCCTCTCTGTCATAAAATTTTACACCAAGACCTGCTGCCATTCCGATGCCACCATCATGGCTGGCAGATCCACCAATTCCGATGAAAAACTGGTTGGCACCTTTCTGCACCAGTTCAACCAGCAGTTCACCCACTCCTCTAGTAGAAACTAGCAAAGGATTTCTTTTTTCTAGCGGAATGCTGGCAAGTCCCACTATCGCAGCCATTTCAAAAACAGCAAGACCATCTCGCATTGCATAGTCAACACATATCCTATCCCCAAATGGTCCTGTCACTTCTGTCTGATATTTCTCTAAACCCAAGGCTTGTGTCAGACTGTCGAGGGTTCCTTCACCTCCATCACCCAAAGGAAGCAAATCATAATTTGCCTGTGGATAAACCTTTGAAAATCCCTGCTTTATGGCTTGAGCAACCTCTATTGCTGAGAGAGATTCTTTGAAGGAATCTGGAGCAATTAGAATACGCATCAATATCCCACCTTTCTATATAAATTGTAGCACTCCTTTCCAGGTCTTTCAAGAAAAATTCGAGTATTTCCTTAAAACATGATATACTGGACAAAAGGAGGCTTCTATGTATCAGACTATTTTATTTGACCTTGACGGTACCTTAACAGACTCTGGACAAGGTATCCTAAATTCCGTCGCCTACGCCCTGAACCAAATGGGGATTGAGGAGCCGAACCCAGAAAACTTAAAATGCTTCATTGGTCCTCCGCTCTACGAATCCTTTGCCCGTTTTTATCAACTAAATCCAGCAAATACCCAGGCAGCTGTTGATGCCTTTCGGGTTTATTTTAAAGAAAAGGGCATGTTTGAAAACCAACTCTACGACGGTGTTATTCCTCTTTTAGAAGCTCTGACGGAAGCAGGTAAAACCTTGGCTATCGCCACCTCTAAACCCGAAGTCTTTGCCAAGCAAATTCTAGAATATTTTGGCATTGCTCATTATTTTGATGTCATTTCTGGAGCTAGTTTAGATAGCAGCCGTATTAGTAAGACTGATGTCATCTCCTATGCCTTAGCCCAGCTGAACTACAATCCGCAAACAAGCATTATGGTCGGGGATCGTGAACACGATATCCAAGGTGCTCAGGCCAACCAGCTAGCTTCTATCGGAGTCCTTTATGGCTACGGAAATCGACAAGAATTGGAAGAGGCTGGCGCAACAATGATAGCCGAAACCCTTCTTGACTTAAAACAACTCTTAATCTAAGCAAATAGAAAAAGCCAGCAACCAGCTGACTTCCTCAATATTTACCATCCAAAATCTCTATTAGTTTATAGAGATTTTTTTCATTGATTTGATAAGGTGCCTGTTCTTGAACAATTGGTTTAGCACAGAATGCCACGCCAATTCCTGCTTCTTGAATCATAGGTAGGTCATTTGCCCCATCCCCCATAGCAATAGTCTGAGATAGAGCTAGGCCATTTTCAGCCGCCCAGGCTTCCAAACAAGCCTTCTTGGTATCCTTGGTCACAATATCACCCAAAACTTGACCTGTCAAAAATCCATCAACTACTTCTAAACGATTAGCACGAACATAATCTAATTCTAACTGACTAGCAAGACGATCCACTGTTTCATGAAATCCACCTGATACGACCGCAACCTTGAAACCACGATTTTTTAATTCCGTAACCAATTCCACCGCTCCTGGTGTAAAATGAATTTTTTCCATAATCCGATCAAAAACAGAAACAGGCAGTCCCTTTAACAAGGCAACACGCCCGCGTAATGCTTCTTCAAAATCCAATTCCCCACGCATAGCACGTTCTGTAATGTCTGCAACCTGCTCGCCTACACCTGCTTCCTCACCAAGAAGGTCAATACCTTCTTCCATAATCAGTGTAGAATCCACATCCATAACCAATAAACCTTTTGTCATTTTCATATCCTTTCTTGTATAAAAATAAAAAGCCAAAAATGGCTCTTTATTTAGTAACGAATTGCTTCGCGTGTTTTTTCATAAGAACGAACAAAGCGTTCTGTTACACCAGGTTCTACTGTTTCCAAGGCAAATGAAATCTCTTCAAAGGCTGCTTGGTAGTCAAAGTCTCTTTCAAAAATATCTAGTGAACGATTGAAAGCTGCTTGAATTCCTTCATTGGTTGAACGATAGCGGTTAGAATACTGCAAGAGTTGTTCTGTCAAGGTCGCATTCTGAACGATAAGGTAAGCTAATTCTTCCAACTGATTCATATCGTAAGTCGCATTTTCTAACAAACGATTAACAACTTCGATGTTAATTCGTTTATAATCCAATTCTGCAATCAGACCTTCCACATGGTCACTGGTTCTGAAGAAGTTTGTCAGAAACTCAGCCGGGATACCAGGGAGATTGCGTTTCTCCATGTAGCGTTTTAGGGTATGAAGCTTATTGATATAGAGAGTAGCTTTCTTACGAGCTGTACTTTCTGATAATTCTTGTGATTTAAGGTATTCAGCCAGTACTAGTTGTTCTTCTTCAATTTCTTTCAAACTTGAAAGCGAATGATCCAATCGCTCTTCCAGAATAGAATATGCCACCTGTGGCGTTTCAATACCTTCAACACTCTCAGCGACGACAATCTCAATAGTTTCCAAACGTTTTTTCAGTTGGTTAATACGTGAAAGCTTGCTGTCTGCCAATAGATAGTTGGCATTTAAACGCTGACTTTCTTCATCCAAAAGTTGGGTATTTTGTACCACATGTTCCAAAAATTTTGGTAGGTTCTTACTAATCTTATTAGCAGACTTGTTAGCCTCAATTTCCCGATTAAAGAGCTTATATAAGTGGTCAATCTTAGCTTGAATGCCCTCATTTTCAGCTTCTGCCGCATCCAAATCAAAAGATACAATCAAGGCAGTATTTTCACGAATAGAAACTCGAATATTTTGGAATTGGGATTCGATATTTCCTTCTGTAAACAAGTAGTTTTGCTCTACAAGTTTACGGTAGCCTGATTCCAAGTCTTCCAGCTGCTCTGGAAAATCCTTACTAACACGTTCAATCAACTGCGGAATACGATCCATAATCTGATTGAGAGCAATCATGTGCTCCTCTGTCTTATCAAGAATTTCAGATGCTTCAATCGGATCACCAGATGAGTTGAGCATAACAAACTCAGAAAATTCAACTTCAATATTTTTCAGTTGTTTTTCCAGTTCTGGCAAGGTTTCTCCATAACTTTCAGAATTATCACGAACAGAGGCTTGCAGATTTTCGAACAAATCCAAGGCATGTTTGACACGACCTGAGTTCTTCTCCTCCTGTTCCTTCAAATCCATCAAACCATGACGGATAGAAGAAATATCTTCTTCAATTAGGTCAATCTGACTTTCAATGCTATCAATAGCATTCTTAGCACTGACAAAACGGAAAGAATTATTAAAAGCTTCTGCTTCAAAAATATGATTTTCAATATCTGCAAATGAATTGAGGGATAGATCAACCCATTTTTGATTCCACTCACGGAAGGAAACCTGGCTTTGACCAATCAAGTGAAGGGCCTTTACCGCTTCAACTTCTTCATTTACAGGGAGGTTAAATAGCTCTTCCTTGCGCTCTTCTAATGCAACCAAGAGGTTGTCATTACGTTTGCGAACAATCAGGCAGGCTACATAGGCAACGATTAAAATAATAACAATCGAAACGATTAAGATGATTGTTCCTGTAGGCATGTAAATCTCCTTAGTTCATAGTAATTACTAGAAAATATCGCTTTATTATACCATAAATCTCTAGCTTATGCACTTGTTTTCTCAGTTTTTAGACATCTAATGTTGAATATACCGCATTTTCTTCGATAAACTCACGGCGAGGCTCTACCTTATCCCCCATCAACATATCAAAAATCTTATCTGCTTCTGCAGCATCATCAACTGAAACACGCGCCATCAGACGATTCTCTGGATTCATGGTTGTTTCCCACAACTGATGGTCATCCATTTCTCCCAACCCCTTATAACGTTGGATGGTTGGTTTAGAACGTCCAGTACTATGTCTTTCTAAGGCTTCTTGCAATTCTTGTTCCTGATTAACACCTGGCTGAATGTATTCTTTGATTTCACTTCCAACCTTTACCCCATAAATTGGTGGCTGGGCAATGTACACATATCCAGCTTCTACAATCGGACGCATATAACGGTAGAAGAGGGTTAAGAGTAAGGTACGAATATGGGCTCCATCGACATCGGCATCGGTCATGATGACCAATTTCTGATAACGAGCCTTCTCTACATCAAAATCCGCTCCAAAGCCAGTTCCCATAGCTGTAAAGAGGCTACGAATTTCCTCATTGGCCAAAATCTTATCCATGCTGGCCTTTTCTACGTTCAAAATCTTACCGCGAATTGGCAAAATAGCCTGGAACTCACGGTCACGACCAGATTTTGCTGAACCACCCGCAGAATCTCCCTCCACGATGAAGAGCTCTGTCTTAGTCGCATCATTTGATGAACAGTCTGCCAACTTGCCTGGCAGGTTAGAAATTTCAAGACCTGATTTCTTACGGGTCACCTCACGAGCACGTTTGGCAGCAATCCGCGCCTTGGCCGCTACAATACCCTTGTCCACAATCCGACGAGCAATCTGAGGATGCTCCAAAAGGAATTCTGAAAAGGCATCTGAGAACAAACGGTTAGTGATTTTAACAACTTCACTATTTCCAAGCTTGGTCTTAGTTTGTCCTTCAAACTGAGGACCAGGGTGCTTAACAGAAACAACAGCCGTCAAACCTTCACGCACATCCTCACCAGTTAAGTTGTCATCATTTTCCTTGAGAATTTTATTCTTCTTAGCATAGTCGTTGATGACACGCGTCAGAGCTGTACGGAAACCTTGTTCGTGGGTACCGCCTTCATGGGTATGGATATTGTTGGCAAAGCTGACCACATTTTCATGATAACTAGTTGTATATTGCATAGCAACTTCAACGGTAATGTCATCCATCTGACCCTCAGTATAGATAGGGGTTTCAAAAATGACATCCTTGTTCTCATTGAGGTATTCCACGTAGGAAGCAATCCCACCTTCGTAGTGATACTCCTTGGTTTGTTCCATTCCCTCACGCTTGTCCGTAATAGAAAGATTTAAACCGCGGTTTAGAAAAGCTAGTTCTTGGATGCGTTTATTTAATTTAGCAAACTCGAACTCCGTCGTTTCAGTAAAGATTTCTGGGTCTGGTGTAAAATGTACAGTCGTACCAGTGCGGTCTGTTTCACCCACCACCTTCAAATCAGCAACCACCTCACCACGACGGTATTCTTGGAAATAAACCTGACCATTTTTATAGACATGGACATCCAATTGAGTCGAAAGGGCATTTACTACGGATGAACCTACGCCATGCAGACCACCTGAAACCTTGTATCCGCCTCCGCCAAATTTACCACCGGCATGGAGAACTGTGAAAACTGTTTCTACGGCTGGTCGACCTGTTTTTTCCTGAATATCGACGGGGATACCACGACCATTGTCCACAACCGTGATGGAATTATCTGGTTCGATATAAACTTCAATCTTGCTGGCAAAACCGGCCAAGGCCTCGTCAATCGAGTTATCGACAATTTCCCAAACAAGATGGTGAAGGCCTTCTTTAGAGGTTGTTCCGATATACATACCTGGACGCATACGAACAGCTTCCAGACCTTCCAAAACCTGAATCTGACTGGCATCATATTCTTGTGCTTTTTCTTGTAAATCTTTGATTTCTTCTGTCATTCTTATTCCTTTATTTCTAAGCTCTACTCTCAAAAACGTTAAACCATCCGACAAGATTTGAAGTATCTGGATAGGAAAAACAAGAGTATAAAAACTTTACAATCGTACCCAACATTATACCATATTTTTCATAAAATTCCCACCAAAAAGGAGCTGAATTTCTACTTCAGCTCCCTACTTTCCAAAACTATATTCCTCTAAAATTTATGAACCATGACCCTTGCCAGACCTTGACCATCGCCACCAAGTAAGTCAACCAATTTATAGGCAAAGTCCAAGCTAGTACCTGCACCGCGACTGGTAATAATTGGTCCGTCTACGACTACATTTTCTGCAAAATGAATACCAGTGGAAATATCTGCTTCTTTCCCTGGGAAACATGTATAGCGACGACCATCCAGTAAACCAGCCCTGTCTAGAACGATCGGAGCCGCACAGATAGCCGCAACCCGTTTCCCATTTGCTACCGCCTTTTGCAATTCTGCAATCAAACGGTCATCATCACGGAGATTTAATGAACCAGGCATCCCTCCCGGTAGGACAATCAAATCATACTGGCTCAAATCCCCATCAAACAAACTATCTGCTTCAACCTTGATAGCATGGGAACCTTCCACACGAATACTGGTTAAACCAATCATATCGCATTGAAAATCTGCTCTTCGAAAAATATCGACAGGAGCCAAGGCTTCAATTTCTTCAAAGCCATTTGCCAACATAACTGCAACTTTTACCATAGTAACCAACTTTCTAACGTTCTAACGTAATTTTCCTGTATTTCCGTGATCTCACTTCTTCTTTTTCATCCGCTAGATGCGACTGGTAACTCATAGATAGTACCAAGCCAATCCCAATCAGATTGGACACTATAGAAGAGCCACCTTGAGAGATGAATGGAAGTGGGATACCTGTCAGAGGTAGTAAACCAGTAGCTGCCCCGATATTTTCAAATACATGGAAGAGGAGCATCATAATATAACCTGTAGAGATGTAGGTATAATAACGATTATTGGATTTTAATGTAATCCGTAACATCCGATAAATCAGCAGGAGGTAGAGGCCGATCAAGACTGTCCCACCGATAAAACCAAAATCCTCACCGATAACTGTAAAAATCATATCACTTTCACGAACCGGAATGAGCAGATTTGTTTTATTGAACCCTAGACCTTTCAGACCACCGCTACCGATAGCAATCAAACTTTGAGCCTGCTGATAGGTCGTTGATTGTGCGTGTTTAAAGGGGTCTAACCAAGCTGAAATACGGTTGATTTTATAGGTGTCCATACCCATATTATGCAGGAAGGTTGTCCCACCTGGCGATACAAAAATCAGCATAAAGCCTGCAACCAGTACCAAGATGGTCACAGCTGTCGGTAGGAGAATTTTCCATGACACCCCCGACAGGAGAAGCATCCCGCTGAAGATGGCCACGAATACCAAAGAAGTTCCCAAGTCACTCTGCAAGGCCAGTAGCACCAAAACAGGAAGAGTAAAGAGAGTCATATAACCAATCAGCATAAAATCTTCTCGAAGACCTCGTTCAGTATGGTGCTTATGGAAGGTGACAATAACCCTTGCAATCATGACAATATAGGATATTTTCATAAATTCCGACGGCTGAAAGAGGGTCATACCGCCAATAGTTACCCAGTTTTTCGCACCAGTCGAAGCCACCAGGTCTGGACTGTAGAAGAATAAGGGCAGGACCATCAGCCCTAGTCCTAGCACATATAGGAAGGGTGTGATTTGCCAAAGAAACTTGGTTGAAAAGAACATAACCAGGAATGCTGCTACGATTCCAATACCTATCCAGGCAATTTGTTGCCCCACCATTTGCAAAACACTATCTGGATAGTCCTGGCTCACTGCAATAAAAAGAGCTAAGATGCCTACAACCAATAAAAAAAAGACTGGTAAAATAAGAGAGTAGTCAATTCGACTATCTATTGTTCCTCTGTATTTCATAGATTACCTCATACTTTCGTTTCTAAGAACTGGTATTCACAAGTAAAGTGCTAAACTGTGAATACAGCACTAAATATAGCTTTTAACATTATAGCAAAAAAAACGAAAAGGCTCTAGCAGGAAGAAAAAATCGACTGGTCAACACACTAAAAACTCGAACATTTATCTACAATGTATATTCAGACAAATGGCAATCATTTTGGCAATCACGCACCAAAAAAGCCCTCTTTTATTTCTAGAGGCAAAGAAAAAATGGTCCATCAAGGACTGTCGTTTGCCTTCTCTAGTTTTAAGAGGCAAAGAAAAAACAGTCCGTTAAGGACTGTCGTTTGCCTTCTCTAGTTTCAAGAGGCAAAGAAAAAACAGTCCGTTAAGGACTGTTTTTTTACTTGAGACCGTATTTTTTGTTGAAACGATCCACACGTCCATCTGCTTGAGTGAACTTTTGACGTCCAGTATAGAATGGGTGTGAGTCTGATGAAATTTCCACACGGATCAATGGATAAGTTTCACCTTCAAATTCTACAGTTTCGCTAGTTTTCTTAGTTGAACCACTAAGGAACTTGTAGCCAGTAGTTGTGTCCATGAAGACAACAGTGCGATATTCTGGATGGATATCTTTTTTCATTTTAAAAATTCCTTTCTGCCATGGTCTCTTTCCGAGCCATAGATTATAACCACTTAAGTTTACCAAAACTTTTTTCTTCTGGCAAGTCTTTTTACCTATTTTTCAAACATTTTTAACAGATTATAGGACAGAAGCTCCAGAAGCCAGGTCTGAGGTCACTCTTGCCCCAAATCCCCCTCTGGATGGGCTCCCCAAACTATCTGAGATTCGCTCCTTGCCTGCCAGTATTTTATTAGAAAGTCCTGATGTCACAAAAATCTTCCCATCAAGACCTATCAAGACCACCTCAATGCCATCCGTCTCTTCAACCACTTTAATAATCTGATCAATAGCTTGACCGAACAGTCTGGTCGTCCAAATTTCACCATCGACAGAGTTTTTAGACACAATGGTCACACTGGCCAGCTGACTCTGGATAGGATAACCCGTTTGCGAACTTAAAATGTGGTGGTAGGTCTGACCATCTACCGTGAGGCTACGTTCGTAAATACCAGAGGTGACAACCGACTCTTCGCCTATCTTGAGGACGAGGGCATTTTCACCCCGTGTTTTCTGAGGATCCTGAATACCAATTCGCCAGCAACCATCTGGATTATGCGGAGCCTGTCCAAAAGTCAAGACATTGCCTCCCAGGTTAATCAGTCCAGCCTCTACTCCAATTCTTTTTAGAAAATCAACAATCCTATCTGCTACATAGCCTTTGGCTAGGGCGCCCAGATCAATGGCCATGCCTTCTTTTTTTAGATAGACCGTCTGCTCTTGGTCATCGAGTTCGATATCCCTTGGATTGATGAGCTGGAGTTTTTCTGAGATGACTTCGGGACTAGGGAGCTTAGCATCACTAAATCCAATCCGCCAGCTTTGTACAAGGGGACCGATGGTAATATTCAAAAAAGATCCCTGAGCCAGACTGTGTTCCTTACCCAATTTTATCAATTCATACAGGTCATCGGCAACAGGAACCGCCTGCACACCTGCGTTGAGATTGACCTCCATCAATTCAGATGTCAAATCATTGGCAGAGAATCGGTCCTTATATAGATAGAGCAACTCTTCAACCTGATCTAAAATTGGTTCTGCATCTGGGTACCATATTTTAGTTTCTATGATGGTTCCCATTAGACGAAGGGAACGGCTACTTGCTTGCATTCCTCACGACCTCTTGAATTTCTTGATAGATTTGCTCATTTTCGGAAAGGGAATAAGAGTTAGCACCGCTGGCTAGTGGGTGGCCACCACCATCGTGGCGCTTGGCAATCTCGTTTATCGGAATGTACTTGCTGCGTAGTCGTACTCTATAGTTTCCGTCAGTTTGTTCCACAAAAATCCCCCAAGATTGTACAGTGCCAATCCGCCCTGGAGCCCCAACGATAAAGGAAGTATCCGCATCGGTCACCCCGTATTTTTTGAGGATATCCTGAGTCAAAATGACCCGTGCTGCACCGTGCTCATCGACTTCCAAGTTGTCGTAAACGTAACCTGTCAACTTGGCAATCTTGAAATCAATGGTATCCATCTGGCGGGACATTCTTGCGAAGTCAAAATCTTCCTGACGAAGTCGAGCAACAATTTCAAAAGTGCGTGAACTAGTCGCCGGATAAAGAAAACGTCCCGTATCGCCAACAATACCAGCATATAGCAGAAGAGCAGTTTCCCCGTCCAATTCCAACTGGCTTTGAAGGGCCAATTCTGCAATCATTTCACTGCATGAGCTAGCCTCAGTATTGACCCAGAGCAAGTCGCCGTATGGCTCTTCATTTGGATGGTGGTCGATTTTGATCAGGAAATCACCCTGAGTGTAGCGGTCATCATCCACACGGGCTGTATTGGCTGTATCCGTTACAATAACCAAGGCCCCTTGATAATCTTGGTCGGAAACCTGATCCATTTCTGCCATCCAAACAAGATTCGGCTCATTAAAACCAGTTACCTTGATGTTTTTTTCAGGAAAATTCTTCTGCAAGAGCTTTTGCAAGCCAACCTGACTGCCAATGGCATCTGGATCTGGTCGTTGGTGACGATGAATGATAATAGTGTCATATTCGCGAATTTTTTCGATAATTGTACTGTAAATAGTCATAGCAACTCCTTTTCATCATTTTAGCATAAACTTCCCCTTTTGAAAATGATAGGAGTATGGTATAATAAGATTACTATGTAATTTGGAGGAAATTATGGCACTAGCAAAAATTGTTTACGCTAGTATGACTGGTAACACAGAAGAAATTGCTGATATCGTCGCCAGTAAGCTAGAAGAGTTGGGTTTGGAAGTACAGGTGCACGAATGTACGACCATTGAAACAGAAGAAATCTTGGATGCTGACTTAATTGTCGTAGCCAGCTACACTTATTCTTATGGTGGTGATGGTGAGCTTCCAGATGAAATCGTTGATTTCTATGCTGACCTAGCGGACTTGGATTTGACTGGTAAGGTGTACGGTGTTTGCGGTTCTGGTGATACCTTCTATGATGACTTCTGCAGTGCAGTAGATGACTTTGATGTCATGCTTGGTTCACGTGGTGCAGTCAAGGGTGCTGAAAATGTCAAGGTAGACCTTGCTGCTGAAGACGAGGATATCGTTAACCTCGAGCAGTTCGCAACTGATCTTGCAGCAAAAGTAAATGAATAATCAAATCAACCAGTAACATCTGTTACTGGTTTTCTTAAAAGGAGAAGAACATGAATCTAGATCACATTCGCGAAAATATTAACGCTATTGACAGTCAATTAGTTGACTTGCTTGAACAACGCATGGAGCTAGTTGATCAAGTCACAGCCTTTAAGCGAGCAACTGGCAAACCTGTTTTGGATACCAGTCGGGAAATTGCTGTCCTTGAACGCGTTGGAAAGCTAGTCCAGAAAGAAGATTACCGCTCAGCTATTCAAGCGACCTTTAGCGACATCATGGCCCAGTCAAGAGCCTATCAAGCTGCAAAACTAGCTAGCGATGACCAATAAAGGTAAACAAATACTTCAACTCCTGCTCTTTTCCGTCCTAATGGGACTGGTAGCTGGATTGGTCACTACATTCTTCGGGAAGTTTTTATTAGAAATTGGACAAGTACGTTCAGAATATCTCGATTACCTTGTTCCTTTTCTTGCATTGGCTGGATTAGTAGTTGTATTTGTCTATCAAAAATGGGGCAAAGAAGTTCAAGCAGGGATGGGGTTGGTTTTTAAAGCGGGACTAGGTGAAGACAGTCACATTTCTCCAGTCTTAGTACCGCTCATCATCTGCACGACCTGGCTCAGTCATCTTTTTGGAGCTTCTGTTGGTCGTGAAGGTGTAGCCGTTCAGCTTGGAGCTAGTCTTTCGCATTGGTTACAAAAACATGGTTTCACACACTTGCCCAAAGACATGATAACAAAGATTGGTATGGCCGCAGGTTTTGCAGGGCTATTTCAAACACCATTGGCTGCTAGTTTCTTTGCTATCGAGGTCTTGATAGTTGGTCAATATGCTTGGAGAAATTTGGTCTATTGTTTAATAGCTGCCTTTACAGCCTCTACTACTTCACATTTATTGGGCTTGGAAAAATTTACTCATGTCATTTCGGCTTACTCATTCAAGTTTACAGATAGTTTCAAGTGGTTCTTAATTGCCTTATGCTTTGGTTTCATCGGCAATCTTTTTTCCTGCCTTATAGAACAAGCAAAAAGGTATTTGACTTACTGGTTGCCAAATCCTTACCTAAAAATAGCTATCATGGGTCTTGGGTTAACAGTCCTTCTATACTTCTTCCATCACGGTCGCTATTCGGGTCTGGGTACTAATTTGATTGAGGCCAGTTTAGTTGGGGACCACGTATTTGTATATGACTGGCTACTCAAACTCCTGCTCACCTGCTTGTGTTTGGCAGCAGGTTTTCAAGGCGGTGAAGTCACTCCACTCTTTGCTATTGGAGCTAGTTTTGGTGCTCTTTTAGCTGGATTACTGGGGCTGCCAGTAGAACTTGCTGCTGCCCTTGGCTATTGTGCTGTATTTAGCTCAGCAACCAACACATTACTGGCACCGATTTTAATCGGCTACGAGGTATTTGGTTGGAACATCATCCCCTACGCCATTCCAGTACTTGCCCTAGCTTATCTTGTAAACAGAAAACAGACGATTTATGGACAGCAGATAAGAAAATTTTAAACACAAAAAGCCCGTCAAATCGGGCTTTTTTAGGTGGTTTTTATCTTCCCTGCAGTTCGGCAATTTTTTCTAGCAAAAGTACCTCTCGGTTCCTTAATAACTAATTCTTTGCTTTCTCTTTGGCTTAGTAGTCACAAAAGCCCAATGTGCCAGCAAAGCACTATCCACCAATTATTGCAGTCTTTCCCGCTGTCAAGATGTCGGACCACCTCCTTAGCGTTTCCAGAACGGTTTCTTGACATTGCTACTAGTCACTTGATTTTCAATCTTGTCAAACCTTGAATTAGTAGCCTGTGCATTGCATTCGATAATCGAACATAGTGCAGTGATTTCTTTTGTCTGCTCAACAATCTTGTCATTCTGCTCAGTCATAGCCGACACAAGCAAATGCTCACGAGCTAAACACTCAGCTAACTTAATTTCAAGCAAGCGTTTTTTCTTGATACGTTTGTTACTCATAACGACCCCTTTCTATTTTCTGCAACAAAAAAGCACTCGATATCTCGAATGCTTATCCCCACCCAAATGCCAACTCTTTGTGGTAGTTCCCGTCTTGGTTTTTAAAATTTTGTAAAAACTTCCCTAAATACTTCATATTGGCATCGTCAAATGTATTTACACGAATCACTTTCGTTTCAGGGTTAAAAACAATCGTTTGCTTATGCTCCTCCTTGTTTTCAGGGTAAATCTCATAGTGATAAAAACCATCGTCACCAATAGCTATCAAAACAAATCTTAAATACATACCTTTACCCTTTCTTTTTAAATTCATCGACAGCTTCGGAGGAATTAAATAACTCATCAACTTTTTTGTGAGCTGTATCATAATCCAACTTTCCAATCACATACATATAATCATGTCCTAAGCGTTCATGCTTCTGCAAAATTAAATCATGTGATTGAATATTTTTTCCAGAAATCAATCTCTCCCATGATTGAGCCATGTCGATGTCTGGTGCTAATAACTCCTTCCCATAATTCAACTCATGAACATTATTAAACACACGTTCGAACGCTTTATCAACATCATCTTTCGAAAAGCCATTCATTTCTTTGAACTTCCCAATATTCGAATAGATTTTACGCTTTTCCAAATCTTGATTGCTGTTTTTTATCCTTTCGTAGGTTAAATAAGCATGTTTTTCGGCTGTAATAAAATCCTTTGGCAAAAGCGTATTATTTGAATCAGCACGAACATAATTCTTTGTGCCAGCTTGAACAAGAAGTCCGATGCGTTTCCTTTCCTCTATTTTAGCATTTTTTAAAGGAACAGACCAATGTTTTGAGTGTGCATAGACTTAAATAACCTTCCTACTTCCTCTGCAAATACAATGACTAGACGGCTGAAGAAATACAACCCAAATTTCACCACTCACATCTTCAGGCACTACCATATCTCATATCTAAGTGAGAAAACGGTCCCAATCAAAGCTGTTATGGATCGCGTAAGGCATTCAGACCCGCAAACCACCCTCAAAATATACTCACACACTACTCGCGACATGATAGACTACATCAACAAGAGTACAGCGGAACTCTTTTAGCTTGCCCCTTTCGTGCCCCTCGGTCACATTTCAGACAAAACAAAACCCTTGAAAACATTGATATTTCAAGGGTTTTTGTTGTATTTTTATCTCCCCTGCAGGAATCGAACCTGCAACTAATTCTTAGGAGGAATTTGTTATATCCATTTAACTAAGGGAAGCTATTCTTCTATTTTAACTCATAAAATAGAAGATTGCAAGGTCGGGCTAGTCCTTACTTGATATTCGATATTTTTCCATTTTCTTTTTAAAGAGTTCGGCATTGCTTGGAGCGGTATAGGAAATGGCATTGGCTCCTGCTTCGATAACACGACGTATGGATTCTTCAGTTGGACCGCCTGTCGCAATGATAGGAAAATCTGGAAGAACTTCACGTATTTTTTTCACTACCTCAGGAGTTTCTAGTCCACAAGAAACATTTAAAATATCTACACCAGCCTCTATTCGTGATAACAAGTCTGCCTTCTCTGAAACGACTGTGTAGATAATGGGAATATCAGCCATCTTGTTAATTTGCTCAATCGTTTTCACGTTAGTAGGACCATTGACCACAACAGCATAAGCTCCTTCGGACTCAGAAAGCAAACTCATATTGGCCGACCGCATTCCTGTCGTTAGTCCACCACCAACACCAGCTAAAACCGGGACAGAAGCAACCATCATAATACTTTTGAGGATGGCTGGACTAGGAGTAAATGGATAAACTGCTAAAACGGCATCTGCATTATGATTGGCAATAATCGCCACATCAGTTGTAAATAAAACCGAGCGGATACGACGACCATAAATCCGAATACCGCTGCATTCCTTAATAATGTCAGGTACTTGCACAATATCCTGGCGTAAATCAGACAAAACAGACGGAATAAACTGATTACTCATTTTGGATCTCCTTAGTATCTATAGACATAGTATAACATATTTTTTATGTTAATAGCTAGATAATTCCACCATCTTGAGTAGCTCTTATAAACATAGGATACCATCTATTAGAAACAAAAAAAGAAGCAACTTTCGCTGCTTCCTCCCATCTTAACGACGGATTTCTTTGATACGCGCTGCTTTACCTTGCAATGCACGTAGGTAGTACAATTTAGCACGACGTACTTTACCGTAACGTACTACTTCAATCTTATCAACACGTGGAGTGTGGATTGGGAATGTACGTTCAACACCTACACCACCAGAGATTTTACGTACAGTGTACATTTCTGAGATGCCTTGGCCTTTACGAGAGATAACAACACCCTCGAAAATCTGGATACGTTCGCGGTTACCTTCGACAACCTTAGCGTGAACACGTACAGTGTCACCAGGACGGAATGAAGGGATATCAGTACGAAGTTGACCTTCTGTCAAACTTTGGATCAATGGATTCATTTTATTCTCCTATCTTTGTCAATCATAGGTGCTTTTAAACCCAGCGGATAAACTGTATTTTTGTGCGTCCATTACACACAAAACAAATTATACTAAAATCCTCTTCCCTTGTAAAGAAAAATACTCAAAATATTGAAAAAAACAAGCGAAACTTCGCCTGTTTTACAATCTTATTTAGCTGCATTATAAAGCTCGTCAACTTTGTTCCAGTTGATTACTTCAAAGAAGGCTTTGATGTAGTTTGGACGAACGTTACGGTAATTGAGGTAGTAAGCATGCTCCCAAACATCTAATGCCAAGATTGGTTTCAAACCTTGCATGATTGGTGTGTCTTGGTTAGCAGTTGAGATAACTTCCAACTTGCCTTCTTTGTTGACTACTAAGAAAGCCCAGCCTGAACCGAAGCGAGTTGTTGCTGCTGTAGTGAAGGCTTCTTGGAAGGCATCAAATGAACCGAAAGTCGCATCAATATCGGCTGCCAATTCTGCTGAAATTTCTGTTTTTTCTGGTGAAAGCAATTCCCAGAAAAGTGCGTGGTTCAGGTGACCACCACCGTTGTTGATAAGAGCTTGACGGATATCAGCTGGAATTTGTTCCACATCTGACAAAAGTGCTACCAAGTCTTCACCGATTTCTGGGTGTTTTTCAAGGGCAGCATTGGCATTTGCAACGTAAGTTGCATGGTGCTTGTCATGGTGCAGGGTCATTGTTTCTGCATCAATATGTGGTTCCAAGGCATCGTATGCGTATGGAAGGTCTGGTAAAATAATTGCCATTTTCTTGTTCTCCTATACTAATTGATATTCTTATTTTACTCCAATTTGAGAGCCTTTTCAACTTATTTGTCTGACTATAGGCTTGAAATTTTTAGCAAAGCTAGGTCAAAGAGATAGTTTTTTTCAAACACACCTGTTTTAATTTGGTAATCTGTTTCGATCAACAATTTGACCACCTTTTTCAGAAATCCAATGGATAGGTAACGTGAATCACGTAGGGCAAATTTGATTTGATAGGGATTGACCTTTCGCCCCATGATTTCTGACAGTTCCGCTACCATTTGTGGCTCACTCTTACCTTGTTCTCGAAGAAGTTGAACCTGTAAATAAGTACGGAATTGGTTCAGCATGACTGCAATCAACTTGATTTCATCCTCCCCCTGTAAACGCAAATCACGAACAAGTTGACGGGCTTCATCGATTTTGGATTGAAGAACCAATTGGGTCAGGTCAAAAATATTATCCTGTAAGGTCTTAGGAATGGCAGCATCAATATCTGCCATAGTAATCAAATTTTGTCCTTTATAAGACTGCAAGAAGGCTAGGTTTTTACTGACTTCCGCAAACTCAAAATTAGATTTTACCAACAAATACTGAAAGACATCTCCATCCATATTCAGACCTAGACGACCCAGTTCTTTCTGGAAATACTGTCGCAAGTCCGTTTCCTTCAAGGGATTGGCTTCCAGTACCAGTCCATCTCGTTTGAGGAGTTTGACCAGACGACGCTTGCTGTCTAGCTTTCCTGGAGCTAGGACAATCAAACAGGTTGTTTCGACAGGATTTTCTAAATAAGCCTCAAACTGCTTGAGTTCGTCATCTGTCAAATGCCGCTTTTTATCCGTCGTCAAATCGGCAAAATAGTCTAATATGACTACTTTTTCATCTGAAAAAAATGGCAAAGATACCAAATCCAAATCGACCTGACTGTAATCAGCCTCAGACATATCAAAATAGGCAAAACCCAAATCTGCGGGATCAAAATCCACCTGCCTTAAAAGTAAGTCCTTGGCTATCTGATACTGACCAATATCCTCACCGCATAGAACTGTCAGGGACCCTAAATGTTCTTTTCTTAACTTCTCAATCTGTCCAATAATTGTCATATCATCCTCTACTTCTATCTCCATTTTACCATAAAAAAGCACCCAGTAGGTCACTAGGTGCTGGCTAACCAAGTTTTTTAGCAGTAGGTGGGATCATCAGCCTCCTGTCTTGCTGACTTGTAAATGGGACAAGGGGAGGACGAGATCTTTCCATATATGCCATTACTTCTTTCCCATCTGGTGTAAATTGTAGCAGGGAATAAAACGAATCATGATAAAAAAGGAAAATATAGGCGTTTTCATAGGCTTCCTTTATCCACCTTGTCTTCGCAGCAATACTATCCATCGGATAGTCATCCACAGCCGCAACCCATAAGGGATTACGATGGGCATGCGTTAGAAGTAAATCTGCCATGTGAATAATGGTCTGCTGGTCTTGCTTTAATAGAATGATAGAATGCCCCTTGCTGTGTCCACCTGTCCTGTGCATCTCAATACCTGGGATGATTTCAATGGAGGAACCAAAGGTTTTAACTTGAGATTGAATAGCTTCCCAATTCTCCTTGAGATAGGTTGCACGGGTACGGGGATTTGGATAACGGACTTCATCCCATTCTATTTCATTGATGTAAATGTTGGCATTGGGAAAGGTCGAAACAAGCCCGCCTTCTTCAAGACAGGTCAAGCCACCCGCATGGTCATTGTGCATGTGGGTCATCAGCACTCCGTCAATATCATGTCTGCTATAGCCCAATTCAGCCAAACTTTCTAACATTCTGTTCTCAGAAACAACCCCTAAATTTCTAACTTGTTTGGCATCTAATTTTTCAGTCCCCAAACTGCTATCAATCAGAAATTTCTTCCCCTTATATTCAATGAGTATAGGATCTGTCAAATCAGCTACCAAACCGCCAGCTGTTGTTGGATAATATCTGGACCAAACAGCCTTGGGGACAGGTCCAAATAAGGTACCTGCATCTGTGTATTTGTCAGATCCCCGTAGCCAGGTAATCCTCATTTCTCCAAATTCAAATGCTTGCAACATGGTTTCTCCTTTATCCGACTGGTACATTCAGACTGCTCATGCAATTGCAACCACCCGTTTGCTCTTCACTAGTTGGGACATGAAACTTCAGCATTTCCTCATAGATGAAATTCTCTGCCTCCCCCACTCGTTTACGATGCGGTCGACACAGCCAGATATTAAAGGGTAGGGCATCACGAAAGTGAACGACCCTAAACTGACTTTCATCAATCAATGCTTCGATACTACTCGGCAACACACTAACGATATCATTTCCTGCTGTTGCAGCGACCATATAGTCCCAAGAAGAGGAATGATGTAGACGTTGAATATCTATATCCTCATCCTTCAACTTCTGCATAATATTGCTATAACTGGTAAAGTTTTGATTAAAGGTCGTCATGGGATAGTCCTGCAAGTCGCTCCATTCCAAATATTCCCTATTGGCTAGAGGATGGTCTTTATCCATAAAAGCAACGTACTCATCTTTGTGGATTAGGTGCTGTTCATATTTTTTGCTATCCAGCTTGGTCGGCTCGACTAGGAGAGCTATATTTAGCTCATTGTCCACAAATTTTTTCCATATTTCCAAACCACTCCCCTCTAAAATTTCGATATTGATAGTGGGGTAATTGACATAAAATTTGGGCAAAAGATGAGAAAAATAAGCTCTCAAAATGATGGACGGAAGACCAAGTCGGATAGTTCCTTGCTGTTTAGCAGCTTCTTTTTGAATAACATCCTGCATTTCTTCATATTTGGCAACAATTTCTGTCGCAAAACGATAGACCATACGACCCGCTTCTGTCATACCATCCAAGCGCCCATTTTTCCGATTAAATAATTGAATGCCTTCACTCGCTTCAAAATGCGTGATAAATTGACTTAAGACAGACTGGCTAATATGAATTTTCTTAGCTGCAAGGGATAAATTACATCTGCACTCCACGATATTGATCAGATATCCCATTTGTACAATATCCATGCCCATGACATTACTCCTTCTTACAAGGACCAATTTTAAGAGAAGTGCTCCCCCTTCTCTTCTTTTACACGTTTTATTTATATCATTATACCATATATACTCTATTTTGCATACTTATTGATTGGACAAGTCAATTGTTTTTGAGCAAGGCTAGCCCCCCTTAAAAAAGAAAAAGAAAACGAACAAATCATCGGCTCTTGTAATTCCAGATGTTTGTTCGTTTCTGATACTAATTCTTAAGCAAAATCCATTCTGCTTTATTCAGCTTTTTTGCGACCAATCCAGAAACTAAAACCTAGGGAGGCAAGTAAGAATCCTAAAAGACTTAGATTGTTTCTCTCCCCTGTTTCAGGTAAACGATTGGAAGTTGACGTGGCTGAATTGCTACTTGTCAAGGTGGCACTTAACTGGCCTGCCTGCTCCTTAGATACAGCTACCAATGGTAACACAGCTGGCTTGGTCTCCGTATGTTTCTGCTGTTGCTGTGACAATGAGACAGCTGGCATTGCCGGAGTATAAACCTCACTTCTTGTTACTGTTAGAGGCAGGCTACCGCTTGGAATAAAATGAGTAATCCCTGTGCCTTTGGCAGTAACCAACGGTTCTAAAACGCCTGCTGGCAATTCATGACCAACACCACCTCCATTTGCCGTTTCAAGAGCTGGAAGAATTCCGACAGGCAATTCATGGGTAACTCCATTACCTTTGGCAGTAACCAACGGTTCTAAAACGCCTACTGGCAATTCGTGACGAACACCTCCTCCATTTGCCGTTTCAAGAGGTGGAAGAATTCCGACAGGCAATTCATGGGTAACCCCCTTGCCTTTGGCAGTAACCAACGGTTCTAAAACACCTTCTGGCAATTCATGACGAACACCTCCTCCATTTGCCGTTTCAAGAGGCGGGAGAATTCCGACAGGCAATTCATAGCTAACTCCCTTGCCTTTGGCAGTAACCAACGGTTCTAAAACGCCTGCTGGCAATTCATGACGAACACCTCCTCCATTTGCCGTTTCAAGAGGTGGGAGAATTCCGACCGGCAATTCATGGGTAACTCCCTTACCTTTGGCAGTAACCAACGGTTCTAAAACGCCTGCTGGCAAGCTGTGTTTGACAACTTCTCCATTTTTTATTGTGAGAATATGAAGGGGAACTACAAGCTCTTCATGGCTG
>NZ_JBPPVC010000020.1:0-24794 GCF_053545015.1 Streptococcus sp. 32226D021BW | reverse complement strand
GACTCTGATACGGATTCGGAAATTGACTCAGAGACTGACTCGCTGACTGATTCTGAGATGGATTCTGAAACGGATTCTGAGATGGATTCTGAAACAGATTCAGATACAGATTCTGAAATGGATTCGCTTACTGATTCTGAGATTGATTCTGAAACTGACTCGCTTACCGATTCTGAGATTGATTCTGATACAGATTCGGAAATCGACTCTGATACTGATTCGGAAATGGATTCTGATACTGACTCAGAGACTGACTCGCTTACTGATTCTGAAATTGATTCTGATACAGATTCGGAAATCGACTCTGATACTGATTCTGAAATGGATTCTGATACTGACTCAGAGATTGACTCAGATACCGATTCAGAAATGGATTCGCTTACTGATTCTGAGATTGATTCTGATACTGACTCGCTTACCGATTCTGAAATGGATTCTGATACAGATTCGGAAATCGATTCTGATACTGACTCAGAAATTGATTCAGATACCGATTCTGAAATGGATTCTGATACGGACTCAGAGACTGACTCGCTTACTGATTCTGAGATGGATTCTGATACAGATTCTGAAATCGACTCTGATACTGACTCAGATACTGACTCGCTTACTGACTCTGAAATGGATTCAGATACAGACTCAGAGACTGATTCTGAAACTGATTCTGAGATTGACTCAGATACTGATTCTGAGATTGATTCAGAAATTGATTCTGATACTGACTCTGAAATGGATTCTGAAATGGATTCTGAAACTGATTCACTTACTGATTCTGAGATGGATTCAGATACTGATTCTGAGATTGATTCCGAAATGGATTCTGATACTGACTCAGACACTGATTCTGAGATTGATTCAGATACTGACTCAGAGATTGATTCAGAAATGGATTCTGATACTGACTCAGAAACTGATTCTGAGATAGATTCAGAAACGGACTCTTTTACTGATTCGGAGACGGACTCGGAAACGGACTCTTTTACTGATTCGGAGACGGACTCAGAAACGGACTCTTTTACTGATTCGGAAATAGACTCAGAGACAGATTCTCTTACTGATTCTGAAATAGACTCGGAGACGGATTCTCTTACTGATTCTGAAATAGAATTTGAAATTGATTCTGAATTTGATGTTGATTCAGAATTAGATAGTGACTCAGAGTTTGAGATAGATTCTGAATTTGATGTTGATTCTGAGTTAGAAGTTGATTCAGATTCAGACAAGGACAATGAGTTAGAGTTTGAAAGCGACTGAGACTCTGATTGATCTACTGTATACCAATGAGTTGTCTCATTCACAGAGGTAGACAAAGGATTTCCTAAACCATATTGAGTTCCATAATCTCCCACACCAGTCGAACTAGAGCCAGGCGTCCAAAGCCCCCAGTTACCAGCTCTATCCAACGACTGTCTTCCAAAGTAAAACCTGCCATATTGAGTCCCACCTTGAGCTGCTCCCCCTGTCCAGTACCCGATTAAACGCCAATTTTGAGCTGGACTAGTGTAGAAGACCATAATACGTTGCCCATTGTAAGTGGTCGTTGTATAACTTGGTTCAATAGTCGAATAAGTATTATAATTAGTCCCTGATGTTGAAGTCGAAGCTTTTATCTCACTTGTTTCAAATATCTTGATAAATCCAGTCGTATCTGTACCATTCCAATCAACTGTACCTGTATAGGTTGGATCACGATAATATAAACTTCTTTTGATTGTCCCTTGATCATCAATGACTGTAATCAAGGTTTTCGTTCCCTGTTCTTCAACCTTAGCGTGCATATAGGTAGTACCTGGAGTCAAAGCTCTGGTTGAAGTGGCATTTGTGGTCGTGGAATGGTCATAACCAACAAATGAACGAACGCCAGATGGTGTCACTGTTTGACCACCAATTGTCATGACAGAATAGGTAGCAATAATGGTACCGTCTGTTGTTTTATAATAGGTGGTATTTAGTGTATATGTTGGCACCAATGTAGTCCCATATACATTAGCCGAGCTGGTACTAAACCTTAATCCACCAGGAATTCCTGAAGCTGTTGCCAAGGAAGTGTCATAGGTAATAGTAATTGGTGAGTTATCAGTATCTAGAGTGCTTGGATAAGTAAAGGTTGCACTAGATCCAGGATCAATTTTATAAGACTCTAATACTGTGCCAGTTTTACTTACCAATTCTGCCAGTACTGTGTAAGTACTTGGATCTTCGTCTAATGAATAGCGAATATAAGCATTTAAAGCTGTACCGCCTGAACTCTTATGGTTTTGATCATAAGTATCTGTTGCTGTATAACTAAATGTATGCCAACCAGCTACACTTGTACTAGCATATGGCGATGAAAATGTCAAATCAGTCACTTTCGCCCCTTTAGCATCTGTCATTTCAGGGGTTGCCGTTGAAAGTGTATCAACTAAGATACCCTCACCCTCGCCAACTTTAAGCGTTGCTGTCGTTGAAGTATTAAGAGCAAAAGTAATCACTCCGTCTTCATCATTTTCCAACAACAAAAGACCAATTGCTTGGTTGCTTGCTTGCAAACTGCTGATAATGGTAGCAAGGTCAGCCGCAGTTGCATCCGCATCTCCTAAGATGGTTTGAGCCAACAGCAGCTGATCACGACTGGTTCCAATTGCAGTTAGCAAGGCTTGACTTGGTGCAGTTTGGTTACTTGCGATTTGCACTAAAACCTCTGCTTCCGAAACAACTTGCTCTAAGGTTTGCTTTTCTTCTGCTACAGTTGTAGCGCCTGTTTCGCTCGCACTGGTTTCCGAACCTGTTTCACTTGCTGATGATTCACTTGTACTGGTTTCAGAGCTTGTAGAACTTGATGGCGTAGTCGATGCTGATTCAGATTCCGAATGTGATACAGAAGTTGATTCTGAAACAGAGAGCGACTCTGAAGCCGATTGACTTTCTGAGTTCGATACGGACTCTGATGAACTGAGCGATTCAGACTCCGAAATCGATGTCGATTCCGATGCTGAAGTTGACTCAGATTGACTCGCTGATTCGGAAATCGATGCTGATTCCGAGGAGCTTACTGAAATTGAGTCTGAATCGACAACTGTCGTCAACACGACAGTATCTGCTTCTGCCAAGGTTGATGTACTTGTCTCTGATGTCGCGATAACTTCAGAAGCCATAACGGTTTCAACCGCGACATTCCCACCCACAACAGCTCCCGCTGCTGCTAACCCGCGTAACAATTGGCTTGCTGTCATTGAACGTTTTACAGTGGCAAGGTTGACCTCGGCTGAACTTGCCGAAGACTTGCCTCCAATACGCATCAAACCGATTTGCGACATGACTGTCCTCACCCAGTGCTTACCGGATTTATGCATTTTTACACGACTTTTTCGAGATACTTCGGTAATATTGTTCCTGTTTTTTCTGAGCATATATTTTTCTCCTATTATATTACTTTTAAAACCAAAAACACAGCGAGCCACTTCTTGTGTTAATATATAAACTAACTAATGTTTTTAAATTCGATAACCTTTCCATTATACACGACTACATCATATTTTGTCAATGTTATTGAATCGATATATTCACCGAATAACCTTGATTTCGTTTTCAATTTTTCCTAAAAAATGTTTGAAATAGTTTTTGAATTTGCTTTTTTTTTGCGCTTTTTGTTTAGTTTTTTGGAAACGTTTTTACATGTTTTGCAAAATTGAATATCCTATTTTGTGTTATCGAACTCTTTACCTTTCAATACTTTAGTTTTTTTGAGGGGGATCAAAGTACCTTTTGAAAGACATCATAATAAACCGCTTCTGGCATCCAGAGGCGGTTTCATTTTTTATATCGTTCCTACCAAAAGCACTCCCTCAACTGTAATCTCCGTTAATTGCCCCAAATCCAGCTTGGACTGGTCCACTTGGAAAAAGAGGGGTGTCATGTCTGCCAATACTTGGGCATGAGCGACAGTTATGGGCATGGTTCGACTGACTAGCACTTGCTCCACCTGCCCCAGGTAAGACTTGAAATGGTCCACGATATCCTGGTTGTCATAGGATTCCTTGCGGAGTTGGTCTTTGGCTAAATGGCGGAGCTCCTTGAGGTGATTGGGACCTGGGACCAGCTTGAGAATAGCCCCACCAGCTTTCAGCACTCTGGCAAATTCCTGATAATTAGCTGGGGAGAAGATGTCCAAGATCCCGTCAATGGTCTTGTCTTGAATGGGTAACTTGGTCAAGTCACCGACAAACCATTTGACCGACTTGGTCCTGTCAGATTTGGCTGCTAGGAGAATAGAATCCTTGGAAATATCAAAAGCAAGAATGTCCAAGTCCATTTTCTCGGCTAATTTGCGGGAATAAAAGCCCTCTCCACAGCCGATGTCCAAGACAGACCGCAATCCCAGCTCTGCTATTTTTCCCTCCAAAGCCTCGTAGAGATGGTCGTAATAGCCCGCCTCTAAAAAGGCCTGGCGGTTTTCAAAGCTAGACTTGTGGTAGTTGGCGGACTGCTTGACCTGGGGTGCTAGGTTGACATAGCCCTGCTTGGCGATGTCAAAGGTGTGGCGGTTGGGGCAGCGAAGACTGCTCTGGTCAAGACCAAGAGCCTGCCCACAATGTGGACAGGCGAAAAATTGGTCGCTATTAGCAAAACGTTGGTGTTTGATCATCTTATTTGTATTCTTTTCTAAAGCGATGCAGGGCTAGTCCTGATAGGAGCGTGGCAATGGATCCTGTAAAGACCAGCAAGTAGCCGACTGGAACGAGATAAAAATTTTCATGTAGAATGCCCTCGGCATCAATATACTCGACCGAGTTTGCCTTGATGACAAAGCAGACGAATCCGAGAAGCATGAGAAAACTACCAATTATGGTAATGGTCAGGTGCATCTGGGTACGGCGGCCTTCACGACCGTCTTTTACAAGTTTTTCTGTCATGTTGTTCATGTCAGTTCCTCCTAAGATAAGGTGATCTAAGGAGATCGAAAAGACAGAGGACATGAGAATCAAGAGCTCCAAGTCAGGCAGATTTTTGTCATTTTCCCAGTTGGAAACGGCCTGCCTGGTCACATTGAGTTTGAGGGCAAACTGCTCTTGAGTTAAGCCTTTCTTTTTTCGTAAGTCTTTGATTTGCTGTCCAAAGTTCATTTCTTTCTCCTTTCAGGAACCTGTCTGGCAGGTCCTGATTTTATCTTAGCTTGTTGCCCGATGTTTGCCAAGAAAGACTGGCTTGCTCTGGACTTTTTTAGCGAAAGGTTATCTTGCTAACTCCGCAAGACTGGCTTGCAAGCTTGTTCTATCAAGGGTTTGAACCTATTGTCAACTCCCTGTCAACCTAACCCATCTGCTCGGATAATACTTCCCATTCTTCCATAAGGCTTTCTTGTTGGGCTGTCAGTTGGTCGATTTCTTTCTGGTAATCGGTCAGCTGGCCGATGTCGTTGGTTTCTAGCATGGCTTGGTTGAGCTCGCTTAGGCGGTTTTCGATGTTCTCAATTTCTGCCTCAATTTGCTCGATGCGGCGGGCCAGTTTGCGTTGCTCTTTTTGGTTTTCCTTTTGGGCTTGATAGTCCATTGCTCCGGCTGATTGGCTGGTGGTTTCTAGCTGGTCAGGCTGGACTTCTACTTCCAGCTCTGCCTTTTTCTCCAAATAATAATCATAGTCGCCCAGGTAGAGCGTGGAGCCCGTTTCCGAGATTTCGAGGACCTTGGTGGCGACGCGGTTGATGAAATAACGGTCGTGGCTGACAAAGAGCAGGGTGCCGTCAAAGTCGATGAGGGCATTTTCCAGGACCTCCTTGCTGTCAATGTCCAGGTGGTTGGTCGGCTCGTCGAGGATGAGGAAGTTGTTGTTTTCCATGGACAGCTTGGCGAGGAGCAGGCGGGCTTTTTCCCCACCAGACAGCATGGACACGGACTTTTTGACGTCATCACCTGAGAAGAGGAAGGCTCCAAGGCGGTTGCGGATTTCCATTTCAGGTGTGGTCGGAAAAGCTGACCAGAGCTCCTCCAAGACGGTGTTGGAAGGTGTCAGGGCCGACTGGATCTGGTCGTAGTAACCCACCTCCACATTGGCACCGAGCTTGGCTTCCCCTTTGATAAATGGCAGAGCTCCGATGATTGATTTGAGCAGGGTTGTTTTTCCGATTCCATTCGGGCCGACAATGGCAATAGCATCGAGTTTCCGTTGGTCAATGGAAATGGGCTGAGACAGGATATCTCCATCGTAGCCAACCGCAGCATTTTCCACTGTCAAAACGATATTTCCAGAAGTCTTGTCCGACTGGAAGGTCATGTTGGCAGACTTCTGACCAGTTGTTGGCTTGTCCAATCGATCCATCTTTTCCAACTGCTTGCGTCTAGCCTGAGCGCGCTTGGTGGTCGAAGCACGGACGATATTTTTCTGGACAAAGTCTTCTAACTTGGCAATTTCCTTCTGTTGCTTTTCATAGTTTTGCAATTCCGTTTGCAACTTCTGCTCTTTGAGCTCGACAAACTGAGAATAATTACCCACATAACGGTCCAAGGAATGCTTGGTCAAGTCCAGCGTTATGGTCGCCACCTTGTCCAAGAAATAGCGGTCATGGCTGACGATAATCAAGGCTCCCTTGTAATGCACGAGGTAGTTTTCCAACCAAGCAATGGTTTCAATGTCTAGGTGGTTGGTAGGTTCGTCCAACACCAAGAGTTCTGGGCTTTCAAGCAGCATTTTTGCCAGAGCCAGTCGAGTATTCTGACCGCCAGAGAGTTCGGAGATTTTCATATCCCACATGGTCTGGTCAAACTTGAAACCGTTCAAAATGGCACGAATATCCGCCTCATAGCTAAAACCACCTGCCAGACGAAATTCCTCCGACAGACTATCATAGGTCTTCATGAGCTGGTCGAGTTCATTACCAGAAAGACTGCCCATTTGCTCTTCCATAGACCGCAGGCGTTTTTCTGTCATCCGCAGATCGTCAAAAACATGAAGCATTTCATCGTAGATAGTATTTTCCGACTCAAAACGGCTGTCCTGTGCCAGATAGGAAAGGGATAAATCACGCTTGGTTGAAATGTCACCGCTTGTCGCTGCTTCTTCACCGACAAGGATTTTGAGCAGAGTAGACTTGCCTGCTCCATTTTTTCCGACAAGGGCAATCCGATCCCGCTCGTCCACTTGAATGTTGATATTGTTAAATAATACTTCGCCCGCAAATGAGCGTTCAATCTTGTTTCCACTTAGAATAATCATAAAAATATTGTACCATAATTTAGGGTAACAGTGCGGAATCCTTTTTCTGATTTCAGCAAAAAACAGCGACTTTTCAGCCACTGTCCTTTTCAAAAAAATATTTAGACCAAACCGCTAAGTAATTCCCTATTCTGCCAAAGTAGATAAAGACCACCACCAATAATAATCAGCATAATGACAAATTTTATCACACCTTTGACAAAGCGAATGGCAACCATCAAGATCATGGACACAATCAGCCAGCCCCAAGCCGAAGAATTGAGCAAGGCTTGCATACTCTCTATGCTCGCCCCTGTCCATGCCTTGATAGGTTCTGGAATTTTATCAAACCAGCTGCTATCTATACCGATTTGTTCCATTATCGAATGACTGGTAGACTGCAACCATGCAAAAATCCCAGCATTATAGAGAAAGAGCAGAGCTTGCTCTGGGTAACGTTTTATCGTATTCGTAATTGTTCGAAACATATTTTCCCTTCTATTCTGAATACAAGGCCACTACGGCATCAATATCTGTTTGCTGAATACCATGATTAGAACCGGCCGATTCCATAACAGAAGCCTGACTATCATCATGATCCAAACCAATGGCATGACCCAATTCATGTTCAGCTGTATGGATAATCCTATCCATATCATAACCATACTCTTCATTCAGCAGATAATAACTATTCAAGCGAACTGTCACCGAACTATAATAATTGGTCAATAAATTGGTCGTTGAATTGGCCTCACCTGCCGCCTGGGTATTGCCATCATTCATCTCTGTTGCAATAATATCCGCCTGATTTGGATCTGTGGTAAGGACTAAGGTAAAGGCACCGGTCGCATTCCAATTGGCAATAGCCGTTTCATAGGCAGTCCTAAATGTTGGATTTTGGGTTTCAATATAGACAGTCGCAGTATTGGTTTCCCAGCGTCCATGGTCAGCTGTATTAACCGTATCAGTCGTCAGGTGTTTAATGGTATCAACACCCTCTTCAATACTGACCTCGGATTGACCTTTGACCATCAATTGTACTTCCTGAGCCAAAGTTTGTAGCATCTGTGGCGCAGCTTCCTGTTGAAAATAGAACAACATCCCCAAACCACATGCCATTAAAACCATTGAGAGCCAAACCAAGCTCCAAACTGTTCGCCAGATAAATTTAAAAATTGAAGCAAAAAATTTCATACACTATACCTCACTCTAGAAATAGATTTCAGTATAGAGTTATTTTCTGAAATTTTTCTTAAATTCTAGGACAATCTTTCTTCTAATTTGAAATCAATGGGCAGCCAAGCCAAGACTTTCTCAATCTGCTGGTTCCAATAATACCACTCATGTTTACCAGGTCCGAAACTTGCCTCTATATCAAATCCCTGTTCTTCCAGCTCTCGAACTGCTTTTTGATGCCCCTCAAATAGAAAATCCTCATCACCACACCAGGCATAAAATTTAGTCTTCTTGTCCGAAAGTCTACAAAAATTGGTCAAAAGATTTGGATTTTCTGGGTCATTGAAATCTCCAAAAACACCCTTCCAATAGTCAGGACTACCTAATTCCAAGGCAGATGGACTGGTAAAATCAACCTGTAAGGCTCCTGAAAGTGAGGCGGCGTAAGAAAAGCGATTGGTCATCATGGCAATCTTGAAAGTCCCATAACCCCCCATAGACAAGCCAGCAATGAAATTCTTCTCCCGCTTGTCAGACATATTGGGGAAAAATCGCTTGAGGATTTGAGGCAACTCAATCGCTATGGCATCATAATAATTCATACCATAGGTGGTATTGGTGTACCACCCCTTGTCTGTATTGACCATAACAACAATCAGATTAGTATAACGGACCAAGCGTTCAATAGTCGACCGATTGAGCCAGGAATCCTGATTGCCTCCCATTCCGTGCAAGAGATATAGGACAGGAATGTCGTTATCATCAGGATTTTCCACACGATTTCGGTCGGGATATAAAACCGTGACCTGTCTGGACATATCCAAAACTTCAGAATGGTATTCAATTTTCATAATTGCCATATGTTTCTCCTTATGTAGAAAGAGCCTGGGTTGCCCTGGGCTCTTTGCATTTATAAAACTCTATTTCACTTCCATAATCACCGGCAAAATGGCTGGGCGACGTTTGGTTTGGTCAAAGAGGAATTTAGCTAAGTCATCGCGAACAGCACTCTTGAGTTCTGTCCAGTCAAAACTATCCTTGGTGAAGTAATTTTCCACCGTTGCATTAACCAAATCTGATGCCTCACGCAAGATATCCTTGCTCTTCTTGACATAGACAAATCCGCGTGTATTGACCTTGGCCTTGGAAATGATTTTCTTCTCACGGCGGTTGACAGTGATTGCTACGATAAAGATACCGTCTTCTGAGAGGATTTTACGGTCACGAAGGACAATATTTCCAACATCTCCCATGGCATTTCCGTCAATCATGACATCACCAGCAGGAACTGCTCCGCTATGGACAAAATCACCATCTTCATAAGCCATGACATCCCCACGCTTGACGATAATAATATTCTCTGGGAACATGCCGATTTCAAGCGCAGCTTTGGCATGGGCATCTAGCTGACGGTACTCCCCTTGAACTGGGAAGAGATACTTAGGACGGAGGATATTGAGCATGAGCTGCAAATCACGGGCATTACCATGACCAGATACACGCAGGTTTTTAGTAATGGATTTGACCGTTCCACCAGCCTTGTATATCAAGTTTTCAACACGAGCTACGACTGCTTCCTTGGAAATACTTGGTGTCGTAACGATGTAAACCAAATCACCTTCCTTGATTTCGACATAACGGTGGCGACCAATGGCCATCTTACGAAGCCCGTTCAAGGGTTCACCCATCCGGCCCGTTTCCAGGATAATCAATTCATGGTCTTCGTATTTGCCCATGTCCTTCGGCTTGACCAAAAGACGTTCGCTAACCAATCGAAGTTTTTTCAATTGGATAGCGGTACGGACAATATTTTCCACATCGTGCCCCGTCAAAACAACACGACGACCTGTAGCCTCAGCCGCATCAAAGATTTGCTGGATACGGACAATGTTACTTGCTACAGCTGCTACAATCACACGACCTTCGCAGTCTGCAATCGTATTAAGAATTTCTTCGCCTGCTTCATGCATACTTGCTGACTGAACATTGCTATCTGCATTGGCAGAATCCGAAAGGAGAGCTAAAACGCCCTCTGAACCAATTTCAGCCAAACGACCAAAGTCTGTACGATAGAATTTATCAGCAGCTTGGTCAAATTTAAAGTCACCTGTATAAACGATGTTTCCCTGGTCTGTCTTGACAACAATTCCTAAACTCTCAGGAATTGAGTGAGTCGTTTTAAAGAAAGAAACGACTGAATCTCCAAAGTCAATCTCCGTTTCGGCATTGATGATATGGAAATCATTAAACTTCTTGGTTGAATTATTATTCTTGACAATCAATTTTGCCAATTCAATGGTCAAGTGTGAGCCAAAAACAGGAACTTTCACTTTTTCCAATAGGTAAGGCAAAGCTCCAATCGAATCAGCGTGTCCATGTGTCAAAAAGACTCCAGCTACACGGTGCTTGTTTTCTTCCAAATAATCAAAGTTGGGAACAACTACATCAACACCCAACTGCTCATTTTCTGGATACTTGGCACCCGCATCCAATACAAAAATCTGTTCATTGACTTCAGCAATATAGAGGTTTTTTCCGTTTTCACGTACACCACCGAGAGCCATGATTTTTATGCTACTCATTTTTTCTCCTTTTTGGACATCCCACAGGTGTCCAGTTTATTTTTCTTACCAACGGTCCTTGGGAAACCCAAGTCGAATTACAGTCTGCTATGTCGGAGCTCTATTTGCAAAAGACACACCTTGGTTCAAAATTATATTCAACCATCAACGCAACTTTTAAATAGAAATACCTAAATAGCTATCGCTTCTATTATACAATTTTTCAAGAAAATTTACAAAAAACTCTGCTGAAATTCAACAGAGTTCTCTCCTAAAATCAGTAGCCGTGCCCCCTATGTTCCCACTTTCCACCAACATTCCGCACTAAAATCCATTTCCAATCCCGATGAATACTATTTGGTTCCAAGGTTGGTTCTGCCCCTTCAGCGGCTACCTTGAAAGAAGAGGTTAACACTATAGCCTCCTCTGCACCATAGTTTTCAGCCCAGTCATCAAATAACTTTTCATCATCGCCACCGTATCCAATGGTCAATAATTGGCAACTCTTAAAATGCTTATCAAAGTAATCTTGAACGACAACTACAGCATCCTGAATTTCTTTTTCCGAGTATAATTCCGATGCTTCCATCGGCTCAATCTTTGCCTGATAAGCTGCTCCTGTCCGACATCCTACCAAAAATAGACAACAAAACAGACTACAAATAGCTAAACATTTTCTCATCTTTGTTACCCCAAGTCAACAATCGTTGCTGAAAAGCCAATCTCTTCTACAAAACGCAAAACATCTTCTGTCTTTACAAAAATCGTTTTCGTATTAACATTGGGGTGGAAGGTTAGAATGGGTTCAGAAAGGATTTCTTTATCAAAAAAGACTTGAATATCCTTATCAACATTATGTAACAAGCCAAAAACAGATACCGCACCCGTAGGCAAGTGCATTTTTTCCATCAAGCTATCACTCGATGCCATCCGAATGCGGTTGGCTCCCACCAAATCACGAAATTGGTCCATATCTAGTTGCTTTTGATCATCCATAATCAGTAAATAAAATGCAGTCTTTTTCTTATTAGTCAGAAACATGGACTTGGTCCGTACTCCTTCTAACCCTTCAATGTAAGAGTCTGCTTCCTCAGTTGTCCGAGCTGGTGGATGCTCTACAATGGTGTAGTCCATTCCCAAGTCAGCTAAGCTTTCAAAAACCAATTTATCCATAAGGCTACCCCTTGACATATTCAATATATTATACTTCTTTTTAACCAATAATTCAAAGGATAAGAAAAGCCTGGATTGCTCCAGACTTTAGTCAAACAACTTATAATAATCTTCTAGCTTCATCTTGGATTTCTCTTCAGTCGTTTGGTCTTGTATAATCTGACCATTCTTCATGACAATCAAGCGATTACCATGGCGAAGAGCATCTTCCATCTGGTGAGTAACCATGAGGGCTGTCATTCCCTTGGTCGCAATCAATTCATCCGTCAGTTGCATCAAGGATTGGCTAGTTTTAGGGTCGAGAGCGGCAGTATGCTCGTCCAAGAGCAAGAGCTCTGGTTGTTTCAAGCTAGCCATTAACAAACTCAAGGCCTGTCTTTGCCCACCTGATAAAAGCCCTGCTGGTGTGTCCAAATGCTTTTCCAAACCATTTCCCACTCTCGGCAAAAGCTGGGCAAATTCTTCCCTTTCTTGGACCAATCTACGTGGCACCAAGCCTCGCCCCTCACCACGATACTTGGCGATGAGCATGTTTTCTGCCACTGTCATCCGCGGTGCAGTTCCCATTTTAGGATCTTGGAAGACACGAGCCAGATACTTGGCCCGTTTTTCAGCAGGCCAGTTGGTCACATCCTCACCGAGTATGTGGACCGAACCACTTGTCAAGGGCAGGGTACCAGCAATGACATTGAAGAGGGTTGATTTCCCAGCACCATTGCCACCTAAAATAGTAATAAAATCCCCTTGGTAGATGGTCAAATTGACATTGTCCAAAATCACGCGCTCTTCATCAAAACCGTTGGTCACCACCTTGGTGGCATTTTTTAATTCAACAATTGCTTTCATCGTGACAGGCTGGCTCCTTTCAAGACTTTATTTTTCAACTCAGGAACCATGAGGCAAACTGCCAAAATCATGGCTGAGAAGATACGGAGGTAGCTGGTATTGATACCGAGGGAGATAACCACCAAAATCAAGAACTGATAGAAGATGGCACCCACCGCAATGGCCAAGAACCGTTCCAACATGGTCAAATTTCCATACAAGACCTCACCGATAATCAAGCTAGCCATCCCAACTACGATGACCCCGATACCACGGGATACATCCGCATAACCTTCTTGTTGAGCAATCAAGGCACCCGCAAGAGCAATAATCCCATTAGAAAGAATCAAGCCAAGCAGCTCCATTCTGCTGGTATTGATACCAAAACTGCGAGCCATATCTGGATTGTCCCCCGTCGCGATAAAGGCTTGACCCAGGCGAGTATAGAGGAAGAACATCAAGGCTCCAATGACTAGGGCAACACTTCCCAAACCAAGCAAAAGACCATTCACTTGCTCAGAAAAGGGAAGCAAGTCCTGCAATCGACTGGTATTTAATAAGCCTAAATTTGCCCGACCCATGATAAAGAGAATAATGGAGTGACAAGAAGACATGACCAAGATACCTGCCAATAGCGTAGGGATTTTCCCCTTTGTATAGAGCAAGCCTGTGACCAAACCTGCCAAACAGCCTGCCAAAACGGCTGCTAGCGTTGCCAATACAGGATGGACTCCTTGCGTCAATAAGGTAACAGCAACCGCTCCTCCAAGCGGGAAAGAGCCCTCTGTCGTCATATCAGGAAAATTCAGAATCCGAAAGGTAACGAATATTCCCATTCCTAGTACAGCCCATAAAAGAGCCTGTGATACTGTTGATACAATCATAACTTTCCTTTGTTTTATTCGATAACCTTGCTTGCCTTATTGATAATCTCTTCTGACAAGCTGATACCTAATTCTTTTGCAACTTTCTGGTTAACAACGACCGTACCTTCTTTGAAGATTTGGACTGGTGTATCACCAGGATTTGCACCGTCTAAGATTTTCGCAGCCATTTTACCTGTTGCCACACCCAAGTCATATTGGCTGAGGGTTACAGATGCAATACCACCGCCTTCTACCATATCTTCTACGCTGGTGAAAATCGGAGTTTTGGTTTTATTTGCCACAGAAACGACTGTTGAAAATGCTGATGCGACTGTATTATCAACTGGTGTGAAAAGAACATCTGTCTTGCTAGTCGCAACTTCTACTGTGGATGCCAACTCATTGCTTGAAGCAACTGCGTATTCAAGGACAGTATAGCCTGCTTCTTCTGCTGCCGCCTTAAACTCTGCTACTTGAATTTTTGAATTGTCTTCGTTTGAAGAATAGAGGACACCGATTGTTTTTGCCTCTGGTGTGATTTCCTTGATAAGGGAAACAGCGTCTGCTACAGGTGTTTGGTCAGACACACCAGTGATATTCCCACCAGGATTTTTCAAGTCTTTGACCAAGTTGGCTCCGACTGGATCTGTCACTGCCCCCATGATGATAGGCAATTCTGTCGTAGCATTTGCCAACCCCTGTGCAGCAGGTGTCGCGATACCGATCAAGAGCTCATTGCCATTGTCCACCAATTTTTTACTCATGGTCTGAACTTGAGACTGGTCTGCCTCAGCATTCATAAAATCAATGTCCAAATTATCCGTCGTTGAATAGCCTCCCTCTTCCAGTCCAGCCTTGATTCCCTTGTAAATCTCATCTAGTGAATCATGGGTTACAAACTGAAGAACCCCAATCTTAACTTTCTCCGTTGATGTAGATGAATTACTCTGCTCTTTTTGCGTCATAAATAAAGCAGCAACTACCATAACAGTAAGGGCAACAATTGTAGCAAGTAAGTTTTTATTTTTCAACATATTCATTCTCCTTTTAAAAAACACAATTTCCAATCTCTACGTCATCAAAATTTTATTCCACCATCGCCATCGTTTCATCATGATTACCTCGTTTAGATAATAGTCTTTCAGTTTGCTTTTAGTACTAGGCAACGAGCTGCAGGCAGTACTAAAGTACGGCAAAGCGAGTTAACGACGTAATAAAAGATAAACTGAATGACTAAAGGAAAAAGCCCCCGCAGGAAAAAACTTCCTGCGAGGGCGTCAATGACACGGTGCCACCTCACTTATGGGAATTGTCTAGAATCTTCCCATATCTCATCTCCTCTAACAAGGAGTTGCACTGTAAGGTGTGCGGACCGAACTATCATTGTTTTAAGTTCATTTGCGTGACTGTTTTGGCTGAAACCTTCGTTAGCTCTCGTCATAAACAATCCACATCAGCCCATTTCATAAAACTCCGCCACCCATTCTCAGCACCATGGGCTCCCTTAAGACTTCTGCTTTACTACTTCTTCTGATTACAGACGATTATACGGCATCCATCAGTCTTTGTCAATACTTTTGATTAAATTTTCTGAAAACTTTTTATGTTAGTAGGGACTACCTGTCTCATCAAAAACATCAAAATATGATATACTAGACTGAGTTATAGCTATTAGAAAGAGGAAAACCATGTCTTTTGACGGATTTTTTTTACATCACATGACGGCTGAGTTAAAGGCCAATTTAGAAGGTGGGCGGATTCAGAAAATCAACCAGCCCTTTGAACAGGAGATTGTCCTCAACATCCGCAGCAACCGTCAGAGCCATAAGTTGCTCCTGTCTGCCCATTCGGTTTTCGGACGGGTTCAGCTGACCCAGTCGGACTTTACCAATCCCAAGGTGCCCAATACCTTTACCATGATTTTACGAAAATACTTGCAGGGAGCCATTATCGAGGAGATTCGTCAGTTGGACAATGACCGCATTTTAGAATTTTCGGTGTCCAACAAGGACGAGATTGGCGACCATATCCAAGCAACCTTAATTGTGGAAATCATGGGCAAGCACAGCAATATCATCTTGGTGGATAAGTCTGAACAACGGATTATCGAGGCTATCAAGCACGTTGGTTTCTCGCAAAATTCCTACCGGACCATCTTGCCAGGTTCCACCTACATTCGTCCACCGGAGACGCATTCTCTCAATCCTTATACGGTGTCTGATGAGAAATTGTTTGAAATCTTATCGACTCAGGAACTGAGTCCAAAAAATCTCCAACAGCTCTTTCAAGGTTTGGGTCGGGATACGGCTTCTGAACTGGCCAGTCATTTGCAGACAGACCGCCTCAAGAACTTCCGTGCCTTTTTTGACCAGGCAACTCAGCCTAGCCTGACAGACAAATCCTATGCTGCTCTGCCATTTGCCAATAGCCCTGAAAAACAGCCACACTTTGAGAGCCTGAGCAGTCTGCTGGACTTCTACTATCAGGACAAGGCGGAGCGGGATCGGGTGGCCCAGCAGGCCAATGAGCTGATCAAACGGGTAGCCAGTGAGTTGGAGAAAAATCGCAAGAAACTGGTCAAGCAGGAGCAGGAATTGGCGGATACGGAGACGGCGGAGTTGGTGCGACAAAAGGGCGAGCTCTTGACCACCTATCTGCATCAGGTGCCAAATGACCAGCCAAGTGTGCGGTTAGACAACTACTATACGGGCGAGGAGCTGGAGATTGAGTTGGATGTGGCTTTGACTCCTAGCCAAAATGCCCAGCGTTACTTCAAGAAGTATCAGAAACTCAAGGAGGCGGTCAAGCACCTGACCAACTTGATTGAGGAAACCAAGGCGACCATCATCTATCTAGAGTCCGTTGACACCATGCTGGGACAGGCTAGTCTGGCTGAAATTGATGAGATTCGCGAGGAATTGATTGAAACAGGCTATCTCAAGCGTCGCCACCGTGAGAAAATCCATAAGCGCCAGAAACCTGAACGTTACTTGGCGACGGACGGAAAGACCATTATTCTGGTCGGAAAAAATAACCTGCAAAATGATGAGCTGACCTTCAAAATGGCCAAGAAAGGCGAACTCTGGTTCCATGCCAAAGACATTCCAGGTAGCCATGTGGTCATTACCGATAACTTGGACCCAAGTGACGAGGTCAAGACAGACGCAGCTGAGTTGGCCGCCTACTTCTCCAAGGCAAGGCATTCTAACTTGGTCCAAGTCGATATGATTGAAGCCAAAAAACTCCATAAACCAACAGGTGGCAAGCCAGGATTTGTGACCTACCGCGGTCAGAAGACCCTCCGCGTCACCCCAACAGAAGACAAAATAAAATCCATGAAAATCTAGTTCATGGATTTTTCTTATAAAATTTATCAAATTAACTTTATCTTTTAATTATTTTTTCACAAATTATACTATTCGGATGCAATTTATTTCTATTAGATTTAAAGTGACTTATTCTTGATTCTAATTTGAATATAGTATAAAGAAAATAGTGATAAAAGCGAAATAACCGTACCAAGTAACATTCCATTAGGTTGGTAACGTAATTCAATTTCGTGTTCACCTGGTGTTATCGGGAATGAAATCATGCTACCAAGCGATTTCTTAATCGCTACTTCTTTTCCATCTACAAAGGCTGTCCAACCTGAATTGTAGGGGATACTTGTTTGAACAATTTCGTGACCTTCTGCTGCTTGAATGGTCCCTTGAATATTGGTATTGGACCATTTCGTCACTTCAATATTGTTAGACAGATTAGCTTGCAATACCTTTGTAATCTCATTATTATTTGCCCTAACAAGACCAACTCCGTCCAGATTTACATCATCCGTATCAAATCTAAACTCGAGAGTAATCGTATGATAATTCCACCCACAAAGTTTCTGTTTCAGTAATTGAGAAAAATGGTCAATTTGAGGCTACTATAACTTCGAATCCAATAACTTTAAAAAATACTTTTAATACAGTTCCAGCACAAGCTACAATTAGCGCTCAGAAAACCATGTTAGGTAGAGAGCTTGAGGCTGCTGAGTTTGAATTTGTATTGAAAGATTCAAATGGTATAGAGGTTGGTCGCACAACCAATACTGCTGATGGCTCCATTGAGTTTGATAAAATTGATTTTGGTCAAGCAGGAGACTACACCTTTACAATCGAAGAAGTAGCTGGTTCAGTACCTGGAGTAACATATGACAGCTCTGTAAAAACTGTTTCCGTGCACGTTGAAAGTGTAAATGGAAAGCTCCAAGCTCGTATCACTTCAGATCCAGTTACCTTTACAAATAACTATTCAATCAAACCGACCAGTCTTTCGATCACTGCAACAAAAGTATTGACAGGTCGTGAGCTTGTTGATGGTGAGTTTGAGTTTGTACTCAAAGATTCAGAAGGTACAGAAGTTGGTCGTGCAACAAATAATGCTGACGGTTCTATCACTTTCGATGAAATCGAGTTCACTAAAACTGGTGACTACACCTACACTATCGAAGAGGTTGCAGGTTCTGCAACTGGTGTGACTTATGATACAAACGTTAAAACAGTCTCAGTAACTGTCACAGATAATAGCGGTCAACTTGTTGCAAAGGTGACATCTGATGCTGCTAAGTTTACAAACGTATTTGTAGAAGAAACTACAACAACCACTACTTCTGAAGAAACAACTACTTCTGAAGAAACGACGACTTCCGAAGAAACGACGACTTCTGAAGAAACTACAACTTCTGAAGAAACAACTACTTCTGAAGAAACAACTACTTCTGAAGAAACGACGACTTCTGAAGAAACAACTACTTCTGAAGAAACGACAACTTCTGAAGAAACGACGACTTCTGAAGAAACGACGACTTCCGAAGAAACAACTACTTCTGAAGAAACGACAACTTCTGAAGAAACTACAACTTCTGAAGAAACGACTACTTCTGAAGAAACGACGACTTCCGAAGAAACAACTACTTCTGAAGAAACAACAACTTCTGAAGAAACAACTACTTCCGAAGAAACAACTACTTCTGAAGAAACAACTACTTCCGAAGAAACGACTACTTCTGAAGAAACAACTACTTCTGAAGAAACGACTACTTCTGAAGAAACGACTACTTCTGAAGAAACTACTACTTCTGAAGAAACTACTACTTCTGAAGAAATAACTACTTCCGAAGAAACGACTACTTCTGAAGAAACAACTACTTCTGAAGAAACAACGACTTCCGAAGAAACGACTACTTCCGAAGAAACTACTACTTCTGAAGAAACAACTACTTCTGAAGAAACAACTACTTCTGAAGAAACAACTACTTCCGAAGAAACAACAACTTCTGAAGAAACGACGACTTCTGTAGAAACGACTACTTCTGTAGAAACGACTACTTCTGTAGAAACGACTACTTCTGAAGAAACGACGACTTCCGAAGAAACGACGACTTCCGAAGAAACGACGACTTCTGTAGAAACGACGACTTCTGTAGAAACAACCACTTCTGAAGAAACGACGACTTCCGAAGAAACGACGACTTCTGAAGAAACTACAACTTCTGAAGAAACAACTACTTCTGAAGAAACAACTACTTCTGAAGAAACGACGACTTCTGAAGAAACAACTACTTCTGAAGAAACGACAACTTCTGAAGAAACGACGACTTCTGAAGAAACGACGACTTCCGAAGAAACAACTACTTCTGAAGAAACGACAACTTCTGAAGAAACTACAACTTCTGAAGAAACGACAACTTTTGAAGAAACGACTACTTCTGAAGAAACTACAACTTCTGAAGAAACGACGACTTCTGAAGAAACTACTACTTCTGAAGAAACGACGACTTCCGAAGAAACAACTACTTCTGTAGAAACTACAACTTCCGAAGAAACTACAACTTCTGAAGAAACGACGACTTCTGAAGAAACTACTACTTCTGAAGAAACGACGACTTCCGAAGAAACAACTACTTCTGTAGAAACTACAACTTCCGAAGAAACTACAACTTCTGAAGAAACGACGACTTCTGTTACACCTGCTAATGGTGATTCAGCTAAACCTAAGAAATCTAACTCTATCCTTCCAAATACTGGTTCATCTTCATCAATTGCGATCTTGATTGCTGGTTTAGCGGTATTTGCTTCTACTATTTTTTTAAAGAGAAGAAAGTAAAGTGATTTAGCAAAACAATAATGGCTCTTTGTCAACTGTAGTGGGTAGACGAAAAGCTAACACCTAGAGAGGACGAACTTCGTTCTCTCATTTTTTGGCTCTTTGTCAACTGTAACCGCCCAATAACAAAGTATATTGAAAAAGGCTCCAAAGTCCTGTCGACTCTGGAAGCTTTTTCTATTTACATGCCCTCTTAATTTTTTTATCCCATGGAAAATAGGCCTCTAGCACCTCTTTTTTTGTGAGCGTCTCCTCGTTAGGTAAGTGTTCTAGAAAATAGGTCATATATTTCTCTGCATCTAGTCCATGTCGCTTAGCAGTTTCTAAAAGACTCAGAATGACAGCTGTCGACTTGGCTCCCTCAAAACTTTGGGAGAACAACCACCTTCACTTTGTCAATTCTAAGCTTAGGCTGAAACAGTCTATTCCCAGACTGTTTCACTCCCAAATGCCAAGATAGTACTTGACCGCTTTCATATCGTACAACACCTCAGCCGTGCTATGAACCGTGTCCGTATTCAAATTATGAATCAGTTCGACAGAAAATCGCACGAATACCGAGCCTTGAAACGCTACTGGAAATTGATACAACAAGATAGCCGTAAACTTAGTGATAAGCGCTTCTATCGTCCGACCTTTCGCATGCACTTAACTAATCAGGAGATTGTCGCTAGACTAATCAGCTATTCTCAAGAACTACGGGAACATTACGAGCTCTATCAACTCTTGCTCTTCCACTTCCAAGAGAAGCAAGATGACCAGTTTTTTGGACTGATTGAGGAGACGATTTCCAGCGTCAATCCTGTCTTTCAGACAGTTTCTAGAACATTTTTGAAGGACAGGGACAAGATTGTCAACGCCCTAAAACTGCCGTTCTCAAACGCTAAACAGGAAGCTACCAACAATCTCATCAAGGTCATAAAGCGCAATGCTTTTGGCTTCAGAAACTTTGAAAACTTCAAAACTCGCATTTTCATTGCTGTAAACATAAAACGAGAGAAGACAATTCCTGTCCTCTCTCGGTGTTAAATGGGTCGACCTTCTACAGTTGACAAAGAGCCCCCAAAAAGCCGAAAACGAGCAACTCCTAATTGGAATTGCTCGTTTTTTATATGCGAGTGGCTAGTTTTTGCCCAGCCCCTAGGTGTTAGCTTTTCGTCTAACCACTACAGTTGACAAAGAGCCTCTATATGACTAGATATATCAGATAGTAGAACCTCTTACTAAAAGGAAAGCGAATCTTCCCCTTTCTATCGATGCAATCAAATAAATAGGAAGGATAAATTGAAATACAATTGATTATTCTTACTTATTGCGACGACGTTTTCCAACAAGTGCAAGAGCTGCTACAAGCATTGCTGCACCAAGTACAGTTGCTGAAGATGAAGCTTCACCAGTGTTTGGCAATTGGCCTGGAGATGCACTTGAAGGGGTTGCAGGTGTTCCTGGACGAGCTGGTTCAGGAGCAGCTGGGTTCATCGGTTTAGATGGTTCTTCTGGAGTATCTGGAGTAACTGGAATATAGTTGATAATTGTATCCGTTGTTGGATCATTTGGTACTGGTGGTGCTTCATAACCCTTCGTTGGATCTGCTGGATCGACTGGAGTCAATGGAGTTGTACCATCTGGTCCTACTGGGATATAACCTGGGATGTATGGAATCGTTGGAACGTCTGTACCTGGTTTTGTCGGATCATCCGGATTGTTAGGGTAAACAGTTGGTGGAACTTCCACTGTACCTGTTGGTGGTTGTGGAATCCATGAACCAAGTTTCACATAAGTTACTTCTTCTGTGATGTTACCAGTTGTTTCTGTCGCTACAATAGCTTCCGCTGTAGTACTTGGAGCTACTTCAGAGCCATTGTTAGTTGCGCTTTGTGCCAAGTAGCCTGTCACAAGAGGTAATGGATTACCTTCAAGGGTCGCATCGCCGGCCTTAGCTGTCCATGCTTGCCATGTCACTTCACCTGTAACGTGGTTGATTTCACCTGAACGTTCGAAGGTAACAGTGTTGCTTGAGCCTGGTGCAACTTCTACACCTTCTGCCGTGACATAGGTTACAGTACGGCTAATCGTACGGCTCACATCATCAACACCCTTATCAGTTGGCCATTTTGGACCATCTGGATTGTTCGGATCGATCGGTTGACCTGGTTTACCTGGATCAGTTGGAGTGATTGGGCTTACTTTTGGTGTCAACTCGTATGTGAAGTCTTGGGAGTTGCCATCGATGTTATCGAAGGTACCTGTTGGGCTGTAGCCATCACTGTTAACTACGGTGTAGCCGAGGTTTTCGAATTCCTTGATCTTAGCTGCTGGATCATAGCCAAACTCATCTCCTGTCTGACCATTGAGTGCTTCTGTGAATTTAACGGAATTATCGCTAGTATCCACAAATTTCACACTACCTGTTTGAGCTGCTTTCACATACGGAATCGTTGTATCTGTTGTTGGATCATTTGGTACTGGTGGTGCTTCATAACCCTTCGTTGGATCTGCTGGATCGACTGGAGTCAATGGAGTTGTACCATCTGGTCCTACTGGGATATAACCTGGGATGTATGGAATCGTTGGAACGTCTGTACCTGGTTTTGTCGGATCATCCGGATTGTTAGGGTAAACAGTTGGTGGAACTTCCACTGTACCTGTTGGTGGTTGTGGAATCCATGAACCAAGTTTCACATAAGTTACTTCTTCTGTGATGTTACCAGTTGCTTCTGTCGCTTCAACCGCTTCCGCTGTAGTACTTGGAGCTACTTCAGAGCCATTGTTAGTTGCGCTTTGTGCCAAGTAGCCTGTCACAAGAGGTAATGGATGACCGTCAAGGGTCGCATCGCCGGCCTTAGCTGTCCATGCCTGCCATGTCACTTGACCTGTGACGTGGTTGATCTCACCTGAACGTTCGAAGGTAACCGTGTTGCTTGAACCTGGTGCAGCTTCGCCACCTTCTGCCTTGACATAGCTTACAGTACGGCTGATGGTACGGCTCACATCATCAACACCCTTATCCGTTGGCCAGGTTGGACCATCTGGGTTGTTCGGATCAATTGGCTGACCTGGTTTACCTGGATTATCTGGAGTGATTGGGCTCACCTTCGGTGTCAACTCGTAGACGAAGTCTTGAGAGTTGCCATCGATGGTATCGAAGCTACCTGTTGAGCTGTAGTTATCACGGTTGACAACAGTGTAGCCCTGGTTTTCGAATTCCTTGATCTTAGCTGCTGGATCATAACCGAACGCATCTCCTGTCTTACCAGTCAAGGTTTGACGGTGCTTGGTACTGTTATCTGTTGTATCAACGAAGGTCACACTAGCTACTTGTGAAGCCTTGATATATGGAACTGGTGTATCCGTTGATGGGTCACTTGGCACTGGTGGTGCTTCATAACCCTGGGTTGGATCACCTGGAACCTTCGGAACAAGTGGGGTAGAGCCATCAGGACCAACTGGGATGTAGCCTGGGATGTATGGAATCGTTGGAACATCGGTACCTGGTTGGGTCGGATCATCTGGATTGTTCGGGTAAACGGTTGGTGGCACTTCCACTGTACCTGTTGGTGGTTGTGGAATCCATGAACCAAGTTTCACATAAGTGACTACTTCTGTGATGTTTCCGGTTGTTTCTGTCGCTTCAACCGCATCAGCTGTGGTGCTTGGTGCCACAGGGGTGCCATTGTTGGTTGCACTCTGTGCTAGGTAGCCTGACACAAGAGGTAATGGATGACCGTCAAGGGTCGCATCGCCGGCCTTAGCTGTCCATGCCTGCCATGTCACTTGACCTGTGACGTGGTTGATCTCACCTGAACGTTCGAAGGTAACCGTGTTGCTTGAACCTGGTGCAGCTTCGCCACCTTCTGCCTTGACATAGCTTACAGTACGGCTGATGGTACGGCTCACATCATCAACACCCTTATCCGTTGGCCAGGTTGGACCATCTGGGTTGTTCGGATCAATTGGCTGACCTGGTTTACCTGGATTATCTGGAGTGATTGGGCTCACCTTCGGTGTCAACTCGTAGACGAAGTCTTGAGAGTTGCCATCGATGGTATCGAAGCTACCTGTTGAGCTGTAGTTATCACGGTTGACAACAGTGTAGCCCTGGTTTTCGAATTCCTTGATCTTAGCTGCTGGATCATAACCGAACGCATCTCCTGTCTTACCAGTCAAGGTTTGACGGTGCTTGGTACTGTTATCTGTTGTATCAACGAAGGTCACACTAGCTACTTGTGAAGCCTTGATATATGGAACTGGTGTATCCGTTGATGGGTCACTTGGCACTGGTGGTGCTTCATAACCCTGGGTTGGATCACCTGGAACCTTCGGAACAAGTGGGGTAGAGCCATCAGGACCAACTGGGATGTAGCCTGGGATGTATGGAATCGTTGGAACATCGGTACCTGGTTGGGTCGGATCATCTGGATTGTTCGGGTAAACGGTTGGTGGCACTTCCACTGTACCTGTTGGTGGTTGTGGAATCCATGAACCAAGTTTCACATAAGTTACTTCTTCTGTGATGTTACCAGTTGTTTCTGTCGCTACAATAGCTTCCGCTGTAGTACTTGGAGCTACTTCAGAGCCATTGTTAGTTGCGCTTTGTGCCAAGTAGCCTGTCACAAGAGGTAATGGATTACCTTCAAGGGTCGCATCGCCGGCCTTAGCTGTCCATGCTTGCCATGTCACTTCACCTGTAACGTGGTTGATTTCACCTGAACGTTCGAAGGTAACAGTGTTGCTTGAGCCTGGTGCAACTTCTACACCTTCTGCCGTGACATAGGTTACAGTACGGCTAATCGTACGGCTCACATCATCAACACCCTTATCAGTTGGCCATGTTGGACCATCTGGGTTGTTTGGATCAATTGGTTGACCTGGCTTA
>NZ_JBPPVC010000019.1:0-25496 GCF_053545015.1 Streptococcus sp. 32226D021BW | reverse complement strand
AACACAGCAGTTAAGCCCTAGAACGCCTGAAGTAGTTGGGGGTTGCCCCCTGTGAGATACGGTAGTCGCTTAGCGAAATTCCGCCATAGCTCAGTTGGTAGAGCGCATGACTGTTAATCATGATGTCACAGGTTCGAGCCCTGTTGGCGGAGTAAAGAGAAATCTTTAGTTACATGGTCCGTTGGTCAAGGGGTTAAGACACCGCCTTTTCACGGCGGTAACACGGGTTCGAATCCCGTACGGACTATATTGAAGGGCAATGCCCTTTTTTTGTTTTTACTGCTATTTTTATAGTATAATTGAATTATGAAAACTTTATCAGATCATTTATCGGTGTTGCCCGGGATTGGAATAAAATCAGCAGAGAAATTTTTAAAATTGAATCTTGTGACTATTGGGCAATTATTAACTTATTATCCATTTCGGTACGAGGACTTTGAAAGTAAGTCTATTTTAGATTTGCAAGATGGAGAAAAGGCTGTAGTGGTTGGTAGTGTGGTATCTCCGGCTAATATTCAGTATTATGGTTACAAGAGAAATCGGCTACGTTTCTCGATTAAGCAGGGTGAGATAGTTCTGTCGGTTTCTTTTTTTAATCAGCCCTATCTATCTGATAAGATTGTGATGGGGCAGGACATTGCAATTTGGGGTAAGTGGGATAAGGCAAAGGCTAGTTTGACTGGTATGAAGTTGTTGGCTCAGGTAGTGGAGGATTTACAGCCGGTCTATCATGTGGCTCAAGGTATTTCTCAATCTCAGTTGGTCAAAGCTATTAGATCAGCGATTGACCACGGTTATTTGGATTTGTTGGATGAGAATTTGCCGGTAGTTTTATTAGAGAAGTATCGTCTTTTAAATCGAAAACAGGCTGTTTTTGCTATGCATTTTCCGTCTAATCTGGATGAATACCGTCAAGCCTTGCGCCGTATTAAATTTGAAGAATTATTTTATTTCCAGTTGCAATTGCAATTGTTGAAAGCTGGGAACCGTGACCTTTCTAGTGGTTTGAAGATTGATTTTGATAAGGTAGAATTAGACAGGCAAATTGGGAAACTACCTTTTCTTTTGACGGACGCGCAACTAACTGCTTTGGGAGAAATTTTGGCGGACATGAGTTCCTCTGCCCATATGAACCGCTTGTTGCAGGGAGATGTGGGGTCTGGTAAGACAGTGGTTGCAGGTTTGACTATGTTGGCAGCGGTAAGTGCTGGTATGCAAGCGGCTATTATGGTGCCAACAGAAATTTTGGCAGAACAACATTATGAGAGCTTGTGCCAGCTATTCCCAGATTTATCTATTGCGCTCTTAACGGGAGGGATGAAGGTTTCCGAGCGTAGGACTACTTTAGAGGCGATTGCTGATGGACGGGTTCAGATGATAGTTGGTACCCATGCATTGATACAAGAGGGGGTAGTATATCACAAGCTGGGGCTTGTTGTGACGGATGAACAGCATCGTTTTGGTGTGAAACAAAGGCGTTTGTTTAGAGAAAAGGGGGATAATCCTGATGTCCTCATGATGACGGCAACGCCTATTCCTAGAACCTTGGCTATAACGGCCTTCGGAGACATGGATGTTTCTATTATCAACCAATTACCTGCTGGGCGTAAACCTATTATTACTCGATGGGTCAAGCATCAACAGTTGCCTACCGTTTTAGAATGGCTTGAAAAGGAATTAAATAAGGGAGCTCAAGTTTATTTTATTTCTCCCTTAATCGAAGAATCTGAGGCCTTGGATTTGAAAAATGCCATTGACTTGCAGGTTGACTTACAAGCTCATTTTGGTGGACAGTTTACTGTGGATTTGTTGCATGGTAAGATGAAAAATGAAGAAAAAGATTCCATTATGCAGGCCTTTAAGGAGCAAAATACTGATATTTTGGTTTCGACAACCGTTATTGAAGTCGGTGTCAATGTCCCTAATGCAACAGTTATGGTTATTATGGATGCCGACCGTTTTGGTTTAAGTCAGCTTCATCAGTTGCGAGGTCGTGTTGGACGTGGATATAAGCAGTCCTATGCTATTTTGGTAGCTAATCCTAAAACAGATTCGGGTAAGGAACGCATGAAAATTATGACTGAAACCACAGATGGTTTTATACTGGCTGAGGCGGATTTGAAAATGCGTGGATCTGGTGAAATTTTTGGTACTCGCCAATCGGGTTTACCAGAATTTCAGGTAGCAAATATAGTTGAAGATTATCCAATCCTGGAGGAGGCTAGACGGGTTGCTAGTCAGATTGTCAGTGAAGAAAATTGGCAGAAGAATCCCAATTGGTCAGTTTTGCTGAAATATTTGAAGGATAAGGAAGAATTAGATTAGATTTGAAAGATTGAAAAAAGACCGATTGCTCGGTCTTTTGTGGTTTTAAGCGTACAGCTGTGATTAGCCTTGGATGTAGTCAGCCAAGGCTTGTCCTTTTAAGCCGGCATTGAGGGCAATTAGTAGTTTCAGGCGAGCTTTTTGTGCATTTAATTCTTTGACAAAGAGGATGCCGTCTTGTTCTAGCTGAATGCCACCGCCTTGATAGGCGTAAACGGGTTCGGCAATGCCGTTAAAGCAACGAGAAACCAGAATAATAGGAAGTCCTTGTTCCAGGAGTTTTTTGATAGTTGGAAGGATAGTGGGTGGGAGGTTACCTGCTCCAAGTGCTTCGATAACTAGTCCAGAAATATCAGTTTTTGTTAGAGCTTCGAGGAGAACAGTATCCATGTCTGCATAACCCTTGATAATTGGAACTGTTCCTGATACAGCTGACAAGTCAAAGCGAACGCGTGGTTCAGCTGTTTTAAAGTAGAGAATTTCACGTTTGGTTACCAATCCAAGTGGCCCATGCGTTGGTGTCTGGAAGGTTGATACGTTGGTTGTATGGGTCTTGGTGACATACTTGGCGGCATGAATTTCATCATTCATAACGACTAGCACTCCCTTGTCTGCAGACTTTTCATCTGCTGCGACACGGAGGGCTGTTTGGTAGTTGTAAACTCCGTCGCTACCAAGTTCATTTGATGAACGCATGGCCCCAGTTAATACGATTGGTTTTTCCGGTATAGCCATGGTGTCGAGAAAATAGGCTGTTTCTTCAAGTGTATCGGTGCCGTGGGTAATGACAAATCCATCAAAGTTTGCTTGTTCAGCTTTAATTTTTTGATAGAGGGTCATCATGTGTTCCAAACGGATATGAGGGCTTGGAACATTGAGAAAATCGATGGATGTGACTTGTATTTCTTCAATGGGTGTGTCGATTTGAGTCATTGGATTGACTTGACTGCTTGTCACATGGCCTTCTTGGTCGGCTTGCATGGAAATAGTTCCACCTGTGTGTAGGGCGAGAATTTTTTTCATAAATTTTCTGTTTCTTTCAAAGTATGTTATACTAATTGTAACACAATTCTAAGAAAGTTGGTGAGATGGTTGGCGATTAAGGCTGTATTTTTTGATATTGATGGTACCTTATTGACAGATAAACGTACAGTAAGTAAATCAACCATCTCAGCCATCAATTCCTTGAAAGCAAAGGGGATACTGATTGGCTTGGCAACTGGTCGGGACCCTCGATTTGTATTGCAATATATGGCTAGTCTAGGTTTGGATTTAGCGATTACTTACAATGGTCAATACATTTTTTCGCGAGAAGAGGTTCTCCATAGCCATGCTTTAGAAGTTGGACAAGTTGAACAGATGATGGATTATGCTCGGATTAACCATAAGGATTTGGCTCTTGGAACATCGCAGGGAGTTTTTGGTAGCAGAATTATGTCCACAGGGACAGGAAATGTTGCCTATCGTCTTAGTCGCCTCATTCCTGATAGATTTGCTGGTTTGGTGAATTTTATTCTTAATCGTTTGGTGCGATTTGTTCGGCCACAGCGTCCAAGGAACCTGAGAGTTTATTTGGAACAGCCGATTTATCAGCTCATGATGCTGACAACAGAGAGGGAAACCAGAGAATTGGAAGCAGGATGTCAGGACTTGTCTTTTACTCGTTCCAGCCCCTATGCAACGGATATTATCAGTAAGGGGAGTTCAAAACTATCTGGAATTTTAAAGGTTGCTGAGAAATATCGTTTTAGTCTAGATGAAGTTGTGGCTTTTGGCGATTCGAATAATGACTATGAAATGTTAAAGGCCATTAAACATTCTGTAGCTATGGGAAATGGAACTAAGAGAGTGCGCAGGGTGGCTTCATTTGTGACAGATACCAACAACCGCGACGGTATTTATAAGGCATTCGTTCAGTTAGGTTTACTGGAGGAAAACAATGTTTCAGAGCAGAGATGAGAATTTTAATCGTGTGAAAGCTTTTCATGCCTTGATGGATGGGGATACTCAGGAAAGCCCAAGGGTATATGATGGACAGACAGCCTTTTTTCGAGCCGGTTTTAAACTGGAAGAAGTGGTAGAGTTTATCCATGCCTCTTCGGAAAGTGAGGTGGCTTTTCAAGAGTATATTCATCGCTTGCATGAAGACTTGGATAAGGCTGTGGAAAAGGTGAGGGCCAAGGGACCAGCTGGTTCATCATTGCAGGACCAGGCAGATGCTCTCTTGGACATTTTGTATTTTACCTATGGTTCTTTTGTCTTAATGGGGGTAGATCCAGCACCTATTTTTGATTTGGTGCATACTGCCAATATGGGAAAAGTTTTTCCGGATGGTAGGGCGCATTTTGATCCGATTACTCACAAAATTCTAAAGCCAGAGGACTGGGAAGAGAAGTTTGCACCGGAGAAAAAGATTGCTAAAGAGCTTGAAAGACAGATGAAAAGACTTGATAACTAGATCAAGTCTTTTCGTGTTTTATAAGCTTTTTTCACCATCGCGGACGATGAGTAAATCAATATTTGCGTGGCGCATGATGTATTCGGAAGAAGAACCGATAAGGAGGCGTTCGAAGGCATTTAGACCTGTTGCTCCAAGTAACATGAGATCGGCGCCAGTTTCTTTAGGAATATCGACTGCCAAGAGTGTTTTGGGATTACCAAATTCGATATAGATCTGAACTTCTGCCAATCCAGCCTCAACAGCGCTTTGTTTGTACTCTTCTAGCAATAGCTCCGCTTCTTTTTCTAATGTTTCATAGACAGAAGCATCAAAAGCAACAACATTGTGAAGGGCCCGCGTGTCAATTACATGGGCAATAACTAATCGAGCCTGATTGCGTTTGGCAACGTGAATTGCCTTGTGCAGAGCTAATTCAGCACCTGTGGATCCATCGACAGCTACGAGGATGGTCTTGTAAGATTGTGTCATAGTAGTCACTCCTTTCAGCAAATATTCATTCCTAGAAGTATAGGTTATCATTACATTTATATTATAAGCCTTTTAGGAGGAAATGTAAAGGGATTCTTGTGCTTTTTTGACTTTTGAAGTAAAATAGAAAACAGAAGAAAGTCGAGGTGACGACACATGAAACAGTTTAATAAATCAAGTAAATTAGATGATGTAGCCTATGATATTCGTGGCCCAGTTTTAGAAGAAGCTATGCGAATGCGGGCCAACGGGGAGCAAATTTTACGTTTGAATACAGGTAATCCAGCTGAATTTGGATTTACAGCACCTGATGAAGTTATTCGTGACCTGATCCATAATGCTCGTAAGTCAGAAGGTTATTCTGACAGTAAGGGAATTTTTTCAGCCCGTAAGGCGATTATGCAGTATTGTCAGTTGAAGAAGTTTCCAAACGTTGATATTGAAGATATTTATATTGGTAATGGTGTCAGTGAGTTGATTGTTATGTCTATGCAGGGCTTGCTAGACAATGGGGATGAGGTTTTGGTACCTATGCCGGACTATCCATTATGGACAGCAGCAGTTAGCTTGGCTGGTGGTAAGGCTGTACATTACGTTTGTGATGAGGCGGCAGATTGGTATCCAGACTTAGCTGATATGGAGGCAAAAGTGACGTCACGGACCAAGGCCATTGTTTTGATCAACCCTAACAACCCAACGGGTGCTCTTTATCCCAAAGAAATTTTGGAGGGGATTATTGATATTGCTCGCAGGCATGAATTGATTATTCTCTCTGACGAGATTTACGATCGGATGGTCTTTGATGGAGCGGTTCATATTCCGATTGCTACTTTAGCACCTGACTTGTTTGTCGTAACCATGAATGGTTTGTCCAAATCCCATCGTATCTGCGGTTTCCGTGTGGGTTGGATGGTCTTGTCTGGACCAAAGAAACATGTGAAGGGCTACATCGAAGGTTTGAATATGTTGTCCAATATGCGCTTGTGTTCAAACGTATTGGCTCAGCAAGTAGTTCAGACTTCCTTGGGTGGTGTTCAATCAGTTGATAAATTACTCATGCCTGGTGGTCGCTTGTATGAACAACGTGAATTCATTACTAAAGCTATCAATGATATCCCTGGCTTATCAACAGTTAAACCTAAGGCAGGATTATATGTCTTTCCTAAAATTGACCGTGAGATGTATCGAGTGGATGATGATGAGCAATTTGTCTTGGATTTCTTAAAACAGGAAAAAGTCTTGCTTGTTCATGGTCGTGGTTTCAACTGGAAAGATCCGGATCATTTCCGAATTGTCTATCTGCCACGTGTGGATGAATTAGCTGAAATTCAAGAAAAGATGACCCGTTTCTTGCGTCAATATCGTAGATAAGAGTGGAGCTGATGAGTATCAGCTCTTTTTTTTTTTTACTTGAAATTGTAAGTACTATTTCAAAAATAGTAAATTTTCTGATAATTGTTGAAATTTGCCTAATAATTCGGTATAATAAGTGTAATTACAGTAAAAAGAGGAACATATGACAACATTATTAGAAAAAACTCGGGATATTACTTCTATTTTGAAGCGTTCCGAAGAGCAATTGGCTGAAGAATTGCCTTACAATGCCATAGCGGAGCACTTATCTGATATTATTGATTGCAACGCCTGCATTATCAATAGTGAGGGTGAAATTTTGGGTTATCATATGAACTACAAGACCAATAATGACAGGGTTGAAGAGTTCTATATTAACAAACAGTATCCAGAAGAATATGTAAAATCGATTGCTCAGGTCTATGATACCCAGGTGAACTTGCCAGTTGAGAGTGAGTTGACAGCTATTCCTGTGGAATCTCGTTCGACCTACCCGAATGGTTTGACCACTATTGCTCCTATCCATGTGACGGGCATCCGCTTTGGCAGCTTGATTATCTGGCGCAATGAAGAGCAATTCCACGAAGAAGATTTGATTTTGGTTGAGATTGCGGCAACAGTAGTAGGTATCCAACTACTTAACTTCCAGCGGGAAGAGGATGAGAAAAATATTCGTCGTCGTGCAGCGGTCAATATGGCAGTCAACACCCTGTCCTATTCTGAAATGAAGGCAGTTGCTGCTATCTTGGGCGAGTTGAACGGTAATGAAGGTCAATTGACGGCTTCTGTTATTGCAGATCGTATTGGCATTACTCGCTCTGTGATCGTCAATGCCCTGCGCAAGTTGGAAAGTGCGGGGATTATTGAAAGTCGTTCGCTTGGGATGAAAGGAACTTATTTGAAAGTCCTTATTCCAGCTATTTTTGATGAGATTAAGAAACGTGACTACTAAGATGACAAAAGCATTGATTTTGATTGATTATACGGTTGATTTTGTGGCTGACCAGGGCAAATTAACCGCTGGGAAACCTGCTCAGGCTATTGCTGACCGGATTGCCCAAGTGACTAAAGAAGCCTTTGATAACGGGGACTACATTGTCTTTGCTATTGATGGCCATGAAGAGGGGGATGACCTGCATCCTGAAAGCAAACTCTTTCCACCTCATAATATCATGGGAACAGACGGGCGAGATTTGTATGGTCCTTTAGCGGATTTTTATCAGGAAAACAAGGATCATGCGCGTGTTCGTTGGATGGACAAGCGACATTATTCGGCCTTTTCGGGGACGGACTTGGATGTTCGTTTGAGAGAACGTCGAGTGGATACGGTGGTCTTGACAGGTGTCCTGTCTGATATTTGTGTTCTACATACAGCTATTGATGCCTACAATAAAGGCTATCGGATTGAGGTCGTGGCTTCTGCAATTGCCGCATTGACGGAGGAGAGTCATCAGTTTGCTCTCAACCATCTGCGCCATGTGCTTGGTGCGACCATTATAGATTAGGGTTTAGGAACCAGTCGTTAGACTGGTTTTTTGCCGAAAAAAGCTTCCATCGGAGGGAATATCTGCCTTTGTGTGAGGCTGGAAATATGGTATAATGAGAAGATAGATTTCCATTAGGAGGAAAGTAAGAATGAAGATTTCTGAAGCTGAAGTCCGTCACGTTGCCAAGCTGTCTAAGCTGGAATTTTCGGACCAGGAAACAGCGGAATTTGCGACAAGTTTGAGCAAGATTGTCGATATGGTTGAATTGCTCAATGAAGTAGATACGACAGGTGTTGCGGTAACAAACACTATGGCTGAACGTAAGAATGTCTTGCGAGCAGATATTGCCCAAAAAGGGGAGAGCCGTGAGGAGCTCTTTAAAAATGTGCCTGAATCACAAGATAACTTTATCAAGGTACCAGCTATTCTAGACGGGGGAGGAGATGCCTAATGACTTTTAACAATAAAACCATTGATGAATTGCATGACCTCCTTGTCAAGAAGGAGATTTCGGCGGTTGAGTTGACCAAGGCAACCTTGGAAGACATCAAGAGCCGTGAGGGAGCAGTGGATGCTTTCTTGACTATCACAGAAGATGCGGCCTTGGCGCAGGCTGCTGCCCTTGATGAAAAAGGGATTGATGCGGACAATGTTATGGCAGGGATTCCTTTGGCGGTCAAGGACAATATCTCTACGAAGGGGATTTTGACCACTGCTGCATCAAAAATGCTTTATAATTATGAGCCAATTTTCGATGCGACATCGGTTGCCCAAGCATACGTAAAGGATATGATTGTTGTCGGTAAGACCAACATGGACGAGTTTGCTATGGGTGGTTCTAATGAGAACTCTGCCTTCAAACCGACTAAAAATGCTTGGGACCAGACAAAAGTTCCTGGCGGTTCTTCAGGTGGTTCGGCAGCTGCAGTTGCTGCTGGTCAGGTCCGTTTGTCACTCGGTTCTGACACAGGTGGCTCTATCCGCCAACCAGCAGCCTTTAATGGTATCGTCGGTATGAAACCGACCTATGGAACGGTGTCACGTTTTGGTTTGATTGCCTTTGGTTCATCTCTTGACCAGATTGGGCCATTCTCACAGACGGTTAAGGAAAATGCCCAGTTGCTCAATGTCATCTCTGGTCATGATGTCAAGGATGCAACATCAACCATCAATGAAATTGCAGACTTTACTAGCAAGATTGGTCAAGACATTAAAGGCATGAAAATTGCTTTGCCGAAAGAATACATGGGCGAAGGGATTGATCCGCAGGTCAAGGAAACTATTCTCAAGGCGGCTAAGCACTTGGAAAGCCTGGGGGCGATTATTGAGGAAGTTAGCCTACCACATTCTAAGTATGGGGTTGCGGTTTACTACATCATCGCTTCCTCAGAGGCTTCTTCTAACTTGCAACGTTTTGACGGTATCCGTTATGGTTTCCGTGCAGAAGATGCGACCAACTTGGATGAGATTTACGTGAAAACCCGTAGCCAAGGTTTTGGTGAAGAAGTCAAACGCCGTATTATGTTAGGGACATTTAGCTTATCATCTGGTTACTACGATGCCTACTTCAAGAAAGCTGGTCAGGTGCGGACCTTGATTATCCAAGATTTTGAAAAGGTCTTTGCGGACTATGACTTGATTTTGGGGCCAACTGCTCCGACTGTTGCCTTTGGTTTGGACACGCTCAATCATGACCCTGTGGCTATGTACTTGGCGGACTTGTTAACAATTCCTGTAAACTTGGCAGGTCTGCCTGGTCTTTCTATTCCTGCTGGTTTTGTAGAAGGCTTGCCAGTTGGTTTGCAGTTGATTGGTCCAAAATACTCAGAAGAGACCATTTACCAAGTGGCTGCGGCCTTTGAAGCGACGACAGACTACCACAAGCAACAACCAGTGATTTTTGGAGGTGCTAACTAATGAACTTTGAAACGATTATTGGTCTAGAAGTCCATGTGGAGTTGAATACCAACTCGAAAATTTTCTCACCTTCATCTGCTCATTTTGGTGAGGACCCAAATGCCAATACCAACGTAATTGACTGGTCCTTCCCAGGCGTCCTTCCTGTCCTTAATAAGGGTGTTGTGGATGCTGGTATCAAGGCTGCCTTGGCCTTGAACATGGATATTCACAAGGACATGCACTTTGACCGTAAGAACTATTTCTATCCTGATAACCCTAAAGCCTATCAAATTTCCCAATTTGATGAGCCGATTGGTTACAATGGTTGGATTGAGATTGAGTTAGAAGACGGTTCAACCAAGAAAATCCGTATTGAACGTGCGCATTTGGAAGAGGATGCTGGTAAGAATACGCATGGTACAGATGGTTATTCTTATGTGGACCTCAACCGTCAAGGTGTGCCATTGATTGAGATTGTATCAGAAGCCGATATGCGCTCGCCTGAAGAGGCCTATGCCTACTTGACAGCCCTTAAAGAAATCATTCAGTACACTGGTATTTCAGATGTCAAGATGGAAGAGGGTTCTATGCGCGTGGATGCCAACATCTCTCTTCGTCCCTATGGTCAAGAAAAATTTGGTACCAAGACTGAGTTGAAAAACCTCAACTCCTTCAACTATGTGCGCAAGGGCTTGCAACACGAAGTTGAACGTCAGGCCAAAATCTTGCGTTCAGGTGGCCAAATCCAGCAGGAAACGCGTCGTTACGATGAATCTACTGGTGAAACCATTCTCATGCGTGTCAAGGAAGGGTCAGCTGACTACCGTTACTTCCCAGAGCCAGACCTACCGCTCTATGAGATTGATGATAGCTGGATTGAGGAAGTGCGTGCAGAATTGCCAGTCTTTCCAAAGGCTCGCCGTTCTCACTACGTGGAGAACTTGGGCTTGACTGCCTATGATGCTGGTCAATTGACATCTACCAAGGCTCTGTCTGATTTCTTTGAAGCAGCAGTGGCAGCAGGTGGCGATGCTAAACAGGTGTCCAACTGGTTGCAGGGTGAAGTGGCTCAGTTCCTCAATGCTGAAGGTAAGACTATTGAGCAAATCGCCTTAACACCTGAAAACTTAGTTGAAATGATAGCCTTGATTGCAGATGGCACTATTTCATCTAAGATTGCCAAGAAAGTCTTTGTTCACTTAGCGAAAGAAGGTGGCTCTGCTAAGGCTTACGTTGAGAAAGCTGGCTTGGTACAGATTTCAGACCCTGAGGTCTTGATTCCGATTATCCACCAAGTCTTTGCGGATAACGAAGCAGCCGTAGCTGACTTCAAGTCTGGTAAACGCAATGCTGATAAGGCCTTTACAGGCTTCTTGATGAAAGCGACTAAGGGACAAGCTAATCCTCAAGTTGCTCAACAGCTCTTGGCACAGGAATTGGCTAAGTTGTTAGACTAATACTCTTCGAAAATCAAACTCAAACCATGTTGACTTGATTTGAAGAGTGTAATGCTCCAGTTGAGCTTTACAGCCTCCTACTTGTAATCAGAAATAGCAGTGATGTGAATAGGCTCATTCAATTACAAACCTCTGAAGGTTCCCAGAACCTTGGACCACGGCTAAATTGATTTTCATTGAGTATTGGATAAACAGAAGAAAACCGAGAATTCATCAGAACTCTCGGTTTTTTGCTTTCAATATGAACTCTCACGAATGACCAGCTGGGTACCTAGTTTAATCTTACGGGGATGGTGGGGCTGCGGACTAGCAATGACACGGTCCAGCAGCTGCATGGCTTCCTGGCCCATTTCCTCGGTGAAGACGCTGATGGAAGACAGGGCTGGATAGACCTGGCGGGTGATGGCTGTGTCGTTAAAGGTGATGAGTTGGACCCGTTCTGGTACGGCGATTTGACGCTCTTGTAAAGCACGTAGGGCGCCGACTGCCAGGGTATCATTTGCCATGAAAAAGGCAGGGGGTAGCTTGTCGCCTAGGTCCTCAATAGCCTGGCTCATCAGATCGTAACCTGATTGGGTGGAGAATTTTCCTTGGTAGATATTATTTTCTTGGAGAATGCCCAAGGTGTTCAGGTAGTCACGAAAGGCAGTCAGGCGGGGGTCTGTTGGCAGTTGGTGGCCGTCTGTGGTTTCTTCCTGTCCAACTAATAATCCTATGTCTGTCAGACCTTGTGAACGGAAGTGGTCGATAACAGTCTGAACAGAGTGCTCAAAGTCAGTCGTGATGCAGGAAAATCCTTCATTCAATGTGTCAGAATCCACAAAAATGAGCTTAGTCGATAGTCTAGCCAGCTCTGCTATTTGCCCAGAAGAAAATTTACCAACTGCGATGATGCCATCAACTTCTTGGAGGAGAGGATTGGTCAGGTCGTTGAAGGAGCGGACGATTTGGTAGCCGAGTAAGCTGGCGGTATGCTCAAGACTGGCTCGAATGGAGTAGTAGTAGAGGTCGGCTAGCTCTTCGCTTTTAGTGTACCATTGGACAATGCCGATGGTACCTTTTTGTTGAGGAGCTTGTTTTTTGAGGTGTTTGGTGTAGCCCAGGTCCTGTGCCAAGTTGAAAATGCGGTCGCGGGTTTCTTGGCTGACGGATAAAGTTAGGTCTCCCTTGAGAACGCGGGAAACGGTGGCAGAGGAAAGGTGAGCTTTTTCAGCGATGTCTTTGATGGTAACCATGGTACTCTCCTATCTATTTGTATCTAGTATAGCACAAAATATAAAATTAGTAAATTTTTAGTAAAACTATTGACATTTATAATATTGAATTGTACAATAAAAGAAAACGATTACAATATCAAGGAGGTTCCTATGAACACAGAACAACTCAAGCAAGCCTTTCACGATGTGTTTGGTCAAGAGGCGGATGCGACTTTCTTCTCACCTGGGCGGATTAACCTGATTGGTGAGCATACAGACTATAATGGTGGTCATGTCTTTCCGGCAGCCATTACCTTAGGGACTTACGGGGCTGCTCGCAAACGTGATGACCAAGTTTTGCGTTTCTATTCTGCTAACTTCGAGGAAGTAGGTATTATTGAGGTTGATTTGAATCATCTAGTCTTTGATAAGGCGGACAACTGGACCAACTATGCCAAGGGTGTTCTCAAGTTCTTGCAGGAAGCAGGGCACAGCATTGATACAGGGATGGAAGTCTTTGTTTACGGAAATATTCCAAACGGATCAGGCTTGTCATCATCAGCTTCCCTGGAACTTTTAATTGGCATTATCGCAGAAGAATTATACGGTCTTGAGTTGACTCGTCTTGATTTAGTGAAAATCGGTAAGCAGACGGAAAATCATTTTATCGGTGTCAATTCTGGCATCATGGATCAGTTTGCTATCGGTATGGGAGCAGACCAGCGCGCCATTTATCTAGATACTAATACGCTTGAATACGAATTGGTGCCACTTGACTTGGGTGACCATGTGATTGTCATTATGAACACCAATAAACGTCGTGAATTGGCAGATTCGAAGTACAATGAACGCCGTGCGGAATGTGAAAAAGCGGTGGAAGAATTGAATGCAGTTTTGACTATTCAAACTCTGGGAGAGTTGGATGAGTGGACCTTTGACCAATATAGTTACTTAATCAAAGATGAAAACCGCATCAAACGTGCCCGTCACGCTGTCTTGGAAAACCAACGGACCTTGCAAGCTCGTAAGGCCTTGGAAGAAGGAGATTTGGCAACCTTTGGTCGTTTGGTCAATGCTTCTCATGTTTCTTTGGAGCATGATTATGAAGTGACAGGTTTGGAATTGGATACCTTGGCTCACACAGCTTGGGAGCAAGAAGGCGTTCTTGGTGCTCGGATGACAGGAGCAGGTTTCGGCGGCTGTGGTATTGCCATTGTCCATAAGGATAAGGTTGATGCCTTTACTGAAAATGTCGGCAAGACCTATACAGAGGTCGTGGGCTATGAACCAAGCTTTTATGTAGCGGAGATTGCTGGAGGCTCTCGCGTCTTATCTCGAAAATAGATTGGAGAAATGATGACAGGATTGGTGGATCGTTTTGTTGAGCAGGTCATTGCCAACAGTGATTTTGAGGAAATGGATGCTCTTTACCTGCGAAATCGGGTTTTAGCCTTGGTTGGGGACCAAGTTTTGACTGTCCAAACAGAGCTAACTGACTTGATTGAACTCAAGGAAGAACTATTGGCTCACGGGGTTGGAACTGGTTTTGTTGGAGAATTGTTGGAAGAACAGGACATGGTTGGGGCTTGTTTGATGGACTTAATCACGCCAAGTCCGAGTCAGCTCAATCGTGATTTTTGGCAGACCTACCAGGATAGTCCTGAGCAGGCTGTGGCAGATTTCTATGCCTTGAGCAAGCGAAATGACTATATCAAGGTGGCGGCTGTTGCCAAAAATATCTACTATCAGACACCGACAGACTACGGCAATCTTGAAATTACCATCAACCTGTCCAAACCTGAAAAAGATCCTAAGGCTATTGCGGCTGCTCGCTTGGCAGAGGCATCCAACTATCCATCTTGCTTGCTCTGTATGGAAAATGAGGGCTATCAAGGTCGGATAAACCATCCAGCACGCGCCAACCACCGCATTATTCGCTTGGATCTTGGACAGGAACAGTGGGGCTTCCAGTATTCGCCTTATGCCTACTACAATGAGCATGCTATTTTCTTGAACCAAGAGCATGTGCCTATGGTCATCAGTCCTCAAACCTTTGAACAGCTCTTGAACCTGCTAGACATCTTTCCAGATTATTTTGTCGGTTCCAACTCTGACCTCCCTATTTCTGGTGGCTCCATCCTGACCCACAATCACTATCAGGGTGGGCGGCACAGTTTTGCCATGGAAAAGGCACCGATAGAACGCCAGCTGGTCTTCGACGGCTTTGAGTCCGTTTCGGCCGGTATTGTCAAGTGGCCCATGTCGGTTATTCGTTTGAGCTCGGCAGATAAGCCAGCACTATTGAGCCTGGCGGCTAAGATTTTGGAAAAATGGCGGAGCTACTCAGATGATAGCGTTCAGATTAAGGCAGATACGTATGGCACTCCCCATCATACCATTACCCCGATTGCCCGGAAACGAGGGGACTTGTACGAGTTGGATTTGGTTCTCCGCGACAATCAGACCTCGGAAGAATTTCCTGACGGCATCTATCATCCACATCCAGATGTGCAACATATCAAGAAAGAAAATATCGGCTTGATTGAAGTAATGGGCTTGGCGATTTTACCTCCACGTTTAAAGGCAGAATTGGCTGAAGTCAAGAAATACTTACTGGGTCAAGCTAGTCAGGTGGCAGCCTATCATCAGCCTTGGGCGGATAGGTTGAAGGCTGAGCATCCAGATGTGACAGAAGAAAGGGCTGAAGAAATCATTCGAGCATCTGTCGGACAAATCTTTGCCTGCGTCCTAGAAGATGCAGGTGTCTACAAACGCACTCCAGAAGGACAGGTAGCCTTTCTACGATTCGTAGAATTTGTAGGTTTAGCAACATAATTGCAAGAAAGAGTGGGACCAAGTCCTACTCTTTTTGGTATAATGGGACTATTGACTGATGAAGAAGGAGTTAGGATGACAGAAAAAAGATGGGGAACCTTGATAACCTTAATAGCAGGGATTGCCTGGGGCTTGTCAGGGGTGAGTGGACAGTATTTAATCGGACGAGGCATGTCTGTACAGTTGATTACCTCCATGCGCTTGATGGTTTCAGGTCTTGTTTTGCTCGGTCTGTGTGCTGTGACAGCTAGGAGAAATTTGCTGTCACTCTTGAAAAATGGACGCGCCGTGCTAGCTGTATGTTTCTTTGCCTTGTTTGGTCTAGCCCTCAATCAGCTGGCCTATTTACAAGCCATTGCTTATACAAATGCGGCGACGGCAACAGTTCTCCAATACCTCTGCCCTATCTTAGTGCTAGCCTATACCTGCTTGAAAGATAGGCAAAGACCGACAGGGGTTGAAGTGATTTCGATTGTCTTGGCAATTGTAGGAACCTTTTTTATTGCAACCCATGGACAATTGACGGAACTAGCGATTACCCCGCTTGGTTTAGCCTGGGGACTTTTCTCAGCCCTGACCTATGCTCTCTATATTATCCTACCTGCCCAAGTCATTGACCAGCATGGTAGTTTGTCGGTTATTGGTCTGGGGATGTTGATGGGAGGGCTGATGGTTACATTTGGTTTACAGACCTGGCAAGAACCCCTTCAATTAGATAGTGGAAGTATGTTTGGCTTAGTGGGGATTGTTGGTGTCGGGACCATCTTTGCCTATACAGTCTTTCTCAAGGGGGTTACCATGGTCGGCCCGGTCAATGCCAGCTTGCTAGCTTCTATTGAACCTGTTGCTTCCATTATTTTTGCAGTGTGGTTGGTTAACGAGGTCTTTACGAGCATGGATTTAGTTGGTATGGTTTGTATTCTACTAGCAGTTCTGCTGATTTCGCTAAAGGATTTTTTGATTACCGAAAAGAGTATTGGTTAATATACTCTTTTTTGATATACTAAAGTAAAAAACATAAGAGGAAATTGGAATGATAAAAGAATTTTGTTCGGAAAACCACGTAGATCTTGCCAAAGCTATCTCAATGGGTGCCCAGCGGATAGAACTTTGTGATAATTTAGCAGTTGGGGGAACGACTCCAAGCTATGGAGTGATTAACTATGTTGTTCGACTAGCTCATGAAAACGATGCGACTGTCATGACCATGATTCGCCCTCGTGGTGGTGATTTTTGCTACGATGAGGCAGAGATTGAGATGATGGTGGAAGACTGTGAGGTTGCCAAAGAACTAGGCTCAGATGGCTTAGTATTTGGTGTTTTAACAGAGGATAATTGGCTGGATCAAGTCGCTTTGGAACGCTTGTTTGCTGTGTCGCAGGGGTGCCAAATTGTTTTTCACATGGCTTTTGATCAAATCCCTCGCCACCGTCAATTTGAGGCTATTGATTGGCTGGCAGCCCATGGAGTGACACGGATTTTGACAAGAGGCAGTTTGACGGGTGCTGCCTTGAACAATGTGGATTGGTTGCAGGAGCTTGTTTCCTATGCCAAAGGTAAGCTTGAAATCTTGATTGGTGGTGGCTTGACAGTAGAGAATATACCTGATTTGTTAGAAAAATTACCTGTCGTCCAGGTTCATGGAACCCGTTTGTTTTGGTAAGTTATGACGTATGAAATCCTTATACTTCTTATAAGTATGTAATAAAAGTTGAAAAGGTTTACAATTTCACTTTATATTGTTACAATAAGAATATCAAGCATATGGGGGAAGAAATCTATGACAATTATTGAAAGAGCTGACAAGCTAGAGCGTATCATTTTACCAGAAGGTTACTATGAAACTCTCGCTCAATATGTTCAAGCTGGGAAAACAGGTTTTGATTCTGAACTGGAAAAACTGGGTGAGCAGGGTCTAGATATCAATGTCTATAAGGGTTCTGAGCAAGATAGAAAGGTTATCCTGGAAGATATAGAGAATTTGCCTCAAGAGATCCGTGAAGAGTTGGCTCGGTTTGCTGCGAATTTGCTCAATCCATTGCGGGAACAGTTGGGAACTGTGGCTGTGGAGGTCAGTGATTTAGCCCTGGACTATGCAGATAGTTTGGCTCAATCCTTGAGTAGCTCCCTCCGTTATCACAACTATGATAGTCTAATTGCTATTGCTCAAATAAAGGGTGTTGAACCCAAAGGCAAGGACTGTTTAGCCTTTTCAGAATATCGAGAGGCTTATACACTCTATGATGCCAAAAAATTGGTTTACAAGGCTCTAACTTGGCGCCTCTTTGATGACAGTCATGCAGACTATGGCCATGCGACGACGATTTTAGGCATGGATGAGGATGATTCTGGTGTTGAGGAAATTGGGTTTGCCTTTTCAAAATACTCACTGGATATTGATTGGTTGTTGACCCATATGATTTTCATTCCTAAGGATTGGATTTTAGAAAGCAAATAGGTTCGTAGAATAGGCACTCGGTCCCACCGGGTGTTTTCCTTTTGGCTATCTATTCGCCTTTTTCCTAGAAAAATGGTATAATTATCTGATAAAAAACTTTGGAGACGACAGTGAGTTTAGAAAATTACATGCCGGATTTTGCCTTGGAGAAGGCTTATGACGTGACCGTCGAAAGCTTGAAAAAACATGGCATAAAAGTAGTGTTTGTTGACTTGGATAATACCTTGATTGCTTGGAATAATCCCGATGGTACGCCAGAGATGCGCCAGTGGTTACAGGATTTACAGGCCGCAGGCATTCCCGTTGTGGTGGTTTCCAACAACAAATATGAGCGGGTTAAACGTGCAGTTGCACCTTTTGGGATTGAATTTGAAGCCTTTGCGCTCAAGCCTTTCACCTTTGGGATGAACCGTGCTTTAAAACGCTTTGATGTCCAGCCGCATGAGGTGGTTATGATTGGGGATCAGTTGATGACAGATATTCGGGCGGCTAAGCGAGCTGGGCTCAAGTCTGTGCTGGTCAAACCTCTGATTCAGACGGATTCTATCAATACGCAGATTAACCGTTGGCGTGAGCGACGGACCATGAAGAAAATTATCGCCAAATATGGGGTGATAGATTACAAGAGGGAGATGTAAGTGGAAGAATTATTTTGTATCGGCTGTGGTGCCCAGATTCAGACGCAAGACAAGGCAGTCGCTGGTTTTACACCTCAATCAGCCCTAGAAAAAGGCCTGGAAACAGGGCAACTCTACTGCCAACGTTGTTTCCGTTTGCGCCATTACAATGAGATTTCAGATGTCAATATTTCAGATGACGACTTCTTGAAACTCCTCCATAGCGTAGGAGAAAGCGATGCCTTGGTGGTTAATGTCATTGATATTTTTGATTTCAATGGTTCGGTCATTCCAGGCTTGCCTCGCTTTATTTCAGGTAATGATGTACTTTTGGTCGGCAACAAGCAGGACATTTTACCCAAGTCTGTCAAGACAGGCAAGGTTACTCAGTGGTTGACCGAGCGGGCACATGAAATCGGCATGCGACCAGTTGATGTGGTCTTGACTTCAGCCCAAAACAAGCAGGCTATCAAGGACTTGATTGAAAAGATTGAACAACACCGCAAGGGACGGGATGTCTATGTGGTCGGCGTGACCAATGTCGGCAAGTCAACCTTGATTAACGCTATCATTCAAGAAATCACAGGGGACAAGGATGTCATTACGACTTCACGTTTCCCTGGAACGACGCTAGATAAGATTGAAATTCCTCTGGATGATGGTTCCTACATCTATGACACGCCAGGAATTATCCATCGTCACCAGATGGCTCATTATTTGACGGCTAAAAACCTCAAGTACATCAGCCCTCGCAAGGAAATCAAGCCAAAGACCTACCAGCTCAATCCAGAACAAACCTTGTTCTTGGCTGGTCTGGGACGATTTGACTTTGTGGCTGGTGAACGCCAAGGCTTTACGGCCTTCTTTGACAATGAGCTCCAACTTCACCGCACCAAGTTGCAGGGAGCTAGTGAATTTTACCAGAAACATGCGGGCTCACTTTTAGTGCCGCCAACCAGCAAGGAATTGAAAGAATTTCCTGAATTGGTCCGTCATGAATTCACCATCAACGAGAAGACGGATGTGGTCTTTTCTGGTCTTGGTTGGATTCGTGTCAATGAAAAAGCCAAGATTGCTGCCTGGGCGCCTAAGGGTGTGGATGTGGTGATTCGCAAGGCAATCATCTAGATGTGCGTACTGGTTACATTTGTTAGCCAATAAATATAGAAACATAGGAAAAATAGATGTCGTTAACTTCAAAACAACGTGCCTTTTTGAACAGTCAGGCACACAGTCTTAAACCCATTATTCAGATTGGGAAAAATGGTCTCAATGACCAGATTAAAACCAGTGTTCGTCAGGCGCTGGATGCGCGTGAATTGATCAAGGTGACCTTGCTACAAAATACGGATGAAAATATCCACGAAGTAGCGGAAATTTTGGAAGAAGAAATTGGTGTGGATACGGTCCAAAAAATCGGTCGCATCTTGATTTTATTCAAACAATCTAGCAAGAAAGAGAACCGTAAAATTTCCAAACAGGTCAAAGAAATCTAAGAAGGAGAGCCTATGGCTATTGAACTCTTAACACCCTTTACCAAGGTTGAATTAGAGGTTGAAAAGAAAGAAACCAATCGCAAACAAGTGGGGATTTTGGGAGGGAATTTCAATCCTGTCCACAATGCTCACTTGATTGTGGCAGACCAGGTCCGTCAACAGTTGAAGCTGGATGAAGTCCTGCTCATGCCAGAATTCCTTCCGCCCCATGTGGATACAAAAGAAACCATTGACGAGTACCATCGCTATTCCATGCTCAAGATGGCTATTGCAGGTATGGAGGGCTTGGGGATTGAAACCATTGAACTGGAACGTCGTGGTGTCAGCTATACCTACGACACCATGAAATTGCTGAAGGAAAAAAATCCTGATACGGATTATTATTTCATCATCGGTGCAGATATGGTCGATTATCTACCAAAATGGCACAGGATTGATGAATTGGTCCAGTTGGTGCAGTTTGTTGGTGTCCAGCGCCCTCGTTACAAGGCAGGGACGTCCTATCCGGTTATCTGGGTGGATGTGCCCTTGATGGACATTTCCTCTAGCATGGTGCGTAGTTTTATCAAGCAAGGACGGGTGCCGAATTTTATGGTGCCTCATGAAGTTCTGGACTATATCGAAGAAAAAGGACTTTACCAATGATTGCAGCAGATTTGACATTTGACCGTCAGGCTCTTTTGAAAAAAATCCGTGTAGCTATGAAGCCAGCGCGTTTCCAACATGTCTTGGGGGTGGAGCAGGCGGCGCTTGCCTTGGCAGACCAATACGGCTGTGATCCGAAAAAAGCTAGTCTGGCAGCGCTTTTGCATGATTATGCCAAGGAAGTGGAAGACCAAGTCTTTCTGGACTTGATTGCCAAGTATGATTTGGATAGGGACCTGCTCAACTGGGATAATAACATCTGGCACGGTGTGGTTGGAGCCTATAAAATCGCAGAAGATTTTGGCTTGAAAGATGAGGAAATTTTTCAAGCTATTCAACGACACACCATTGGTGCTGGGCAGATGACCTTGCTGGACAAGGTTCTCTATGTGGCGGACTACATCGAACCCAATCGGGATTTTCCTGGGGTGGACGAGGCGCGTCGTATCGCAAAAGAGTCCTTGGACAAGGCAGTAGCCTATGAAACTGCCCAAACCATTTCTTACTTAGCCAAGAAGGGAATTCCCATTTATCCACAAACCTTGGAAACCTATAATGGATATGTTTCTTATTTGAAGGAGTAGGGATGATTGCATTAAAACCTGTGGATGAACGTTCCTATCAGGCAGTCTTAGACTTGACAGTAGCCGAGGAGGACAAGGTCTTCGTGGCTCCCAACGTGCGTTCCTTGGCAGATGCCTGGTTATATAGAATGAATGGCGATGTATTCCCCTATGCCATCTGGGTAAATGAGCAGGTTGTTGGTTTTGCCTTGATTGATATTGATGAGGACATCCAGCAGTATATGCTCTGGCGGTTTATGATTGGTCAAGAATTTCAGGGGAAGGGCTATGGTCAGGCTGCTTTGGAGGTCGTAATAGCAATGGCTCAATCACATCCTGTCTGCGACCATTTGATTGCAGCTTATGTTAAGGGCAATCAGAAGATGGCTCATCTCTTGGAGAAAAATGATTTTGTATTGGATAGTGAAGAAGAAAGGGAAATGGTCTTCCGTTTGGAAACGCCTTGGGTAAAGCTATGAAATCTGCACTGTTAGTCATTGACATTCAAAACCTTCTAGTGGAGGAAAAACCTTATGCCATTGAAGAGCGATTAGCCCTCTGGCAAGACAGCATCACAAAAGCTCGTCAAGCGGGGCTAGAGGTCATCCATGTCCGCCATCATGACCAGGAATTGGTCAAGGGGACTGCTGACTGGGAAATTCATCCTTTTGTTGCACCCTTAGCTAATGAGAAGATTTTCGATAAAACCTTTAACAGTGCCTTCAAGGAAACAGGTCTTCATGCTTATTTGCAGGAAAAGGGAATGGAGCAGCTCATCATCATGGGCATGGCGACCAATTTTTGCATTGATACGACGATTAAAGTAGCATATGAACTAGGCTACAAGGTAGCTGTGATTCAGGACGGAACGACGACAGGTTATTCAGGCAAATTGGATGCCGAAGACTTGATTGAGTACTACCAAAACATCTGGTCATGGAATTTTGCCAAGGTGGATAAATTAGAAAATATAATTAGAGGATAAGATGAAAGAACTAGATTTAGTAAAAGTTGTGGTTCAGGCTGCTGATGACAAGCGAGCTGAGGACCTTGTTGTAATTGATGTTCAAGGCGTGACCAGCCTGACAGACTACTTTGTGATTGCCAGCTCCATGAACAGTCGCCAGTTGGAGGCTATTGCGGAAAACATCCGTGAAAAGGTAGCGGAAGTTGGAATCAAGAGTAGCCGTTTAGAAGGCGATAGTAACGGTGGCTGGGTCCTATTGGACCTTGGAGGCGTAGTCGTTCATATCTTCTCAGAAGAAATGCGTGACCTCTACAACCTTGAAAAATTATGGCACGAAGGCAGCTTCATGGAAGTCGCAGACTTTTTAGATGAGGAGTAGTGAAACAGTTTGGGGAACTGTTTCAGCTGGTCACCATAAAACTCGAAAGTGACCAAAGAGAGTTCACTATTATGTAATTAGAAGTGATGAACTTCTTGAACACAGCATGAGTTAATGAAGCAGTCGATTGGCTGCTTTTTATGAAAGGAAAAATGGGAAAATATGGCAACTTATGAAACCTTTGCGGCGGTTTATGATGAAATCATGGATGACAGTTTGTATGATAAATGGACAGATTTTAGCTTGCGGAACTTGCCACAAGACACCAAGACAATTTTAGAATTAGCCTGTGGGACAGGGATTCAGGCTGTGCGTTTTGCTCAAAAGGGTTATGAGGTGACAGGGCTTGACCTGTCTTATGAAATGTTGGAATTGGCCCAGAAAAAAGCAGAAGCTGCTGGTGTCATGATGGAACTGGCCCAGGCAGATATGATGGCTCTGGAAGGTGTTGGAGATTTCGATGCGGTGACCTGTTACTCGGACAGTCTGTGCTATATGTCGGACCGAGAAGCCGTTTTGCGGGTCTTTGAAGGAGTTCACTCTGTTCTCAATCCAGGTGGTACCTTCCTTTTTGACGTTCATTCCATCTATCAAATGAAGGAAGTATTTGCAGGCTATAGCTACCATGAAAACTACGAGGATTTTGCCTTTGTCTGGGACACCTATGAGGGTGAGCATGAGCATTCCATCGTTCATGAATTGACCTTCTTTGTCAAAGATGAGGACAGTCAAGAGGAGCGGTTTATTCGTCGGGATGAAGTTCATGAAGAGCGGACTTATCCGATTGAAACCTATGTGGAATGTTTGAAACAAGCTGGTTTTGCATCTGTGGAAGTCTTTGCGGACTTTGAAAATCAAGCTCCGACAGAAACTAGCCAGCGGTGGTTTTTCAAGGCGGTCAAGGCATGATTTCAGGCATTGTAGCAGAATACAATCCTTTTCACACGGGGCATAAGTACCTGCTGGAACAGGCCGAGGGGCTGAAAATTGTGGTTATGTCTGGCAATTTTATGCAACGGGGTGAGCCAGCCATTGTGGATAAGTGGACACGGGCTCAGATGGCTTTGGAACACGGGGCAGATCTTGTTGTCGAGATGCCCTTTTTGGTGTCGGTCCAGTCGGCTGACCATTTCGCCAAGGGAGCAATCAGCATTTTACATAGGCTAGGTGTGGAAAAACTGGTTTTCGGTACAGAAGAAATGCTGGATTATCAGAAAATTGCGGATATCTATGTGGATAAGTCGGAAGAGATGGAAAATTTTGTGAAAAACTTGCCAGACAATTTCTCTTATCCACAGAAGACCCAGGCCATGTGGCAGGAATTTGCGGGTCTAACCTTCACAGGTGATACGCCCAACCATATTCTGGCTCTGGCTTATGCTAAGGCGGTGGCTGGAACAGGTATTCAGCTCAGCCCTGTTCAACGGCAGGGGGCTGGTTTTCATTCGGAAGAGGTGGAAACGACCTACGCCTCGGCGACGGCTATCCGAAAGGGTGCTGACCAGTTGGACTTGGTGCGTGACTTTTTACCGTCTGCCAATCTCTTTGAAGAGGCGACCAAGGTAAGCTGGAGAAATTATTTTCCGCTGCTCCGCTACCAGATTGCGACCCACCCAAATCTCAGTCAGGTCTTTCAGGTGAATGAAGAACTAGCCAGTCGTATCCGCTCTGCCATTGGGAGCGTAGCGACCGTGGAGGAGTTAGTGGATGCCGTTGCGACCAAGCGCTACACCAAGGCGCGGGTGCGGCGGGTGCTGACCTACATCTTGGTCAATGCGATGGAAACTCCCTTGCCAGATGCGGTCCATGTATTGGGCTTTTCAGCTCGAGGTCAAGCCTATCTCAAGACCGTCAAGGAGCGGGTGGATCTGGTGACGCGGATCGGTAAAGAGCCCTGGGACCGCCTGACCCAGCAGGCGGATGCGGTCTATCAACTGGGCGCTGACGCAATAGCAGAGCAGACCTACGGACGCGTGCCGGTGAGGGTGGAGTGATGAGAAAAAATTTTTATAAAGTTCTTGACCCTCACCTTACGTTATCCTTTATACTGGTCATAGAGAGGAGGTTTCCATGTCAGAAAAATGGACAGTTAAGCAGGTTAGTCAGCTGACGGGATTGACCGTGCGTACCTTGCATCACTATGACCAGATTGGTTTGCTCAAACCAGCTTCTGTGGGAGAAAATGACTACCGCTATTATAATCTGGAGAATTTGGCTCGTCTGCAAGAAATTTTATTATTCCGTGAATTGGATTTTCCTCTCAAAGATATTCAGCAGCTTCTGGACGTGACAGAAGTCAATCGTCAGCAGCTCTTGCGGGACCATATTACCCTTCTAGAGCTCAAAAGGGAACGGCTGGACCGCATCATCAATCACGGCAGATTGCTCACAGAAAAAGGAGGAGAAGTCATGGACTTTCACGCAATTGACAGCAGTCAACTAGAAGCCTACAAGGCGGAGGTCAAGGAGCGGTGGGGACAGACCGCGGCCTATGCTGAGTTTGAAGAAGGTTACGATGCCAACAAGGACCGAGTGTTTGCCCGAGAGATGGAGGCTATTTTTGAAGCATTTGGGAAAATGCAGAGCTTGGAAGTTAGTCATCCTGATGTGCAGGCTCAGGTAGCGAACTTGCAGTCTTATATCACAGAAAACTTCTACACCTGCACCAAGGAAATCTTGCAGGGGCTAGGTCTTATGTACGTTGAAGATGAGCGATTTTCAGCCAATATCGACCGAGCAGGTGGACCAGGCACTGCAGCCTTAGTCAGTCAAGCCATTGCAATTTACTGCCAAAAGTAAAGAGGATAAGTCTAGTGAACTGCACCCCAAAAGTTAGACACAAAATCTAACGATTGGGGTGTTTTTCTTATGAAATTAAGTTATGAAGATA
>NZ_JBPPVC010000018.1:0-31358 GCF_053545015.1 Streptococcus sp. 32226D021BW | reverse complement strand
ATCTCAGAATCGGTAAGCGAGTCAGTTTCAGAATCCATCTCAGAATCAGTAAGCGAATCAATTTCTGAATCGGTATCAGAGTCAATCTCTGAATCTGTATCTGAATCCATCTCTGAGTCAGTCTCAGAATCCATTTCAGAATCTGTATCAGAGTCAATTTCAGAATCAGTCAGCGAATCTGTATCTGAGTCCATTTCCGAGTCAAGCGTAGAAGTTCACTCTAATGGTCCAGGTTTAGTAAATCCACCACTACCTCCAATAGATATCGAATCAGTTTCAGAATCTATTAGCCAGTCTTTATCTATTTCCGAGTCAGTGTCTGAATCTATTTCAGAATCCGTCTCTGAAGCCGTTTCAGAGTCTGTATCTGACTCAGTTTCAGAATCCGTTTCAGAGTTAGTATCTGAATCAACTCCTTCACAGGATTCACAGCTTCCTCGTAAGTCAGCAGTATTGCCAAATACAGGTGAGGAGTCGTCATCTTGGGCAGGATTGCTTGGAGCAGGCCTCTTGTTTGGTGCTTTGTATAAACGTCGCAAAAAAGACGAAGAAGAAAAGTAATTAAAGCTAGAAGGCAAAAAGAAAGGTAGCTAGCAAATGCCAGCTACTTTCTTTGTATCAAGTTCTGATTTAAATATGGAAAAAACCGATAATCAGTTGAATAATAGACAAAGAAACAGTACACTAATAGATAAGTAATGGAACGGCTAGCAGTTTCTATGGAAAAAGCTGGCGCATAAGATTTTTTAGACTCATTTAACCTAAAAATAGTAGCCTCAAAAAAGGAAAAATAAGTGCCAACTAGCTATATTTTCCGTAGGAAAATTGAAAATGTATTCATTGAAAAACTTAGTGTTTTCACAGTCTTTTTATTGACTTAGCCTAGCAATAGTGCTAAAATTGGGAGACTCTTTTGGACATATTTAAAACTAGTAAGACATGAGCAAAAACACAGTTAAAAAAATGATTTTTTAACACTTTTCTTGAAACAGCAAATAAGAATGAACAAGTCATACTAGTTGAATCGAAGCTGCCCTTTAACGAGGGCGACTTCGATTTATCATATATGGGGATAAGGTCTTATCCCTAGATATGATAAGGAATAGGAAGTTTATATTATGAAAAATATATGGAGAAACTATCGTTCTTCTACTCTAGCTAACCGCCTGACCTGGACGGTTGGCATCGTATTTGTCTATATGTTGGGGAAATATAGCCCAATCGCAACCCTTCCTGCTGCAGGCATTGAAGCGGGTGAATATAAATTAGATAGTGCCTTGGAGAACTTGGCCATGGTAACAGGTGGTCAGTTTTCGACCCTGAATCTATTTTCTCTCGGGCTGAGTCCTTGGATGACAGGGATGATCTTGTGGCGTTTTTTGACACTCTTTAAGACAATTAAAGGTTTAACTGCCCAACAAAGCCATCGCTACCGCATGTTACTGATGTTTATTATAGCCTTAATCCAGTCCATTGGGGTTAGTTCCCTATCAGATTACTATCAGTTAAGTCAGTTTGGTGACTATTCACTCCCAATCCTAAGGGGAATTACAATGGTAGTGATGATTGCCGGTAGTTTTGTCCTCATGTGGTTGGCAAATGTGAATGGCCGTAAGGGCTTAGGAGGCCCATCGGTTATTATTGTCTCCAACATGATTTTAACTTTTATCATCAATATCATCCGGTATTTTTTAGAAAATCGATTGGGAGGCCTCGAATTTTTGTTGACGATTGCGGTGATTGCACTAATCGCTTCTGCCTTGATTTGGATTACAGTCGTCGTCTATCGAGCAGAGTATCGGATTCCGATTCGACGGATTATGATTATCAGTGCATTTGCCGAATCCACCTATATCCCAATTCGGGTGACGCCGGCAGGAGGGATGCCTTTCATGTATGCGATGACGCTGATGTCCTTGCCACCAATTCTAATTTCAGCTCTGTTGCAGATTTTTCCAGAAAATCCTATATTGAAGGAGCTGGTTGGGAAGGTGAGTATTTCAGAATTACTCGGGATTCTTGTGTATATTTTCTTGCTCTTCATTTTAGCTATTGGTTTTGCCTACTTCAATATAGACCCGACTGAAGTCGCAGAAAATATGCAGAAAAGCGGGGACTATATCGAGAATGTTCGTCCAGGAGAGGCAACTCGGAAGTACATTTCCTTCTATCTAAATCGTTTAGCCTTGGTTGGTGCAATCTATACCTGCTTGATGGGAGGTGTGCCCTTGCTCCTGGTGTGGAGCCAGCAAGGGCAAATCAGTATCGCACTGTTGATCAACAATATTTATATTGTCACTACCCTTTTGTTGGGCATAGTGGAACAGGTTCGCATTCTTCGTTCATGGAGAGAATACGACGAGATTATTTAAAGGAGTTACTATGTTTTATTTTGTCCCATCCTGGTATCAAGGAAATCGTAAGTGGTATATGGAAGCCCCATTATGGTTTCGTGTCATTGAAAATATGACCTTTGACGATGCCGTGAATCAATTGAAGACCTTCCAGGCTGCGGGTGAAGAAACGATGATGCTCTTGTTGGGGTACCAACCCCATTTGCGCTATTTTTTGCACCGTCAAGATATCCTTTCAACCCCTTACTGGTCCTTCTTTGATGAGATTCAAAATATCCAAAGCAAAAATACCAAGGTGCTCCAGGTAACTGATTTGACTTGGCCACAGGGGGCATGTTTTGTCTATACTCCCTTTGCCTTGTTGGTCAAAATTGGGGATGAACGGATTGCGGAAGTGCATTTTGCTGAAAGCGGCAATCTCTTGAAAGTGGAATACTTTAAGGAGAATGAAGTTACCTACCATTACCTGTTTGACGATCGTGGATTTTTATCGAGTATCCTTTATTTTTCAGATGGGCAGCCTAGCCATCAGGACTATCTGAATGAAAATGGGGTCTGGCAGGTTCGTGAGCACTTGGCAGAAGCTTCCAATCTCATTACCGTCAACCCACGGGCAGATCAGGAATTCTTCCAGCTGACTTATGAGAGTTGGGATGATTTGATTTTAGAGAAATTATTCTTCTTCAAACGTCTGCGTATGACAGAACATGACTACCTGGTTATGGCAGTCCATGAACAACACAATCGCCTCTTGTTGGATGCTTTTGAACAACAGAAAAAAGTGTTGTCCTTTAGCGGTGACCGTTACAGTCTTCAAGAGGGCAGTGACTTAAAGCGTCTTGCTCAGGAAGGTGATGTCCTGGTAGTGGATTCGGAGAAAAACAAGCTGGCCCTTGAGTACAGTTTGGCCCAGCTGGGAACCCCTGCTCACCATGTCAGCAAGGTGACGCCGTTTGATACACGTTTGCGTTTAGGACGCAGTCAGACGGTCAAGGAATTGATTATTTACTGGCAGATAGACGGTACAAGCCATGAAGACTATCTACAAACCCTGCATATTTTATTGCAGTTAATGGAAGAAAATCCCTTGATTGAATTGGATATTGTCAGCTATGAACGTGCACGCAATATGAAGGCTTTGGAAAGTGAATTGATTGCTCTTCTGCAGGAAAAATACACACTTGCTCGGTTCATGGAAGTATCGGAAGAGGCTGGTGAAAACCAATTGGAAGAGGATCAAGAGATGACCTTGTCTAGCATTCGCTTCCATACCTTTACCAATGAAAATCAGATTATTCGCCAATTAGATACGACCCGATTGGTATTGGATTTGGGACAGGTTCCGCATCTTTATACTCAGATTGCTAGTATTAGCGCGGGAATCCCACAAGTCAATCGCCAAGCTTCAGAGTATGTAACGCATGGGGAAAATGGTTGGATTGTGACGGGAATTAAAGACCTGACAGAAGCAGTCGCTTATTACTTTGATGGTCTGACAAACTGGAATAGGTCCCTTGTTTCAACTGTTCAAAAAATGGGGGATTACACTAGCGGTCGCATAATTGATCAGTGGAAAGAATTATTAGAAAATAAAGGCTAACAGAATGAAAATTTTACAGATAGGAAGCCAAGATTGGTCGCAAGGAAAGGAGCTTCCAGCAGACCTGGAATGGCTTTATACGAGTGCAGAAGGCATTACAGACCTTCTCCAAGAGTTAAACGATGCAGCTTTGGCAAAAATTCCTGCTGAAAAATTAGCAGAAATGGGAGAAAATCCCAAGGTACCACTTTACTTTACAGGAATCCTAGTGACCGATTCTTTGTCGGAAAAGCAACTTGAACCTTTGATGAATAACATCGAAGCTTACGCTGTCTTTATGACAGAAAATGTGGAGGTCTTTGATATAGCTCCGACTGGTTTTTACCGCAGAAAGGTGATGTCTTACCTACCTATACAGGGAAGTCAGGAAGAGTTGATTGCTTTTCTCCATATGAACCTCTTTTCAGGACAATATGGGGCTAAGTTAAAGATCCCTGAGATTGATGTTAATCCCAACTTTACAGGTCAAGTTGATTATGAGGGCAATGTCGGTGTTACGTTTACAGGTGATTTTGGGGAGGATTTTCAACCCCTAATGACATTTCGTTATAACTTGGGGACCTTTCCCATGTCTCTTGAAATCTGGTTGGAATACATAAAAAATGGAGACTGTGAACTTCGTCTAGAGTTGGATCCGATCCGTAAGGGATCTTTAGCGGATGTTTTTGAGAAACAGATCTTGAGTGAAGAAGAAATGAAAGAACCTTATGTTCTAGCACCCCATCCAGAGGTTGGTTTCTATAGTGTGTCTGTTTCTGCCAGAGGGACAGGATCTATCAAGACTGGTGTACTCCATTGGCGTTATTCGCGTTCTGGACTTGGCCGCTTTGTCTTAGGGGGCAAGCGCCATTCGGATGCCAAACGCCAAGAAATTTTTCATTACTTTAACCCGGGAGATATGAAACCTCCTTTGAATGTATATTTCTCTGGTTTTCGGGGAGCGGAAGGTTTTGAAGGTTTCTTCATGATGAAACGCTTGGGAGCTCCCTTTCTACTCGTAGCCGATCCGCGTTTGGAGGGTGGATGCTTCTATTCTGGAACAGATGAATTAGAAGGTCATTTACAATCTGCGATTCAAGAAGCTTTGGATTATTTGGGATTTGATTCGAACCAACTTATTCTTTCCGGTCTATCAATGGGAGCATTTGGTGGCTTGTACTATGCGTCTCATTTTAATCCCCATGCTGTAATCGTCGGGAAGCCGTTTACAAACTTAGGAGAGACTGTTTCTAATTTGAAGTTGAAGCGTCCCGGCGAGTTTGAAACCAGTGGTGACATGATTCGTAATGTTGTCGGTGGAGCTGATTCTGCCTCAATTGAAGCCTTTAACCAACGATTCTGGGATAAATTTGGCGAATCAGATTTTCATACGACTCAATTTGCAATTGCGTATATGGAGCAGGATGACTATGATGGCCATGCTATGGAACGCCTGATTGATTATTTGGCGGATAAGGATGTCCATATTTTCTGTAAGGGGTATGAAGGCCGACACAACGACAATAGTCGTGCCATCAACCGTTGGTTTATGGCTCAGTACCATAAGATTCTAAAAAATGATTTTGGAAGGGACATGTAATGGTAGAAGCATTAGTGCAAAAATTACTCTGGACAGGAGTAACCCCAGGAGTAAACTACCTGTACGGTTCAATGATCCAGATACAGGAAGACTCAATTTTTTTTGAGAATCTTCATTTTTCACCAGGTAAACCCATTAAAACTTGGCGGTCTCGGACTAACTACCAGGCCAATCGTTCTTGTCCAGAACTCCCCTTGCTCTATCCAGGAGTTACCTATCGCCTAGAGCAAAAGGTCACCATTGTGCCTGAACAGACCGCCTATTTTCAAATTCAATATTTCAATCGCCAGAATGAGGAAATCCAACGGGATATCCTCAGAAATGGTCAAGAAGAATTTACCTTTCCTAAAGATGCCTTCACCTATCGGATTTCCCTAATGAGTGCAGGTTGTCGGCAGGTAGAATTCTTCCATATTGCGATTTATGGACCTGAAAATAGCGCCAAGCCTTTGATAGAAAGAAATCAGGTCAGCAGTTACACATCAGGTCAGGAACCTGAGGAACTAAGATTGGTGAGCCGCTTGATTCACCAAAAAGGATAAAGGAATAGCAACCATGCAATACAAGACTTCTTTGCTGAATCAGATTCGGTTGAGAAAGATTAAAAAATTAACCAGACAGATTAATGCTCTGTCCGATACCTATGAAGGGATGACCAATCAAGACTTGGCGAATCAAACAAGTCTCTTTAAGGCGCGCTTGGAAGCAGGTGAGGACCTAGACGATATGCTGGTAGAAGCGTTTGCGGTTTGTAGGGAAGCCTGTTACCGTGTCCTAGGTCAATTTCCTTATGATGTGCAGGTGATGGGGGGAATTGCCCTCCATCAAGGGACCATTGCGGAGATGAAGACTGGTGAGGGAAAAACCCTGACGGCGACAATGCCCCTATACCTCAATGCCTTATCAGGAAAAGGCGCGATTTTGGTCACCACCAATGAGTATCTTGCCAAGCGGGATGCTCTGGAAATGGGGCAGGTATATGAGTTTCTCGGCCTAACTGTTGGTCTTGGTGTCTATGATGATGACCAAGAAGGGGATGCAGAGACCAAACGAATGGTCTATGGATCCGATATTACCTATGTAACAGGTGCTGGTCTGGGTTTTGATTACCTGTCTGATAACCTTGCTTCTTCAAAGAGCGAGAAGTTTCTACGTGACTTTAACTATGTTATTATTGATGAGGCGGATGCGGTCTTGCTAGATAGCGCCCAAACTCCTCTCATCATCTCAGGGACCCCTCGAGTTCAATCCAATATGTACGATATCTGCGATCAGTTTGTACTAACTTTGGGCGAAGAGGAGTTTTACTTTGACCCAGATAAAAAGGAAGTCTATTTGACGGACAAGGGCAATGACTATGCGGAACACTATTTCGCAGAAGAGAGTATTTACAATGCAGACAACTGGGAGCTTAATCGCCATATCAACCTAGCCTTACGGGCCCACTATCTCTACAAGAAAAATCATGATTATGTGGTACAGGATGATGAGGTCAAGCTCTTGGACAATCGAACAGGACGTGTGTTAGAAGGCACCCGTCTACAATCTGGTATTCACCAAGCCTTGGAAACCAAGGAAAATGTGAAGAAAACCAAAGAAAGTCGTGCCATGGGCTCAGTTACCTATCAAAGCCTCTTCAACATGTTCCCTAAACTTGCAGGAATGACAGGTACAGGACACCAGGCAGAGGATGAATTGATTTCGACTTATAAGGTTCCAGTTATCTCCATTCCGACCAATGTGCCGATTCAACGAATCGATTATCCAGATAAAATTTATACCACTCTTCCAGAAAAATTGTATGCAACGATGGAGCTGGTTAAGGAGCTGCATGCCAACGGACAACCTGTGCTGTTGATTTCTGGAACTGTGGAAATCACCCAAATTTATTCGCAACTGCTCTTGCAAGAAGGGATTGCCCATTCGACGCTGACAGCCAATAACGTGGCAAAAGAAGCCTTGATTATCAAAGAGGCTGGTCAGTTGGGAACGGTGACTTGTGCGACTATCATGGCCGGCCGTGGGACTGATATTAAGTTGGGACCAGGTGTGGAACAATTGGGTGGTTTGGCAGTTGTTGGAACCGAGCGGATGGCCAATAGTCGGATGGACTGGCAGTTGCGCGGTCGAGCAGGCCGTCAAGGTGAACCAGGCATGTCTCAGTTCTTTGTCTCCTTGGAAGATGAATTGTTGACCAACTATGGTCCGGAATGGGTCAAAAAATACTTTAAAAAGCATAATCGTGAAGATCGTAGAAATTATGGTCGAGCTTTGACAGGTCGCCGCTTCCATGCGGCTATTCATCAAGCTCAAGAAAAGAGTGAGGATAATGCTGTCAGTGCTCGTCAATCAACTATTCGCTTTGATGAAAGCCTGCGAGTCCAGCGCCAGAAGATTTATGGCTTGCGGGACCGCTTGATTCTTGATGATGAGAACTTGGCGGAAAATGTCCGCCAGATTATGGAAGAAGTAATCGATTCCTATTTGGCCGAGAACAAGGAGCGAACACGCCATCAGCTACGCCGCTATATCTTGGACAACTATAGCTATGCTTTCAGGTATTTCCCAAGAGCTTTAGACTTGGACGATGACCAGGACGTTAAGAACTATTTGTTAAAATTGGTGGAAGAAGAAGTGGCTAAAAAAGGGCTGCTTTTGCAGTCAGAAGAAGCTTTGTCAGAGTTCTATCGTCTGTCTGTTTTGAAGGCAATTGATGAGTGCTGGGTCGAAGAAGTTGACAGTCTCCAACAATTGAAGGGGGTTGTCACAACACGATCTACAGCCCAGAGGGATGGGATGTCCGAATACTACCAAGAATCCCTACGTTCCTACAAACAGATGTCTGATTTTGTCAAACAGAAAATCGCTCGAAATGTTATGCTCAGTACCATAGAGCAATCGAAAGATGGAAAACATTCTATTTATTTTGTATAAGAAAAGGAACAGAAGATGACCATTTATAATGTCAACCGTGGAATTGGTTGGGCCAGCAGCGGAGTAGAGTATGCCCAAGCCTATCGGGCCAGCATTTTTAGAAAGATTGGCCAAGATAGTAAATTTATTTTTACAGATATGTTTCAAGGAGAAAACCTGGCTCATTTTACAGCCAATATTGGCTTTGAAGACCAGGAAATTATCTGGCTCTATGGCTTTTTTACCGATGTCAAGATCGCAGCGACAACCTATCCTTTGATGGAGTTTGAAGCCAGTCTAGATTCTGATTTTGTCAAGGTTTCACAGAGCCCTGAATCTGTCAAATACCAGCATAAAGACAAGGACTTGGTCATCTTGGTGTTTACACGGAAAAATCATCCAGACTATGTGCAAAAGGTAGAGTTTCTTTCCAAAGGGAAGCTGATTCGCAAGGACTACTATAGCTATACCAAGATGTTTTCGGAATACTATGCTCCAGTGGATAATGCACCTGTTTTAAATGTGCGGGTATTTTTCAACGAAGATGGTTCTATCGCCTATGAAGAAAACTGTTCTGGTGACCAGAGTATCTTCCGTTTTCCTGATGCTATCCTTTGTACAAAAGAGGAGTTGATTGGTCGCATGTTGGACCGATTGGCTCTGACAAAAGAGGACATTATCTTGATTGATCGTGCTACTGGGACAGGTCAGGCGATTCTGCGCCACCGAGGAGAGGCCCGTGTGGCAGTCGTGATTCATGCAGAGCATTACAATATGAATTCTGTGACGGAAGAAACCATTCTTTGGAATAACTATTACGAATATCAGTTTTCGAATGCGGATAAGATTGATGCCTTTATTACCTCAACCAAGGCGCAAGCGGAAACGCTGGCGGCCCAATTTGAGACCTATACGCCTTTCCGTCCGAAAATTTTTACTTTACCAGTTGGTAGTTTGGATGAATTGCGCCAGCCCGAAGGGGACCGTCGTCCTTTCTCTTTGGTGACCTGTTCGCGACTGGCTAGTGAGAAACACATTGATTGGTTGGTGGATGCGGTGATTCAGGCCCAAAAACATTTGCCAGACCTTCAGTTTGATATTTATGGTGAGGGCGGGCAACGTAGCCGCTTGGAAGCCATGATCAAAGAACACGATGCTTCCTCTTTTATTCGCTTGATGGGGCACCATGATTTAACAGAGGTTTATAAACACTACCAAGCCTACTTGGCAGGTTCGACCTCAGAAGGTTTTGGTTTGACCTTGATGGAAGCCATTGGTTCTGGCCTGCCGATTATTGGCTTGGATGTTCCTTATGGCAACCAAACCTTTGTGCAGGATGGACGAAATGGCAGCTTGATCAGTCGTTTGGACGTTGATGATCCAACTGTCTATGGCCGACTCTTTGCCGAAAAACTGCTGGACCTATTCCAATCAGGTCAGCTGGAAGACTGGCAGGCGGCATCCTATGACCGTGCTAAGGAATTTCTGACGGTCGAATTGGAAAAAGCGTGGTTGCGCTTTATTGAGGAGGTTTAAAATGATTCAATTATATGATAGCTTCCATCAGGCCAGTAAGGATCTATATTATTCACTGACTCAGGCAGGTTTCCAAGGTCCTGTCGTTGTCATTAATGATGATGGTTTTCTACCAGAAGGTGTGACCTCTGCCTATTCATACTATTGCCAAATGGAGACAGGTCAGGGGTGCTCGCTTTATTTCAACCAACTCCAAGTCCCTCCTTTTTGGGAAATTACAGGGACCAATGGTGAAGGGGAAGTCTGGGATTACAGCCAACGGAAGGCAAAGATTTTTTATGCCGAACCCAAGCACCTCCGTCGCATAAAAAATGTTGACTGGTTTGGACCAAATGAAAAGGTACGTTTTACAGACCACTACAATCGCTTTGGTTGGTTGTTTGCACGAACCTATTTTAATGCCGAGCAGAAGGTGACTAGCCGTATTTATTTCAATCAGGCAAAACAAGAGGTCTTGGTTGAGAATTTTATGACAGGTGACATTCAGTTAAACTGGCAGGGAAAAGTGTATTTCTTTGATAATCGTGTGGAATTGTTCCGCCATTATTTTGCGGAAATGGGCTGGGAATTGTCAGAGATTTGGTACAACTCTTTATCGACTCCTTTTTTCCTCTCCTACAACAGTCCAGAAGCAGGTCAAGATATCCTATTTTGGCAGGAAGGTATCCAGGAGGACATCCCAGGAAACATGAAGGTCATGTTGAATTCTTCCCACGTTCGTACACAACGTGTTTTGGTACAGCAGCGTCAAGTTTATCAGAAGATGATGGATATCTTGCCGGAAGAACAAAAGGCCAAGATTGCTTACCTAGGTTATATCTATCCAAGCTTGCGTGAGAATGCTGGACGAAAGGAAATCCTTATCCTAACCAACTCGGATCAGATTGAGAAATTAGAGGAGTTAACTCAAGCACTACCAGACTTCCACTTCCATATCGGCGCATTGACAGAAATGTCTCAACGATTGATGGCTTTTGAAGCGAAGTCAAATATTACCCTTTATCCAAATATTTCACAGAAACAGCTGCAACAGTTGTTCCAAGAATGCGATATCTACCTCGATATCAATCATAGTGGAGAGGTAATGGATGCGGTTCGCAAGGCCTTTGAGCAAAATATGGTGATTTTGGCCTTTGAGCAAACCGTTCATAACCGTGATCTGATTCCAGCTTCCCACCGCTTTGATGCCAGCCAGCCAACTAATATGGTGATGGCCTTGGCAGACTTTGCAGCATCTTATCCACAGATGGTGGCCTTGCAGCGTGAAGAAACTAGCAATGAATCTGTTGCAGGATACCAACAGTTACTTGGGAAGGAGGAGCGCTAAATGCCAGAGAAACGTAATCCCTTGTTGGACGAAGCGATTGAGAAACAAATCAAGGAAGCTCGCTATGTTGAACCTAAGAAAAACAAGCAGAGACGGAATTATTTTTATCTCACCATCATTTTCCTTGTGACGTTGGCAGTTATTTTCTCCCTACTTCGTTATTTATAGAAATTCTTGCCTCAAGCTAATTGAAATCTTGAAAATTGCATGAAAATGTGAGAAAATATGTCAAATAAGAATGTGGTGGAAGAGCCATGCGTGACGATATACTCTTGAATGACCGAGCGGCTGCTCTTGCTGACCAATTGGTCCCGGTTTTAAGGTATTTTGGATGGTTTTTGGAAGTCGTACTTGGCCATCTGCCCTTGGCAATGTTGGCATTTGGGAGCAGGGTAATCCAGCTTAGCGATGACCTCTTTGCGGCTCCTGGTATCCGCAATCTCCAAAATAGTGATATTAGGGTCTTTAATTCCGAGTAGTTGTGTGATAAAATTGAACTGTTCCATATGAGTCTTTCTAAATGATAGTTTTGTCGCTTTTCATTATAGGTCATATGGGACTTTTTTTCTACACTCCAAAAGGCTCCATAATCTCTATAGTGGATTTTCCCACTACAGTCTTATAGAGCCTGTTTGTCTTTTTCTGCGTACGACGGGCATGTCGTACATCTGATGTGGAAGTCCTCCGTGGGCACCTGCTACCGGTGAACCCAATAGAGACTCCCAAGCCTGACTATCGTGAGGTAGCGGATTAAAACGGTCTGGGGAAAGACCGTTTTAAGTCTGACGCTAGAAACCAAGACCGTCAGAGGAAGGGATAGCGAAATCGTGGCACTACGAACAGAAACGTGATACGAAGGTGTATATAGCGGACAAGGTGGCTAAGAACATTAAAGTCCAAAAAGGTAGTCGTAGCCTATATACGTAAATCACGAGTGTAATTGAATTCGGACTAAGGTCAGTATGAAAATGATAATTCCTCCTAGAGTCACCGGGCTCTAGGAGGAATTCCTATTTTCACTTAGACCTTTTAACGTCCTCATATCTTGTGTAAACGAGGAAGGATGTACGACTTATCCCGTGAGGTCTCATGGGTGTCAATAAGACATAGTAACAACGAATCATGAGAAGTACCCTCGCCTATCGTTGTTATCAACTCATTCTTCGTTGAACAACAATGGCTGGGGCAGGCTCTCAGCCGAGGTCATAGTAGCGATGAAGTTTCTGTAATGGAAACGGAGCGAAGGGCTGAATATTTCAACAGTCAGGGGAGTGACTGTTGAAAGTTTGACACTGAAAATATAGGCTGTCAAACCGAAGTATACCTACATCACTTGTGTCTGTAAAACTAGCGGTCTGATAGAACTGGGTGCGGTCACGTATTGACTAGAGGAAAGTTCACCAATATAAGATGTCCCTCAGACACCGAAACAAGAAAGAAATACGCACATGTCACAGTTACTAGATAATATCCTATCTCGTTCAAATATGTTGGATGCTTATAACCAAGTTAGAGCCAATAAAGGTTCAGCAGGAATTGACGGCGTAACTATTGACGAAATAGATGACTATCTCCGCAAATACTGGCGTTCAACTAAAGAACTAATAAAGCAGAGGAAGTACAAGCCTCAGCCAGTTTTACGAGTTGAAATTCCCAAAGCTAACGGCGGAGTTCGTCAGCTAGGTATCCCAACGGTCATGGACAGAATGATACAACAAGCTATTGTTCAAGTCATTAGTCCTATTTGTGAACCCTTTTTCTCTGATAAGAGCTACGGATTCAGACCCAATCGGTCATGCGAACGAGCTATTATCCAGTTATTAGGATACCTTAATGACGGTTATGAGTGGATAGTAGACATAGACCTGGAGAAGTGGACGATACCGTTCCTCAAGATAGACTGATGTCGCTTGTTCATAACATTATCCAAGATGGAGAAACAGAATCTTTAATTCGTAAGTACCTTCATTCGGGTGTAGTCATTAACGGACAACGGTATAAAACACTAGTTGGAACGCCCAGGGAGGAAATCTATCACCGCTCCTGTCCAATATCATGCTTAATGAGCTAGATAAAGAGTTGGAAAATCGCGGACTTCGCTTTGTCCGCTACGCAGATGACTGTGTCATCACAGTTGGTAGTGAGGCGGCGGCTAAACGTGTGATGCATTCAATTAGTCGTTATATTGAAAAACGATTAGGTTTGAAAGTCAACAGGATCAAGACAAAGATTGTAAGACCGAGCAAACTGAAGTACCTAGGATTTGGGTTTTGGAAATCACCTGATGGCTGGAAAAGTCGTCCGCATCAGGATAGCGTACAGAGTTTCAAGAGAAAACTCAAGAAACTAACGGACCGTAAGTGGAGTATTGACTCAGGCAACCGAATTGAGCGACTAAACTGGGTCATCCGAGGTTGGATAAACTACTTTTCTATGACGAACATGAAATCAGTCATGGAAAGCATTGATGAATGACTAAGAACTCGAATAAGAGTTATTATTTGGAAACAATGGAAGAAGAAATCTAGGCGACTATGGGGACTTCTCAAATTAGGAGTACCGAAGTGGATAGCGGATAAGGTATCTGGCTGGGGAGACCATTATCAATTAGTGACTCAGAGGTCTGTACTGAAACGTGCCATATCAAAACCAGTCCTCGCTAAACGTGGACTGGTTTCTTGCCTAGATTATTATCTAAAACGACATGCGTTAAAAGTTAGTTGAATTGCCGTGTGCCGAACGGCACGCACGGTGGTGTGAGAGGGACTAGTCTTAGTCCCTACTCGATTATTTGAAATACAAGAGTCTCAGTCCGTTGAGAATGACCAAAATAGTTGATCCTTCGTGGCCCACCACACCGAGCGGTAGGTTGATAGATTGGAAGAGGTTGGAGATGATAAGAAGAGCAATGACAGACAGGGCAAAGATGATATTTTGCTTGATGATGCCCCGCATTTTCTTAGAGAGACGAATGGAGTAAGGAATTCTCGTCAGGTCTTCCATGAGTACGATGTCAGCTGACTCCATAGCGATGTCCGTACCGCTTCCCATGGCATAGCTGACATTGGCTTGAGCAAGGGCAGGAGCATCGTTGATACCGTCCCCCACCATCCCGACAGACGCAAACTCGGTTTGCAGTTCTTGAATAACAGCAGCCTTATCCGTCGGCAGACAGTTGGCAATGACCCGCTCGATACCGACCTGACTCGCCACATACCGAGCGGTCTTTTCTTGGTCGCCCGTCAGGAGAATTGGCGTCACACCCATTTCTTTCAACTGAGAGATAAGGAGTCTACTTTCCGGTTTCAGACTATCTTCCACCATGAAAATAGCCGCCAGCACATCATTTTGGCTGACATAGACTAGGGTTTTCCCAGTGCTTTCCGCCTCATCGATTTGTGAAGCTAAGTCAGCAGACAGGGGACGGACCAAACTATCTACCACAAAGTCCGCCTTACCGATTTTCCAGCTGTCGCCCTCATATCTCGCCACCAATCCTTTTCCGGTCACGTCTTCTAGGCTTTGGAGGGCAATAGCAGAGCTGTCAGCCGTATAGGTCATGAGAGCCTGGGCGATCGGGTGGCTTGATTGTTTTTCAACTGCCTGAACAACCTGCTTGATAAGCTCCTCATCGCCAAGATAGGTCGCCCCGACAACTTCAGGTTTACCAATGGTTAATGTGCCTGTCTTGTCAAAGACGATTGCCTCTAGATCGGCGATATTGTCCGCAATGTCACCGCCCTTGATAATCATGCCCTTGCGTGCCGCACGGCTGATGGCAGAAAGTGTCGCCGGTGAAGAAGAAGCTACAAGTGCACAAGGAGAAGCGATGGTCAAGAGAATCATGCCACGGTAGAAGGCAGTCAACCAGTCCCAACCCAGAACAAAATGAGCAAAGAGGATAAAGAGTGGTACCACCACCAAGACAACCTTGACATAGGTATCTTCCATATTTTCAATGAAAGTCGCTGTTTTTGATTTGGATTCTTGGGCGTTTTCAACCATTTGGACGATTTTATCGAATAGGGCATCGCCTTTTTCAGCTGTAACTTGAACAGTCACAGTTGGACCTTGGTTAATGGTTCCGCCGATAACAGCAGCGCCAGCCATTTTCTCAGCAGGGAGCGGCTCGCCTGTAATCATGGATTCGTCAAAGATGGATTGCGGACTGATGAGGGTAGCATCTAGTGGTACCGTATCCCCCTTGCGAACTTGCAAGAGGTCATCGATGCGAATGGCTGCCGTGTCTAAGACAGTAATGTCACCATTTTCCTCGATTTTACGGGCAGTTGGAGGGGTCATATTCATCAGAGCAGCGATAGCATTCTTGCTTTTTTCCATAGCCAATTCTTCCAGCGTAGAAGACAAGGAGAAGATGAAGATGAGCAGGGCGCCTTCCATCCAGTAGCCGATGAGGCCAGAGCCCATCGCCGCCAAAATCATGAGGAGGTCAACAGATAGGTGCTTGTCCACAAACAATTCTGTCAGACCTTCCTTGGCAGACTGGTATCCGCCGATGATAAAGGCTGAAATGAAGAGGATGGGTGCCCATCCTTGCCCGGTCTGTAGCAGGAGGATACCTAGCAGAATAAATACTAGGCAGACAGAAGTCGTGATAATGTGACTATTCTGTTTAAATTGCTGTGTTAGTGTCATAAAAAATTCCTCGAAATATCTTTTTATAGTTTAATTATAACAATTACAAATAAAATGTCAAGTTTAATTATAATAATTCTAAATAAGATTTTTCAGACAATTCCAAGGAAAGAAAAAAGAGCGAAATATTTCGCTCTGCTATTCTTGTCTATGCTATATTAGATTGGCAATCAGGACAGATACCATAGATAGCTAGGACCTCTTTTGTGACCTTGTAACCTGTCTGGTCTTGGGCTTCTTTTTTCAGACTAGGTAGTTCGATATCCATAAAGTCTGTAATTTTTCCGCACACTTCACAAATGATATTGAGGTGATCATGGCCCATAAAGTCATAATAGGTCGTATTATCATTGGTTCGTTTGATTTCTGTTACAAATCCTTCTTCCAACAGAAGTTTCAGATTGTTGTAAACAGTAGCTAGGCTCATTCCTGGGTAGTCTGGTAGAAGATCTTGGTAAATCATCTCAGCACTCGGGTGGTCATCGCTTTCTATGATGTAGGCTACAACAGCCTTACGAGTCGAAGTGATACGAACTCCTTTTTCCTTAAGGTGCTGGATGACGTGGTCGAAATCCGCTTGATGGTCACTACTATGATGGTGGGTCATGCTTCCCTCCTTTCTACGATGTAATAATAACAATTCTAAATTTCAATTCCTGTTTTCATTATAGTGTATTTTCTTAGCTCTGTCAATCTAATAGGAGGGCAGGTGTCTGTGCTAGGACAGTTGTTGTTTTATAGGCTTGTTTTTCTAAGTTTGCTTGTGCTACAATCAAAACATGACACGATATAAGGCAATTATTTCCTACGACGGACATGACTTTTCTGGTTTCCAACGCCAGCCCCATGCCCGTACAGTTCAGGAAGAAATCGAAAAAACACTAGTAAGATTGAACAGCGGCCAACCAGTAACCGTTCATGGAGCAGGTCGGACGGACGCAGGAGTGCACGCTTATGGTCAGGTGATTCACTTTGACTTGGCTGGCAGTCGAGATGCTGAGAAGCTCCGCTTTGCTCTTGATACTCAAACACCTGAGGATATTGATGTGGTCAGTGTGGAGCAGGTAGCGGATGATTTTCATTGCCGCTACGCCAAGCACAGCAAGACCTACGAGTTTCTGGTGGATATTGGGCGGCCTAAGAATCCCATGATGCGACACTATGCGACCTTTTATCCCTATGATTTGGACTTGAGCTTGATAGAAGAAGCTATTCAGGACTTGGTGGGGACTCACGACTTTACAGGCTTTACGGCTTCAGGGACCTCGGTGGAGGACAAGGTGCGGACCATTACGGCGGCAAGTATGGAATACGACCAGCGGCGGCAGTTCTTGATTTTTACCTTTTCAGGCAACGGTTTTTTGTACAAGCAGGTGCGGAATATGGTTGGGACCCTGCTGAAAATTGGTAATGGTCGCATGCCTGTTGGGCAGATCAAGCGGATTTTGGCAGAAAAAGATCGTGGTTTGGCAGGTCCGACTGCGGCAGGCAACGGCCTCTATCTAAAGGAGATTATCTATGAAGACTAAGTACATTTTGGCTCTTTCGGGCAACGATATTTTCAGCGGTGGGGGTCTCCATGCAGACTTGACCACCTACACGGTTCATGGCCTGCATGGCTTTGTGGCGGTGACCTGCTTGACAGCTATGACGGAAAAAGGTTTTGAGGTCATTCCGACGGATGCTGCGGTCTTTGCCCAGCAGCTGGCTAGTTTGAAGGCTGTGCCCTTTTCTGCGATTAAGATTGGCTTGCTTCCCACGGTGGACATAGCAGAGCAGGCTTTGGAGTTTATCAAGGCTCACCAGGAGATTCCTGTGGTCTTGGATCCGGTCTTGGTCTGCAAGGAAACGCACGATACTGAGGTTAGCCAGCTGAGGGATGAGCTCTTGAAGTTCCTTCCCTATGTCAGCATGATCACGCCAAATCTGGCAGAAGCTCAGCTATTGCTCCAAAAAGACATCAAAACAGTGGAGGAGATGAAGCAGGCGGCAGTGGCCTTGTATGATTTGGGAGCCAAGGCGGTGGTCATCAAGGGCGGCAATCGCTTGGGCAATCAGCAGGCTGTGGATGTTTTCTACGACGGTCAGGAAGTAGTGGTGCTCCAGTCGCCTCTGTTGTCAGAAAACAATATAGGGGCAGGCTGTACCTTTGCGTCCAGCATTGCCAGTCAGCTTTTGCTGGGTCAAGAGCCTTTGGAGGCGGTCAAGCTGTCCAAGGATTTTGTCCATGCGGCGATTGAAAAATCAGATGATTATGGGGTGATTCAATATGAGAAATAAAAAAACACAGGAATTAGTATTATTAGCCATCTTAACAGCCTTGAGTTTGGTCTTGGCCCACTTCCATTTGCCAACACCTTCGGGGTTTGTCACACTCTTGGATGTAGGAGTTTTCTTTACAGCCTTTTACTTGGGCAAGAAAGAAGGAGCCATTGTTGGCGGCTTGGCAGGGCTCTTGATAGATTTCTTGCTAGGCTATCCCCAGTGGGCTTTCTTTAGTCTGATTTTCCATGGGGCTCAGGGTTATTTTGCGGGTTGGACAGGTAAGAACCGGATTCTCGGTTTAGTCTTGGCGACGCTCTCTATGGTTGGGGGCTACTACCTGGCATCTCGGATTTATTTTAATGACCTCAAAGCCATTGAAAGTGTTTTTGGCAATAGCATGCAAAACTTTGTCGGGATGGGCTTAGGGTTTGCAGTGGCTAAATTAGTTGAGAAAAGCGGTGCTATTAACTATGTCACTCGATAAAATCAAAGTTCAAACCCAGCAAGTTATCGAAGAGGTCCTAGAACTCAGCAATCTTCAAAAGGGGCAAATTTTTGTTCTTGGCTTATCATCTAGTGAGGTCATTGGTGGGCATATCGGTAAAAATTCCAGTCTGGAAGTTGGTGAGGTGGTTGTTGAAACCATCTTGGAAATCCTGGAGCCAAAAGGTATCTATCTAGCTGTCCAAGGCTGTGAACATCTCAATCGTGCCTTGGTGGTGGAACGGGAATTGGCAATCCAGAAAGACTTGGAAATGGTCAATGTCCTCCCAACCCTCCATGCAGGAGGATCTGGACAGTTAGCGGCTTTCAAGTATATGAAGGACCCGGTGGAAGTCGAGTTTATCACCGCTCAGGCTGGTGTAGACATTGGTGATACAGCTATCGGCATGCACATCAAGCACGTCCAAGTTCCGATTAGACCTAGCCTGCGTGAGATTGGACAGGCCCATGTCACCGCCCTTGCCAGCCGCCCAAAACTGATCGGTGGGGCCCGTGCAGCTTATCAGGAAGATACCATACGGAAGAATTAGTCACAACCAATCGGTTGTGATTTTTTGAGCCAAATCCTTGCCAAGAAGTCTGGCTTATGCTAAACTTGTTCCTGTAAATGATACAAGAACAAAAGGAGAAAATATGACAAAAGGATACCAACAACGATTTTCACTATCCATTTTATTATGGATGCGTCAGGATAAAGCACGCCAAGAGGGAATGGACTACTGGGGTGGCGGGCATGCACAGATTATTGCAGCTTCACCGGGTCTATTAGAATACCGCCAGCAACATTTGAGTGAGACAGAACATAGTTTTTGGCCGAAAGCGACAGGCTTGGAAACGGCTATTCCAGAAGACCGTCGGATTGATGGCATTGCGGAAGTGACCTATCAAAAGTTATTGGCACCAATAGGCGGACGCCGTCAGACGGCCCTTGCCTTTGAAGATGAGGTCAATGTTTTCCGTCGGACTTTGATGCACATGGGCTTCCCTTATTCATCACGTTGGTACCATACTAGTACTCAGGCCCAAACCCAACTGCGTGATGTTCTTTACTTCCGTCGCAAAGATGGTGTGAGGAGCGGCAACTTCAAAACAGTTGTTCAAGATGGACTTGCCAGTCAATTGGCGACAATCCCTGGGGTAACGGAAGTACGGACGCAGGTCTATCTGCCATGGAATAAAGCGACTTGGAATACCCCAAATGTTGCCCATGACAATCCTAAAGAAGACCACCTTCATGCCTCCATCATCCTAGGTTTTGCGGATCAGGCGGCAAGAGAGGCCTTCTATGCCAACCAGGCTCCGCAGTTGAATGCAGAAGTAGTACAATACGCCTCAGCAGTCCACGCCTATCATATAGAAAAAACCTTGCCATTTGTCCTAGACGGCAAACGCATGTAAGACAAGTAACTTCTTGGTCGAATGCTTTGTTAAAAAAAATCAAGCAAAAGACTCGCCAAGAAGTCTAGCTTATGGTAAACTTGTTCTTGTAAATGATACAAGAACAGAAAGGAGCACGAATGGATACAAAGTTTTCAGTAGCCCTTCATATACTGACCATGATCAGTGAGAGTAAGGAAATACTTAGCTCGCAAGCCTTAGCTGAGAGCGTTGGCACCAATGCCAGTTACATCCGCAAGGTGATTGCACTCTTGAAAAATGCAGGCTTAATCACTTCGCACCAAGGACGATCAGGCTACCAATTGAGCAAGTCCCCTAAGGATATTAGCTTATTGGAAATCTACCTTGCGACGCAAGAAGTGGAGCATATTCGCCTATTTCAGCTACACCAGAATGCCAATCTCACTTGTCCAGTTGGGAAACATATAGAAGGTGCAATGGTTCCCATCTTTTCCAGCGTTGAACAAGAACTGGAACATCAACTCAGTCGTCAATCCTTAGATAATGTGATTGATAATCTCTATCAATCCGCACAAGAAACCCGAATCTGACCGAGGTCAGATTTTATAAACCCAAACATAGACCTGTAAGTGATACAGGAACAAGCCAACTAATAGAAAAGAGAAGAACATGAAAGCAGCACAACACACATCTTATAACAAAAACAACATCGCCCTTAACCTTACAGAAATTGCTAAACCACAAATCAAGCCTCACCAAGTCCTTGTCAAAGTGACCGCAGCAGGCGTTAATCCATTGGACAACATGATCTCGCGCGGAGATGTGAAATTGATTGTCCCTTACAAATTGCCCCAAACAGCTGGAAATGAAGTGGTCGGCTTGGTTGAAGAAGTCGGTACAACTGTAACCAACTTTACAGCAGGTGATCGTGTCTTCGGTCGTCTTCCGCTTGATAGTATCGGTGCTTTTGCTGAGTATGTAGCAGTTGATGCACAAGCTCTTGCTAAGGTCCCTGCCTACTTGACAGATGAAGAAGCGGCAGCTGTTCCTCTGACAGCCTTGACCATCATACAGGCCCTTGATCTCATGGGTGCTGAGGCAGGCAAGACCATCTTCATCTCAGGCGGAACTGGTGGTGTCGGAGGTATGGCTATTCCGATTGCCAAAGCCAAGGGCTTGACCGTTATCACAAATGGTGACGGTGCAAATGGTGAACGTGTCTTGAAACTCGGTGCAGACCAGTTTATCGATTACAAAAAAGAAGATTACACCAAAACACTTAGCAATGTTGACTACGTCTTGGACACACTTGGTGGTGCAGAAACGGAAAAACAAATGTCAATCATGAAAAAAGGTGGACAGCTGGTTTCCCTTCGTGCCATGCCGAATGGCGAATTTGCCAAGCGCATGAATTTGCCAAAATGGAAACAAATCTTGTTTGGTCTAGCGGGTCGTTCATTTGACAAAATGGCTAAGAAATATGGTGTTCACTACCATTTCATTTTCGTAGAGAGCAATGGTCGCCAACTGCAAGAAGTAGCAGACATTTTCAGCAAGCTCGAAATCAAACCGTCTATCGATACCGTTTATTCATTTGAAGAAGTCAACGCAGCACTTGATAAGGTTGCCAACGGTCGTTCACGCGGAAAAACAGTCCTCAGTTTCAACTAAGACAATAGAATATACAAGGAAAAATCATGTCATATATTACAACTAAAAACCAATACATCACCGTTTCAAACAATAAAATCGCCTATCGTGAGCTCAGCAAGGGCAAGTCAGACCTTCCTTTGGTCATGCTGGTTCACCTAGCCGCGACCTTGGACAACTGGGATCCAAAATTGCTGGATTTGCTGGCTGAACAGCACCATGTGATTGTCCTAGACCTTCCTGGCGTAGGAGCTAGTCAAGGCAAGGTGGCTCCAACTATTCCAGGAATGGCTGAGCAGGCTGTTTCCATTATCAAGGCTTTGGGTCATGAGAAAATCAATTTGCTAGGTCTGTCTATGGGTGGTTTCATTGCTCAAGAAATCGTTCGTCTGGATGGTCAGCTGGTTAATCGCTTGATTTTAGCAGGTACAGGTCCTCGTGGTGGTTTTGAAGTTGATAAGGTAACTGGAAAAACCTTCCGCTATATGCTGAAGGCTGGTTTGGAGCGTGTGGATCCAAAACGCTACATCTTCTACAATCATGATGAAGCAGGTCGTTTGGAGGCAGAAAAAGTCTTGGGTCGTATGGGGCAAAGAAGTGCTGCTCATGCAGATAAGGACATGAATGTTCCAGGATTTTTGACCCAGCTGAAAGCTATCAAACGCTGGGGAAGAGAGCCACAAGATGATATGACCTTTATCGCCCTACCAACTCTGATCGTCAACGGTGATAAGGATATGCAGGTTCCAACAGAAAATTCTTATACTATGCATGAGAAGATCAAAAATAGCCAACTGATCATCTATCCAAATGCAGGTCACGGCTCGATCTTCCAAAATGCAGAAGAGTTTTCAAAAGCCTTACTAGCCTTTTTGGAGGAAACCAATGCCTAAAACCATTTTAATCACAGGATCGACAGACGGAATCGGCAAACACCTAGCCATGAAACTGGCTAGTGAAGGTCATGAAGTGATCTTGCACGGGCGAAATAGCGAAAAGCTCCGTGTAGCCCTCAGTGATATTCAACTAAAAACAGGAAATAAAAAGATTCACGGCTACCTTGCAGATTTTTCCAAGTTAGCAGATGTTTATCGTTTTAGTGAGGAGATTCGCAGAGATTTTGAGCAGATTGATGTCTTGTTAAACAATGCGGGTGCTTACTTTGGTGATGCTCGCGTGGCAACGGCAGAAAATATCGAGATGACCTTTATGCTGTCTGTTCAAGTTCCCTATATCTTGACGACGGAGTTGCTGCCCTTGCTGGAAAAAGCAGCAGGCAGGGTCATTCACACCTCTTCCTTCATGCACCATTTTGCACAAACCAGAGGCTTGGATTTTGGTTTAGAGCAGAGCTATTCTGCAGCTATGGCTTACAATAATGCCAAACTATATACCATTTGGCTGGCAATAGCTCAGGCAGAGGCCTTAGAAAAGCAAGGTTCATCTGTGACCGTCAATGCCTACCATCCTGGTTTGATTGCGACAAATTTGGGAAATGATGGGGTCAAACGCAATCTGAAAAGTCGGATTCTTACCAGTCTGATGAAACCATTTTCCAAGGATTTGGACCAGGGGATTGAAACAGGTTATTACTTAAGCCTGTCACCAGAGGTAGCTGGAGTATCAGGGCGTTATTTTTCAGAGAAAAAAGTGGCACGGGTCAGCTTGAAGGGCTTTGATGTGCCAAAGAGCCAAGCCTTACTAGCCTATCTTGATAAGAAAATTCAAGTATTTAAGGAGAGCTACAGTGACTAAGATTTTGTTAGAAAACCTCCAACTGCCCAATGGTCAGGTCTTAGACAATCGCTTTTTCAAATCCGCCATGAGCGAAACCCTGGCAGATAGTCAGGGAGCTCCTTCAGATGACCTGATTGCCTTATATGATTTTTGGTCCAAGCAGGGAATGGGTGTCCTAGTGACAGGTAATGTCATGGTGGACGGCCGCTACCTTGGTGAGCCGGGCAATGTGGTCCTTGATTCAGACGCTCATTTGGCTCAATTTCGGAAATGGGCAGCTGTTGGGAAAAAGAACGGTGTGCCTATCTGGCTCCAGCTCAATCACCCTGGCAAACAGATGTATCGGTCAATCAATCAAACTCCGATTGCACCCAGTGCTATTCCGATTTCTGGAGGCTCAGCTTCGGCCTTTCGTCCACCGAGAGAAATGACCGTGTTTGATATCAAAGAAGCTAGAGATAAATTTATTACAGCAGGCCTTCGGGCAAAAGTAGCAGGATTTACAGGTGTACAGTTACACGCTGCACATGGTTACTTGATCAATCAATTCCTCTCGCCGGCAGATAATCAGCGGACGGACCGCTATGGTGGCAGTCTGGACAATCGCATGCGATTCTTGGTGGAAGTCTATCGAGGTTTGCGTGAAAAAGTGGGACCAGATTTTACCATCGCCTTGAAATTGAATGCTTCTGATTTTAAAGAAGAGGGCTTTGGTTTTGAAGATTGTAAGCATGTGGTGAAAACCATGTCTGACTTGGGTATTGACCTGATTGAAATTTCAGGTGGCAATTATGAGACACCTGTTTTTGGCAGTGAATATGAGAATGGTGCTGGATTTGTGACCTACGCTCTAGCCTTAGCAGATTTGACTTCTGTTCCTATTGTTTCAACGGGTGGTTTCCGAAAAGTCACTCAGATGGAGGAGGCTATCAAGGATGGTGTGTCCATGATTGGTCTTGCCAGGCCCTTTGTCCTTCGTCCAAGTCTTGTCAATGATTACCGTCAAGTCGGTGATCTCCAACTGACAACGCCTCGCCTGACAACAGGTCTTCCAAAACTAGATAAGGCTCTTGGTCCCATTATCGGTGTCAGTTATTACGAGGCTCAGATGAAACGCTTGGCCAAGGGAAAAAATGTCACCATCAGTCAAAACGCCTGGCCCTATCTTCTCCAAACCGTCAAGGCACACGGCCTGTCAGCCTTGAAACCGAGGAGGAAGTAGAATAAACTAGAAAAGATTTGAGAGTCCATCTCAGATCTTTTTTCTACGATAAATGAACCTACCAACAATTTAAAAAAAGTTGTAACAAAACATTTTACAACAAAAAATATTTCGGAGGAAAAGAAAATGAAAATAGCAGTAGTAGCAGCGAACGGTAAAGCAGGTAGCTTGATTGTAAAAGAAGCGGTAGCACGTGGTTTTGAAGTAACGGCCATCGTTCGTGGTGAAAATAAGACAGTCGCACAGCAGGTTCTTCAAAAGGATGTTTTTGACCTGACAGCCGATGATGTGATTGGCTTTGATGCGGTAGTGGATGCAGTAGGTGCCTGGACAGCAGACACTGTCCATATGGTTCCTGATGCAGCCAAACATTTGGCGGCTATCCTAAAAGATTCACAAACACGTTTGCTTGTGGTTGGTGGAGCAGCAAGCCTCTATGTTAATCCAGAGCATACCTTGACTGTGGCAGATGTGACAGAGTTTCCAGCGGAAGTATTGCCTGTGCTAAATGCTCACAAGGAAGCACTTGAGGCCCTTCGTCAAGTAGATGATGTCAACTGGACCTATGTAAGCCCGGCAGGTGATTTCCAAGCAGACGGCGAACGGACAGGTCGCTATATTCTTGGCGGTGAAGAGTTGGTCTTGAATAGTAAGGGAGAAAGCGTTATTTCCTATGCAGATTATGCTATTGGTATGATTGACGAGATTGCATCGGGAGATCATCTCAAAGCACGTATCAGCCTTGTCAGTGAGTAAAAGGTTGTTATGCAGATCTCAAATAAATTTACCATTGCCATTCACGCCTTGGCCTTTATCCATCTCTTTCAAGACCAGCAACGTGTTACCAGCAAGGTTTTGGCAAACAGCATTCAAGCCAATCCCGTTATCATTCGCTCGGTTCTATCTGGTTTGAAGGATGCGGGAATTGTAGATGCCAAGCAGGGTAGCGGCGGTTTTCGTTTAGCAAAGCCACTTGATGACATTAGTCTTTATGACATCTTTGTTACGGTTGACAATATTGATAAGAAGGGCTTGTTCAACTTTCATGAAAATCCCCATCCCGACTGTATCGTGGGGGGGAATATCCATGCTGCTGTGGACGACAAACTCGTCCAAGTCCAGACAGCTATGGAGAAAGAATTGAGAACCATGTATATGTCTGATGTTCTGGTTGACCTAGAAAAAGCCATTGAAGAAAAAGTGAGAAGGACTTAAATGGGAGTGGGAAAGAACTCGACCATTCATAGAAGAGTTCGTCAACAAGTCCTTATTTCCAGTTGTTGAGCTGAAACAGTCTATCCCCAGACATCAATTTATGTGAGCTGACTACCGTCAGCTTATATCTCCCACTTTAAAAGGTCTCCCAGACCTTTTAAACTCCCACCCCCGCGTAGCTCCAAAGGTTTGGGGAACCTTTGGAGGTCGGAGATAGAGCGAACAGAGTTCGCTACAAAACAGTCAGAGTAGTGATTGTTGGAGGTTGGAAATGAAGCGAACTCTGTTCGCATCAGTCGTAATGGTCAGATTTGGAGTGTAAAACACGAACAAATCTGCCAATCAACCACTGCGCTGAGATGTTGACACGAACTCTGAGTAGTGGTCCTGGGCTTTTTGCCCATCCTCACTATACACAAAAAGACTTAGAGTGACTGAACATCAGTTGTCTAAGTCTTTTTGCTTGGTCTGGTCAAGGTAGTTGGCAAGTTTGACCTATTGCTCTCCCATCAACCGCATGATGTCATCGGGGCTTTCCTTACAGCCTCTAGCAACCCAGGTTTTAAGCACTCGGAAAAATCCTCCTACGATAAATTGCAGGTGAAAATCATCAGTCATGTCCCCCAGTCTTTCTTTGAAGTAGCTGTCCAAGACCTCCTCGAGTAAGTAGTCCAAATGGTTGGCAGTCAATAAGCGAATCTTATCCTGTTGCTCATACCAAAAGTCAAAAAATTGCCGTAAAGCTAGTAAGAGATGAGCATCTGACCAATCCGACAAGTCAATCTGCCGCTCTGTCAACCAGGCTTGCAACTCCAAGTTGAAGGATCGTTCGAGCACCTCTTCCTTATTGGAAAAGTTGCGGTAAAAAGTCACCCGACCGATGCCAGCTCTCTCCACCAACTCAGACACACTAATCTTTTCAAAAGATTTGTCTTCCAGCAACTCCCACAGAGCCTCCACGACACTCTCCACAAATAACGACTCTTTCCGCTTCACTCTTTCCATGCGAAACACTTCCTTTCCTTTGTTTCCTTTTGGGTAAATAGCAGAGCTGGGACTAGTTTTCCAGCTGTTCATCTGCTATACTGATAAAAAACGAAACACTTGTTTCTAAAAAATATACCATAAAGGACAGAAAAAAGAAAGTATGAAAAAAGTTTGGAAAATAGTAGCGGCTGTAACAGTTGTTCTAGCCTTGCTTGGTTTTATTGCCTACAAAAAGACATTTGGTTGGTCAGCTCCTGAGCTTGTTGACCAGACCCCACAAGTGAATGAATGGTACCGCCTCAGTCCCGAAGGGGTTGTAGATTCTCAGGGCAATCAGGCACACGGCCTGCTTCGTATCGGTAAATAGAAGAATAAGGTAATGGTCTATTTCTTCGGTGGTGGAGTGAGTATCAATGAAGAGACTGCTAGTGGTGGCACACGTTATTTTGCGACCACAACTGGCCATCAAGATTATGTCGCAACTTGGGGAATTGGAAGTCCGCAGGAAGACAATCCGTTTAAGGACTGGACTATGATTGTGCTTCCGTATGGGACAGGAGATTTTCATGCAGGGACCCAGAACTTTTCATATGTAGACGATCACGGAAAAGAGCAAGTAGTCCATCACCAAGGTTATTCCAATCTGATGAGTATTTTAGCAGCAGCCAAACCGCACGTTGGCAATCCCGATACGCTTCTGGTGACTGGATTTTCAGCTGGCGGATTTGCAACATCATTGCTTGCGGACGAAGTGATTTCACAATTTCCCACCGCAGAGAATGTCACGGTTGCAGTTGACAGTTCCTTTTTGAGACATGATAACTGGAAAAGTATAGCAGAAAATGTCTGGAAGACACCGACTTCCATTAGTGACCGCCTGCATTCAGATAATCTTGTTTTGGATAGCTTAGTAGCCCTCCATGAGAAACGCGGAGATAGCGTTAAGATTTTATTTGACATTTCCTATCGAGATGGGATTCTTCAGCAATATCAGGCCTATATTGACCAAGGGAAACTAGCAGATGCAACAGAAGAGAGCAGTGACCACTTTCAAAAAGAACTTAAAAAAATGATTCAAGAACTGCAATCTAAGATTGATGGCGTGGGTATTTTTATCTGGAATTATGGGCAAGATGAAAAAACTACCGCTACTCAGCACACCACCATTAACTTTCCAACATTCTTTACCCCTATGTCTCAAGACAAGAGTGTGGCAGAATGGCTGCATGATGCTGTCAATGGACAGGTAAACAGTTATGGATTAGAACTATTAGATTAGGAGAATAAGATGAAAAAATTCAAAAAAATTATCTTATGGGCCTTTGGGATTGTAGCTAGTCTTGGTATCATTGTTTATGTGTCTGTTACCAATCATCCGCAGTTGGTAGTCGGTGTCATTCAATCGTTTATGTATCAGGAGAGTTCACCTAACTCTTACAGTCCCCTATATGAACCTATCGACGGGTTGAAAGACAATGGTCAGTATTTGAAAAGTGAGATTGCCTATAGCAAGGACTACCCTAACAGTTTTTTAGATATTACCTATCCAGACCAAAATTTTGAAGCTGACCGTCCAACCCTCTTCTATTTCCACGGTGGTGGATTCTTTGGAGGCAGCAAAAATATGGGGGACCCACTGGCTGCTAGCCAAGCGACCTATCTCATTGACGACATCGTTTCAAAAGGATATAATGTGGTCAATGTGGACTATGCGCTTGTGCCAGACCACCATTTTCCAACGCCGGTGATTCAGATGAATCAGGCCATTGCCTACATAATGGAACACGCTGAAGAATACCATTTGAACATGGACAATGTTGTCTTGATGGGCTCGTCCGCAGGTGCCATCATGGTAGCACAATATGGCAGTGTCTTAGCCAACAATGATTACGCTCAGCTATTGAACATTGAACCAAGTATTGCAAAAGAACAGGCCAAGGCTTTGGTCATCGATGATGCCCCTTTGGATTATCCCAAGCTTTCTCTGGGTGCCAAGATGCTGGTGGGTAACTATGTGGTGGGGACCATTTATCTCAGTCAGGAAGAAATCAATGCCTATAACCCGATTCTCCATGTGACCAAGGATTATCCAGCAAGTTTCCTTTTGGGCAGTGAATACCGTACCGACCTAATCACGCTTCAACAGGCTTTGAAACAGGCGGATGTGGTTCATGAGTTGGTTGATCCCTTAGCAGAAAAAGGACTGGAAAAACCGCATGGCTTTGTGTCAAATTTGCGAAACGACCCTGTGTCTGCCAAAGCATTTGAGCGGATGATGACTTTTATAGATGAACGAACTAAGGAGTAACATGAACACCAAAAATTTTTACTGGGTGCGAGAACCAGAAAACTATCAGATTTCGGAAAAAGAAATTAGAATCACAACCCAAGCTCATACAGACTTGTGGCAGAAGACCTACTACCATTTTGTCAATGACAATGCTCCCCTGCTCTTGATGGACACGGAGGAAGAGTATTTTTCCTTTACGGTTAAGACGGATTTTTCCAACAGCCATACCCGCTTTGACCAGTGTGGCGTCGTGGTTTATCAGGATTCGGAAAACTGGATTAAGGGCTCGATTGAGTATGAAAATGAAGATTTTCAGCATTTGGGCAGCGTTGTGACCAATCAGGGCTTTTCAGACTGGGCGACCCAGGAAATTCCTGCTTCTGTCAAGTCAATTTACTACCGTTTGAGCCGACGTGGTAGTGATTTCTGCATTGAAAACTCCAAAGACGGTATTCATTTTGAGCAGATGCGAATCTGCCACCTGCATGAAGGCGGCGGGAAAATTCATTTTGGAATCTACGCCTGTTCACCGGAAGACTCTTCTTTTGAAGCGATCTTTACAGAAATGAGTTTGACTGACTGCAAGTGGTTGGCCCACGATGGTCAACAACCAGATTAGAAGATTGAGCAGAAGCTCTGCCATTTCCCAAAAGTACGTTATAAAATCGTTGAAATCCCTGCTAATTGTGTTATAATGAAGAGTATGCAATAAAATTTTAAGGAGAATGACAGAATGTCTGTATCATTTGAAGCAAAAGAAACAAACCGCGGCGTTTTGACCTTCACAATCGGTCAAGATGCTATCAAACCAGAATTGGATCGCGTTTTCAACAAAGTTAAGAAAGATATCAATCTTCCAGGTTTCCGTAAAGGTCACTTGCCACGTGCCGTATTCAACCAAAAATTTGGTGAAGAAGCACTTTATCAAGATGTAGTAAACGCTCTTTTACCAGCAGCCTATGAAGCAGCTGTTGCAGAAGCTGGTCTTGAAGTCGTTGCACAACCAAAAATCGACGTTGTGTCTATGGAAAAAGGTCAAGACTGGACAATCACTGCTGAAGTTGTGACAAAACCTGAAGTAAAATTGGGTGACTACAAAAACTTGGCAGTTTCAGTAGAAGCTACTAAAGAAGTAACAGATGAAGAAGTTGATGCAAAAATCGAAGCTGCACGCAACAACTTGGCTGAATTGGTTATCAAAGAAGGTCCAGCAGCTGAAGGCGATACAGTTGTTATCGACTTTGTAGGTTCAATCGACGGTGTAGAATTTGACGGCGGTAAAGGTGAGAACTTCTCGCTTGGACTTGGTTCAGGTCAATTCATCCCAGGTTTCGAAGCACAATTGGTAGGTCACGCAGCTGGTGAAGAAGTAAACGTTGAAGTAACTTTCCCAGAAGACTATCAAGCAGCTGACCTTGCTGGTAAACCAGCCCTCTTCGTAACAAAAATCCACGAAGTAAAAGCAAAAGAAGTTCCAGCTTTGGATGACGAATTGGCAAAAGATATCGACGAAGAAGTAGAAACTCTTGATGAGTTGAAAGCTAAGTACCGCAAAGAATTGGAAGCTGCAAAAGAAGTTGCATTTGATGATGCAGTTGAATCAGCAGCTCTTGAATTGGCTGTAGAAAACGCTGAAATCGTTGAATTGCCAGAAGAAATGATCCACGAAGAAGTTCACCGTGCAATCAATGAATTCTTGGGTGGTATGCAACAACAAGGTATCTCACCAGATATGTACTTCCAAATCACTGGTACAACTCGTGATGACCTTCATAAACAATACGAAGCTGACGCTGAAAAACGTACTAAGACAAACTTGGTTGTTGAAGCAGTAGCGAAAGCAGAAGGTTTCGAAGCAACTGACGCTGAAATCGAGAAAGAAATCGAAGACTTGGCAGCTACTTACCGTATGGAAGTGGCACAAGTTCGTAGCTTGCTTTCACCAGAAATGCTCAAACACGACATCGCTGTCAAGAAAGCTGTAGAAGTGATCACAAGCACTGCAACTGTAAAATAATTATTTGGAAAACTCGACTCTAGTCGGGTTTTCTTTTTGTTTTTTGATAAATTAGTATATATTTTTTTAAAAATATAGTAAAATGAAACAAAAATAGTACATTTATGGTATAATGTACTTATGGCATATTCATTAGATTTTCGTAAA
>NZ_JBPPVC010000017.1:0-35404 GCF_053545015.1 Streptococcus sp. 32226D021BW | reverse complement strand
CACCTCAGAAAAGTATTGCCAAATTGCGATACTTTCCTTGAGGCACTTTTGTCCTGTTCTTGTTTCAATTAACTATATCATCATGCAGAGTGCAATGAGGGAAATATACTTTTTCATCATGGGCTCCTTATATAATTTCATCATTTTCAGCTTGTAAAAGCACACCTTTTTCCAAAACCATCTTTGCTAGTAGTGCAATAATAATCAACACACCATTTATGAAGTAGTCACTGAGTGAAAAGTCATATAAGGCACTTACATTCTCTAAATCTAGGTAAGATAGGAAAAAAGCACTTGCAAATTGTATGCTAGTCCATACGATCAGAGTTCCTAAAATTATCTTTGTATAGAATACATTTTCAGTTGAGAAAATAGTTCCTGTTTGAAAGTTGATGAGCAATTTTTTGAGTATGGTGGCCATGTAGATAAAGCAGGCTACCAATAGGATACTTATGATTAGAATAATAACAATGATAGGCAGGGGGACATCTAATTGTAGACTATTTTGAATAGGTTTCCCGCCTATAAGTAGAATAAGAAGTGCCAACATTATCAGTCCTGTTAAGGCAATCAATCCATAACGAATAAACGTTAGCAACTGTATGACGATGTTGAAAAATATCTTTTTGTTCATGCTATTCCCCCTCATTCACATATTCCAAAATATCTCCTGGTTGGCAGTTTAGGATTCGGCAGATGCTCATCAGGGTATTGAAACGAATGCCTTTGGCCTTGCCTGTTTTGAGGATGGATAGGTTGGCCTCGGTAATCCCGACTTGCTCTGCCAAGTCCTTGGAAGTCATTTGTCGGTCTTTGAGGACCTTGTCTAAGTTTACGCGAATCATTTCCATATCAGATAAACTCGCTGTTCTCGGTTGTTAGTTGGTGCTTTTTTGTTACACTAACTAACAAACTTGCTGTTTTGATTAAACTTTTTTTCATAGCAAACCTTCTATTATTATTGTTTTATGATAATATCTCTTGTGAAATTATTATAAAACAATAATCTTTGAATTGCAAGCCTTTTATTAAAAAATTTATTTTTTGTGTGACTGAGAAAGTTTGTAGTATTATCTAGTTATAATAGATAACTATAACTCTTCCTAGAAAATAGCTATTTGAAAGCATCTAGCTTTTCTGTTATGATAGAACAGTATCATTTTTAGGAGGAGCTATGTCAAATAATTTACTTGTTTTACAATCGGACTTTGGTCTAGTAGATGGTGCTGTGTCAGCTATGATTGGTGTGGCTCTTCAGGAGTCACGTGACCTAGTTGTTCACAACCTCACCCACGATATTACACCCTACAACATTTTTGAAGGCTCTTACCGTCTTTTTCAGACAGTTGAATATTGGCCAGAAGGCACGACATTTGTATCTGTTGTTGATCCAGGAGTAGGCTCTAAGCGCAAAAGTGTGGTGGCTTTGACGGAGCAAAACCACTATATCGTTACCCCAGACAACGGAACCCTTTCCTTTATCAAGAAACATGTAGGCATCAAAGCGGTTCGTGAAATTTCAGAAGTGGCCAATCGCAGAGCTAATACGGAGCATTCCTATACCTTCCATGGTCGCGATGTGTATGCTTACACAGGTGCAAAATTAGCCTCAGGTCATATCAGTTTTGAAGAGGTTGGACCAGAGTTGCAGGTGGCAGATATTGTTGAAATTCCAACCGTTCCGACAGAAGTTGGACCAGACTTTGTCAAAGGAGCTATCGACATCTTGGATGTTCGCTTTGGTTCACTATGGACCTCAATCACGCGTGAGGAATTTTATACCTTGAACCCTCAGTTCGAGGACCGTTTTGAAGTGACCATTTACAACAACGATATGTTGGTCTATCAAAACCAAGTGACCTATGGCAAGTCTTTTGCGGATGTCCGCATCGGTCAACCCCTGCTCTATATCAATTCGCTCTATCGAGTAGGCTTGGCCATTAACCAAGGTTCCTTTGCCAAGGCCTATAATGTCGGTGTCGGTCAAAACTGGCATATCGAAATCAAACGCATTAGTAATTAAAGAAAATGAAGGAGAATTTTATGAAAAATAATTCTATCAAAACTGTCGTTGCTACCGGTATCGGTGCCGCCCTCTTTGTTGTCACTGGCCTGCTGATTAGCATTCCTACCTTTGTTCCGAACACCTATATTCAATTGCAATATGCAGTTCAATCGCTCTTGTCAATTGTTTTTGGTCCGATTGTTGGTTTCTTTGTAGGACTAATTGGTCATGCCTTTATTGATGCGCTAAGAGGTGGTTCACCTTGGTGGTCTTGGGTACTAGCTTCAGCAGTTTTTGGATTGGTGCTAGGTTTTGCAAAAAATCGTCTTCGTGTTGAGGAAGGGATTTTTGAAGGAAAAGATATTGTAGTTTTCAATATCTTCCAAGTAGTTGCCAATGTCATTGCCTGGGGAATTATCGCTCCAGTATTGGATATTGTTATCTATAGCGAGGCAGCAAATAAGGTATTCACTCAGGGTTTGGTAGCTGGGATTGTCAATAGTATTACCGTAGCTATTGCTGGTACTATTCTACTTGGAGTTTATGCTCGTTCGCAAACGAAAACAGGAAGTTTGTCAAAAGAGTAAGAACTTTCTCGAACAGGACTATCAAAAATAGAATAAAAACCGAATGTTACTATCAGCCTAGAAAATTTCTAGGTTGATTTTTTTGAGAAAGATATTGACAATATGATATAATAATATAAAAGAATAGAAATTATCTGATGAAGGGAGGAGTGATGTATGGCTTGGACAGAAGAAAATCTAGCTCCCCTTATTCATTCTATTCTCAATCCAGGTGAGGAGATTTTAACCATTTATCAGTCTGGAACGACAGATTCTCTCTATATATGTGTTTTGTGGAATACGATTTATTACAAGGTCTTTCGCATCAGTAATCATCCATCTACCTCAAGCTACAAACAACCCACCTTCTATGATTTTCATGGGGAATTTTACATGAAGGGGGCTATTCGAAACTACCTCTATCAAGAGGGAAGTTGGTATGTCTTGACCAAACAAGGCTACTACTTGCTACAATTTTTTCAGAAAGCTTGGGATGCTAAGCAGGATATTTTCGCTAGTTGGCATAAGGGTAGGTTACAGGTTCGTTTACTCATTGAAGAAGAAGAGGCTAGCTGTTTGGTCCACTATCGTTTCCCTGACAATCAGGCTAGGGAGGTGGAACGCCTCCTAGCATCAGGTTTATTGACTGCAACCTACCTTTCCCGTTCCTCTCTCAAAATACGGATTAGCCGATTTGTAGCTCCCTATATAGAGGTTATCCGGCAAAGCCGTCTTTACAGCAAGAAACCAAGTAAATCCATGCTTCAGTGGGAAAAATATCAATCCCAGCTCATTGAACTCCAAAGGACTTATCGCTTGGTTGAGGATAGACCACCGTCGACTTTTGTTGAAAAATGGCTGAGCTTACTACAAACCTATCTCTGCTCTGCTATTGTCACCTACTGGAAAGAGATGATTAAAGATGTAGAGTGGCAAGAGAAGGAGGCAGTGGAAGTGCCGAAAAAAAGGGATAAGCAGACCGATCCCATAGAGGATAAGTGGAAGAAAAATATTGCCAAGCGCCACAAGCGCCAGGTGGACCAACTCATCAATGATGATGCCTTGGAAAAATTGAAACAACTCAAATCTGAATTGGAAGAGTAATTTTCAGTTCAGATTTTTGTTTTTTGATGATGTAAGCGATATAATGGAAGGTGGCTTTGACTAGAAAAGTCAAAATTCTATCATCTATTGCAAAGATTGAGAAGGAGAAATCATGTCAAAAGACATTCGCGTATTGTTATACTATAAGTATGTTCCAATTGAAAATGCCAAAGAGTATGCTGCAGAGCACTTGGCTTTCTGTAAGTCTATCGGATTAAAAGGTCGTATCTTGATTGCTGATGAAGGCATCAACGGTACTGTTTCTGGTGACTACGAAACAACACAAAAATACATGGACTATGTTCATGCTAATCCATTGTTCAGTGATTTGTGGTTTAAGATTGATGAAGAAAATGAACAAGCCTTTAAGAAAATGCATGTTCGTTATAAAAAAGAAATTGTTCACCTTGGTTTGGAAGACAACGACTTCGACAGTGACATTGACCCACTTGTGACAACAGGTGCCTACTTATCACCAAAAGAGTTCAAAGAAGCTCTCTTGGACGAAGATACAGTTGTTTTGGATACCCGTAACGACTACGAGTACGACCTTGGCCACTTCCGTGGAGCTATCCGCCCAGATATTCGCAACTTCCGTGAATTGCCACAATGGGTCCGTGATAACAAAGAGAAATTCATGGACAAACGCGTGGTGGTTTACTGTACAGGTGGTGTCCGCTGTGAGAAATTCTCAGGTTGGATGGTTCGTGAAGGCTACAAGGATGTTGGTCAGCTTCACGGTGGTATCGCGACCTATGGTAAAGACCCAGAGGTTCGTGGCGAATTGTGGGATGGTAAGATGTACGTCTTTGACGAGCGTATCGCTGTTGATGTCAACCATGTTGATCCAGTTGTTGTTGGTAAGGACTGGTTTGATGGCACACCATGTGAACGCTATGTCAACTGTGGTAACCCATTCTGTAACCGCCGCACCCTCATGTCAGAAGAAAACGAGCACAAGTATGTTCGTGGCTGTTCAGCTGAATGCCGTGCCCACGAGCGCAACCGTTATATCTCTGAAAATGGCTTGACTCGCCAAGAATGGGCAGAGCGTTTAGAAGCGCTTGGTGAAAGCCTTGCTCCAGCAAATGCCTAATAATACCAAAATTGCATTGAGAAATCAGTGCAATTTTTCTTTTCTATCTTGTTCAGTCTGTTGATGGACTAGAGCTAGGAAAGCCGTTTTCCAATCCAAACATAGCAGTTCAGGAGAGAACAAACGATTCAATCGTTCGTCATAGCTCATGGATTGAGAGAAAGGGAGAATTCTTCCTTTTTTTCATGCTGGTTTCTGATATAATAGGGATATGAAAAAAGTCATCGAATTCAAGAATTTTTCTTTTAAATATAATGCTCAGACGGAAGCGACCTTACATGAGATTGATTTGACTATCTATGAGGGAGAGAAGGTGCTGATTATTGGTCCATCTGGCTCAGGCAAGTCCACTCTCGGTCAAGTTTTAAATGGGATTATTCCAAATATCCATAAGGGAACCCATTCTGGAGATTTCAAGTTGATGGGGCAGTCTGCTTTTGACCAGTCCATTTATCAAAAATCTCTCTTGGTCAGCACTGTCTTGCAGGATACAGATGGTCAGTTTATTGGGCTTTCGGTTGCTGAAGATATGGCATTTGCACTGGAAAATGACATGGAAACCTTGGCGACCATGAAAGAACGAGTTCATGACTGGGCAGAACGCTTGGAACTAAATGAATTGCTCAACCATCGTCCCCAGGATCTTTCGGGAGGTCAGAAGCAACGGGTTAGCTTGGCAGGGGTCTTGATTGATGAAAGTCCTATTTTGTTATTCGATGAACCTCTGGCCAACTTGGATCCCAAATCTGGACAAGATACCATTGACTTGATTGATCGTTTGCATGAGCAAGAAGGAACGACGACCATCATCATTGAACACCGCTTGGAAGATGTCCTCTATCGTCAGGTAGATAGGATTATCCTGATCAACGAAGGGCGGATTTTGTTCAATGGTCATCCAGATCAGCTCTTGCAGACAAGTCTATTAAGAGAAAATGGTATTCGAGAGCCCCTCTATATTTCTACCTTACGAGGTTTAGGCTATCCAATTGAAAGAGCTGCCCACCTCTCTTCTGTCTGGGAACTTGAACTAGGTTCTTTAGAAATGGGGCAACTCCCAAGTGTCAACTTGACAGAAGTGGAGAAGGAAGTCTTGTTGGAAGCCCGCAATTTACAATTCGCTTACTCTGATAAAACCATTCTCTCAGGCATAGATTTAAACATCTATAAGGGTGAGCGCTTAGCCATCGTCGGAAAAAATGGGGCTGGAAAATCAACCTTGGCCAAGGCCTTGTGTGCCTTTATTCAACCTGATGGGGAGATATTGTGGCAAGGTAAATCCATTAAGGATGATTCTGTCAAGGAGAGGGCGGAGCGGATTGGTTACGTCCTTCAGAATCCTAATCAGATGATCAGTCAGACCATGATTTTTGATGAGGTAGCCCTTGGTTTACGAATGAGGGGAGTGGCGGAAGAAGAAATTGAGGCTAGGGTCTTCAAGATTTTGGAGGTTTGTGGCTTGTACCAGTACCGCAAGTGGCCGATTTCAGCCTTGTCCTACGGTCAGAAGAAGAGGGTGACCATTGCCTCTATCTTGGTGCTCAATCCTGAGATTATTCTTTTGGATGAACCAACAGCTGGTCAGGACCAACGTCATTACCAGGAGATGATGGATTTCTTGGATCAACTTAATGCTCAAGGACATACCATTGTGATGATTACCCACGATATGCAGTTGATGTTGGATTATTCAGATAGGGCTATTGTTGTGGTGGATGGTCAGATTATCGAAGATGCTAGTCCAGCAGAAATCTTGTCAGATAGTAAGGTCATTGAAGAAGCCAATTTGAAGGAAACATCTATATTCCACTTGGCAGAACGCTTGGCAGTAAACCCACTGGAATTGACCATGTTCTATATGCAGGAAGAAAGGAGGGGGCAATGAGCCAACAACATTTAATTGGTTATCATAAAGGAAGAGGCATTATTTACGATTTGTCTGCTGTTACCAAGCTCTTGTTTTTCCTGATTGTGACAATTATTGCCATGGTGACTTACGATACCCGTTTGATTGCCTTTATCGCACTATTTTCGCTGGCCTTATTTAAACTATCCGGCATTCGCTATAAGGATGTGTCCCTTGTTCTGCTGTTTACTATTGTTTTTGCCCTCTTAAATGCCTTGATGGTTCATCTGTTTGCACCCAGATATGGAGTAGAGCTCTATGGGGCTGAAACGGTTATCCTTTCTGGTTTTGGTTCCTATTCCTTGACCAGCCAGCAGGCTTTCTATCTATTGAACTTACTCTTGAAATATTTTTGCACAGTGCCACTGACTCTTGTCTTTTTGATGACAACCCATCCGAGCCAGTTTGCTTCAAGCTTAAATCAGATTGGGGTATCCTATAAGGTAGCCTATGCGGTTAGTTTGACCATGCGTTATATCCCAGATATTCAGGAGGAGTTTTATACTATTCGGATGTCCCAGGAAGCGCGTGGTTTGGAGTTATCTAAGAAAGGCAAGTTAATGGACCGTATTAAGGGCAATCTAGCTCTGGTTATTCCCTTGATTTTTGGTTCCTTAGAGCGAATTGATACCATTTCGACAGCCATGGAATTGCGTCGTTTCGGGAAAAATAAAAAAAGAACCTGGTATAGCTACCAAGCCTTGCAAAGTATTGATTATCTAGTTCTAGCCCTTATTTTAGTGCTTATTCTCATTACAATAGGACTTTTATTTGTGAATGGTGGACGTTTTTACAACCCGTGGAGATAGAGAAAGGGAGCGGGAAAGAACTCGACTGGTAAAAAAAGAGTTCGTCTTCCCGCCCCCGCACAGTTGATTAGGTCAGATTTGGAGTGTAAAATACGAACAAATCTGCCAATCAACCACTGCGCTGAGATGTTGACACAAACCCTGAGAAGCGAGGTTGGGCTTTTTGCTCAGCCTCTTTTACAGTGGTCGTTTATTTGGCATACCAGCCTTACGTGGAAACTTATTGGGAGTTTCCTTTTTCTTTTCTACAATGGTCAGTGTGCGCGGGTCACCGTTTGGCAATTGATAGTCAACGTTTTCAATGACCTTACCAAAAAGGAGGGTCAGGGCGTTCTTAGCTTGAGCCAATTCGTCCTCAGCGCTAGAGGCCTTGAGGGCAATGAGTTTACCATTGAGTTTTAAATATGGAATGGTTAGCTCTGATAAGATTTGCATACGTGCAACTGCCCGAGCGGTGACAAGGTCAAATTGGGCGCGAAATTGCTTGTCTTGGGCAAAATCTTCAGCCCGTCCATGATAGAAATGCACATTCTCCAAACCCAATTCCTCTGCCAATAAATGCAAGAAATTGATCCGCTTGTTGAGAGAGTCAATGATAGTTACATCTAATTGAGGATAGATGATTTTCATGGGAAGACTTGGAAAACCTGCTCCGGCTCCTATGTCTAATAAGCGAAGGGGTTCGTTTTGGATATGGCCTTGAAGAATGGGAGCGATAGAGTCATAAAAATGTTTGAGATAGACTTCGCTTTCCTCAGTGATGGCTGTTAAATTGATCTTCTCATTCCATTCTACCAAGAGTTGAAAATAGCGATGGAATTGTTGTTTCTGGGTGTCAGTTAGCTGGATGCCTTGGTCAGCCAAGGTCTTATAAAATACTTCAGGTTTCATAGTTTTATCTTACCATAAATTTTTGAAATTGTGGAGAGTTGGGCTAGAGTTATCGGGGATAGAGAAAGAGGTAAGACTTTGGGCCCAACCTCTTTTTGTTTATTGTCCATCCGTTTGCTCAGAGGATGTTGTAGTAGCAGCTGGTGTTGAAGCTGTTGTGGTTTCAGCGCCGCTAGCTTCAACTGCAGTAGTTTCGGTAGTGTTTATAGTGCTCGCTGTTTCCGTAGTGGTGCTTTGAACACTCTGTTCACTTGTTGTTTCAGTGTAGCTCGAACTTGGCGTTGTTGAGCTACTGCTTGTATTGTAGTTGTTGTTACTATTGTTGTAACTATTGTAAGCATTGTTTAGCGAACGGCTACCTCTTAAATAGTAGTTTGAACCGTATCGCACCAGTCCACTTGGCACTTCCCACTCGGTAGCAGTATAGTCAGAATGCATATAGGCCATCATATGGTGATAAACGTCGGTGGCAATTCTCATACCATTATCTAGGATAGGGGTCATACGATTGGTATAGCCAGTCCAAACAGCCATAGCATATTGGCTAGAATAGCCGACGAAGTTCTCATCTGGTACAACCATATAGCTGTAGTTTGCTTCAGGGATGGAAGCTAGGATAGTATCTGTTTCGCTATCGGTATAGTTGGATGTACCTGTTTTACCTGCCATTGGGATACCGCTGACGGTAGCGGTATAACCGTAGCCATAGGTCAATACCGATTTCATCAAATCTGTCATCATGTAGGCTGTTTCTTCCGTCATAACACGGGTGCCTTGAGGAGCAAACTCAGAAACGGTTCCGTCGCTGAAGACGATTTTATTGACATATTGAGGAGCATAATAAGTTCCGCCGTTTGCGAAGGCAGCATAGGCTGCAGCCATTTTCTCAGAACTTGCACCATATTGACGACCTGTATCGGAAGTGTTACTAGAAATCGCATTTGAGTAGTGCATTTCTGGATAATCAATGCCGATACTGTTCAAGAATGCCAGAGAGTTTTCTAGTCCAGTTGCTTCAAGAGCCTTGACTGCTGTCACATTACGTGAATACTGAACAGCTGTCTTGATTGAAATGGATCCGTAGAATTGCTTGTCCCAGTTATTGATCGGGATAGTTGTGCCAGGGAAATTGTAAGGTCCATCGACGATAATGTCAGCCGTTGAAGTGTAGATGCCATGTTCATAAGCAGGAGCATAGTCGGTGATGGGTTTCATGGTCGAACCAAAGTCACGGTTGGTTTCAACAGCTTGGTTGGTACCGAAGGAAACATTACTTGCTTGATGGCGGCCACCCAACTGTGCGACAACCTTACCATTTGAAACATCAACAACCGTAGAGGCTACCTGCATCAAGTCGTCAGGATAGGCAACATACATATCCGTATTGTAGATATCCCACAATTGCTGTTGTGCAGCAGGGTCCACGTTTGTATAGACATCCATACCGGTAGTCAATAAGTTGTAGCCTGTTTTGGCTTCTACTTCTTCAATGACTTGCTTGAGGTAGTTGTCCATGTAAGCAGGATAAGCTGTTTCATTGGTTAGGGCCTGTAGACCATCTGTGACAGGAGTAAGTACTGCTTGCTCGTACTGGGCATTATCGATGTACTTTTCTTCCAGCATTTCAGCTAGTACTAAGTCCCGACGTGTTTTAGCGTCCTCTGGATTGGTGTAAGGGTCATACTGGTTAGGAGCTTGCGGCATACCTGCTAGTAAGGCTAGTTGAGCCAGGCTTAAGTCCTTTAAGTCCTTCCCATAATATGCATTAGCAGCAGTTTTCATACCATAGTTCCCGTTGGCCATAAAGACTTTGTTGACATAGTAGGTCAAGATTTCTTGCTTAGTCTTGTCTTTTTCCAATTGGGTTGCTAACCAGGCTTCTTGGATTTTTCGTTTGATGTTTTGGTCCTCGGAAGAAGTTGAGAAGTAGGTCAGTTTGATGAACTGCTGGTCCAGTGTTGAACCACCTTGTAAGCGTCCACCTGTCAGGTTGTTAACCAAAGAACCAGCGATACGGATAACATCCACACCTCGATGGTTGAAGAAACGTTGATCCTCAATAGCAACGATGGCATTGACCAAATCAGTCGGAATTTCTTCAGTTTTGGCGCTAGAACGCTTTTCTGCTCCTAGGTCAGCAATCAGACTTCCGTTTTTGTCATAAATCTTACTGGATACTGTGGCTGTCAAACTTTCTTCGGTTAGCTTGGGAGCTGTTACTATCCAGTAACCTACCAAGAGTGAACCGACTAGAAAGGTAAGAATAAAGCCAGCTAGTAAGACGTTTGCAACTACTAGGAGAGTTTTTTTAATACTTGTAGTTTTCAAAAGAGTCACCACCTAATAAATTTTTTTCAACCACTTCCAGATAGGGTACGCTTGGAAAGCGTCCCATTTGAATCTCAAAGCCAAATTGTCGAATGAAAGAGAGAGGCATGGATTTGCTTCCCTTATCTACTTGGTAGAATTCAATCAAGTGAACGGCAGGTAAGAGATAGGTTTCTTTTAGCGTTGAAAAGTGAAGAAGAACAAAGCATACGCCACCCTGCTTTACAACCTGTTTCATGTGTTCAATCTGATGCTCATGAAAATTCTTCATAGGCATAGATGCTTTTTGTCGCGTTTCCTTGGCTTCGAAATCAATATAATGTTTCCTGAAAACCCCTGAGTAATCAGTTGTAGATGCCTGTCGAAAATAGGCCTCTACAATTTTCGCACGGCTTCTCTTCGGATAATCAACCTTTACAATCTGCACAGGAGTCGGTTTCTTGTGGATAACCGCAATCTCGTGAGCTAGGTAGTACAGATTGCTATCGTTGATAGCAGTTTCAAAGGACATCCCTCGATTTGCGAAGCTAATTTTTTGAGATGAAACAGAATTGGTTCTATTGATTTTTTTAGCTATCTTATGAGGATAATTGACCATAGAACTCCTTCTTGATAAAATAATATCAGCATATTATACCACAATAAGTGAAAAGAGTACAAGGAATGGATACTAAGAGCCTTTTGATAACAGGTTACAAGCATACAGATGTAGGTATTTTTACGGAAAAGGATCCACGGTTAGCTATTATAAAGTTGGCTATCAAGAAGGATCTTGTTCGATTTTTGGAGGATGGAGTTACCTGGTTTGTCCTGACAGGTCAATTGGGATTTGAATATTGGACCTTGGAAGTTTTAGAGGAATTGCGTTCAGAAGGTTATGAGTTTCAAATAGCATCTATTTTCATGTTTGAAAACCATGGAGAACATTGGAATGAAGGTAATCAGCTGAAATTGCAACGCTTCAAACAGGTTGATTTCATTAAGTATGCCTATCCTCGTTATGAAAATCCTGGTCAGTTTAAAGATTACAATAAATTTTTAGTGGATAATACTGACGGAATCTATCTGTTTTACGATTCTAAAAATGAAACTAATTTGAAATATTTATATCATCAAGTCTTAAAAAAAGAGGAGTATGATAGAAAAAAGCTTACCTTTGAACAACTGAACGAGGTGGCAGAAAATTTTTCAAATTCTGAGTGATTTGACTTGATTTTTCCCTATTTTTTTTAATATAATAGGACTAGTGATGTTTTAGATATGGGAGAGAGAAATGGCAAGTATTAAATTTACAACTAAAGATATTTTTGAACAAGATTTTAAAGTCGGTTTCCGTGGCTACGATCAAGACGAAGTCAATGACTTTTTAGATGAAATCATGAAGGATTATGATGCCTACGAAGCTATTATCAAGGAGTTGAAAGGCGAGATTGCTCGCTTGAAAGCTCAGGTAGCAAACACTCCTAAAGTTGCTGCTGTTGAGGAAGTAAAAGATGTGCTTCCTACGGAACGTCCATCTTCGGCTACAAACTTTGATATTCTTCGTCGCTTAAATCGTCTGGAAAAAGAAGTCTTCGGCAAACAAATTGTTCAAGACTAATAATATAGGAATTGCGTGCAATTTTTGGATAATCGCGTGGTAGATTTCTACCATGAGGAAAGTCCATGCTAGCACTGGCTGCGATGCCGGTAGTGTTTGTGCTAGGCGAATCAATAAGCCTAGGGACGTTGGTAACGTTACGGCGGTTAAAATGGCTACGTCATCAGATATGCCAAAGTAGACCTGAAAGTGCCACAGTGACGAAGTTTTTATGGAAACGTAAAAAATGGAACGCGGTAAACCCCTCAAGCTAGCAACCCAAACTTTGGTCGGGGCATGGGATGGATGGAATTGAACTGAAATCCTGACTGTGAAAACAGTAGACAGATGATTATCGAAGGTGGTAGAACCTAGTACCACTGGAACAAAACATGGCTTACAGAAAATTGCATAAATAGGTAGCTAGCTTTGCTAGCTTTTATTTTAGAAGGAAAAAAATGAAAAAACAGTTTGAATTGATTGCGACCGCTGCAGCTGGCCTAGAGGCAGTTGTTGGTCGTGAAATTCGTAATCTCGGCTATGAGTGCCAGGTGGAAAATGGTCGTGTACGATTCGAGGGTGATGTTAAGGCGATTATCGAAACCAACCTCTGGCTACGTTCGGCGGACAGGGTAAAAATTATTGTTGGTCAATTTCCAGCAAGAACCTTTGAAGAGCTCTTCCAAGGGGTCTTTGGTTTGGATTGGGAGAATTATCTGCCTTTGGGATGCAAGTTTCCAATTTCCAAGGCCAAGTGTGTTAAATCCAAGTTACACAATGAGCCGAGCGTACAGGCTATTTCGAAAAAAGCAGTTGTTAAGAAATTACAAAAACACTTCTCTCGTCCAGAGGGAGTGCCGCTCCAGGAAGTTGGGGCAGAGTTCAAGATTGAAGTGTCTATCTTGAAGGATGTGGCAACAATCATGATTGATACGACTGGTTCAAGTTTGTTCAAGCGTGGCTATCGGGTGGAAAAAGGTGGAGCACCGATCAAAGAAAATATGGCGGCTGCTATTTTACAGTTATCTAACTGGTATCCTGATAAACCCTTGATTGATCCAACTTGTGGTTCAGGAACCTTTTGTATTGAGGCGGCCATGCTGGCCAAAAATATGGCTCCTGGCTTGAAACGCTCCTTTGCTTTTGAAGAATGGCCATGGGTTGATGACCAGTTAGTGGCAGATGTACGAAAAGAAGCTCGGGCTGCTATTAAATCAGATTTGGTCTTGGATATTGCGGGTTCAGACATCGATGCTCGTATGGTTGAAATTGCCAAGAAAAATGCTTTTGCGGCTGGAGTAGATCAGGACATTGTTTTCAAACAGATGCGAGTTCAGGATCTGCGGACGGATAAAATCAATGGTGTTATCATTTCAAACCCACCTTATGGAGAACGTTTGTTGGATGATGACGCAATCATCACGCTCTATCGTGAGATGGGACAAACCTTTGAGCCCTTAGCAACCTGGTCTAAGTTTATTTTGACCAGTGATGAGCAATTCGAGAAGCGTTTTGGTAGGCAGGCTGATAAAAAGAGAAAATTATATAATGGTACCTTAAAAGTAGATTTGTATCAATTTTTTGGTCAACGTGTCAAGCGTCAAATGGTAGAAGAGAAATAATAGGAGGATATCGTGGAAGAAAATAAGAATAAGCTACCCTTGGAAAATGAGAAAGTTTTGGATTTTGAAGTAGCTAAGGATCTAACCATTGCAGAAGCCGTAAAGAAACATAAGGAAATCGAAGCAGGTGTGACTGAGGATGACAGTCTTTTGGATCGTTATATCAAGCAACACCGTGATGAAATCGAATCTCAAAAATTTGAAACAAAGGTTAATCATTTGCCCCTGGTAGAGTCTTCTGCTGATGAAAAAGTAGATACAGTTCAGACAGCTAGTCTTTCGATGGCTGTGACTGATGAACTTCTTGTAGTTGGCAAGGATATGACTGAGCAGGTAGAAGTACCGACTGCTCCTTTGGAAGAAACAATTGTTGCAGGTGCGGCAGTGGTTGACAGTATAGCGACTGTTTCCCAAGAACAAGAAGTGGATGATGATTGGGGACAGGCAGAGGAAGCAGAGAAGGATAGAAAGAAAAAAATCTATTTTTGGTCAGCTTTAGCAGCTCTCTTTGTGACTATCTTAGCAACGGCTTTCATGTGGTTGAACTCAGTAAATAAATCGACCACGGAAACAGCTAGTAGTTCAAGTACTAGCCAAACTTCGACTTCTGCTAACAGCTCGGCAGATGCCAACGGCCTAGCCTTTGAACAACTTTATGCTAGCTTCTTTACAGATAGTAGTTTGACAAAGTTGAAGAATTCTGAGTTTGGTAAATTGGCGGAGTTGAAGGCCCTCTTGGACAAGATGGACAAAAATTCAGATAGTTATAAAAAAGCCAAGGAACAGTATGATAATCTTGAAAAAGCCATTACTGCTATGCAGGCAATCAATGGGCAATTTGATAAAGAAGTTATCGTAAATGGTGAAATTGATACTACTGCTACTGTTAAAGCAGATGCCAGTCTTTCAGCTACCAACACTGGTATTAGCTCAGTGGATAGCTTGTTGGCTTCTGTGGTCAATTTTGGGCGTTCTCAACAGGAAGTTGCTGCTAGCTCTACCGAAGCAGTTGCTGCTCCAGCTGAAAACTCTCAGACTGATTCGACAACAGCAGAAACCACTGCTCCAGCCTCAACCGAGAGTGCGGTAGTCAGTGATGGCGTTGCTGGTGCTATTAGTGGAGCAGCAACTATTTACGGGATCCCTGTACCAGAAGGGGTAGTTCTACAGCGTGATCGCAGCCGTGTTCCTTACAATCAAGCCATGATTGACGATGTTAATAACGAAGCTTGGACATTTAATCCTGGTATTCTAGAAAATATTGTAGCTATTTCTCAACAGCGTGGTTATATCACAGGCAACCAATATATCTTGGAAAAAGTGAACATCATTAACGGAAATGGTTACTACAATATGTTTACGCCAGACGGTAGCTATCTCTTCTCGATTAACTGTAAGACGGGTTACTTTGTTGGTAATGGCTCGGGTCATTCGGATGCCTTGGATTATTAAGCAAAACAAAAAAGCGGTTGACCCGCTTTTTTTATACCCTATTTTCTTAAATTGTCTTTCTTTCAAAGGCATCGCTTGAAATACCTTGTGAAACAATCAATTTTGCCCACTCTTTAGCTGAATGTAGGCTGTGGTCCTTGTAGTTTCCACAGGATTCAATGGTTGTTCCAGGGACATCCTCCCAAGTAATTCCATCTGCAATCTCTTCCAAACTCGCTTTGATGACTTGAGCAATTTCTGCTGGATCTTGTTTACCCCACATAATCATGTGGAAACCAGTTCGACAACCGAATGGAGAGCAATCAATCAAACCGTCAATACGCTGACGGATGAGTTTAGCCAAGAGATGCTCAATGGTATGCAGACCAGCTGTATCCATGGCATTTTCATTGGGTTGGATAAGTCGGATATCAAAATTTGTGATAATATCCCCTTTTGGACCAACTTCTTCTGAAATCAAGCGGACATAAGGAGCCTTTACAATGGTGTGGTCCAATTCAAAACTTTCAACGGTAACTTCTTTTTTCATTTGTTCCTCCAAACTATGTGATGAATTTATTATAACATATTTGTTAATTTGGAATTGTGAAATCGGTTCAATTATGGTAAAATAGATACAGATTTTGTGAAAATCGAATTTAAAAAAGAGGTAGAAATATGGAAATCATTACACTTGTAGTGACTTTTGTTTCTGCTCTCATTGGTTTAGTAATTGGCTACTTTGCCATTTCTTTGAAGATGAAATCTGCAAAAGAAACTGCAGAATTAACCCTTTTAAATGCAGAACAAGAAGCTAGTAATGTTCGTGGTCGTGCGGAAGAAGCAGCAGAAGCTATTTTAAAAACAGCTGAACGTGACCGCCAGACCTTGAAAAAAGAATTACTCTTGGAAGCTAAGGAGGAGGCTCGTAAGTACCGAGAAGAAATCGCAGAAGAATTTAAGTCAGAGCGTCAGGAATTGAAACAAATTGAAGTGCGTTTGACCGAACGTGCCAGCAATTTGGATCGAAAAGATGACAATTTGACGACTAAAGAAAAGACTTTGGAGCAAAAAGAACAAAGTCTAACGGATAAATCTAAACACATTGATGAGCGTGAGCAAGAAGTTGCTAAGTTGGAAGAGCAAAAGGCTCTAGAATTGGAACGTGTGGCAGCACTCAGTCAGGAAGAAGCGAAAGATATTATCCTGACAGATACACGCGATAAGTTGACACATGAGATTGCAACTCAAATCCGAGATGCAGAGCGTGAGGTCAAAGAACGTTCGGATAAGATGGCCAAGGACTTGTTGGCCCAGGCTATGCAACGGATTTCAGGTGAATATGTAGCTGAGCAGACCATTACATCTGTTCACCTGCCAGATGATGCTATGAAAGGTCGGATTATCGGACGTGAAGGACGTAATATTCGTACCTTTGAAAGTTTGACCGGTATCGATGTTATCATTGATGATACGCCGGAAGTGGTTGTCCTATCAGGTTTTGACCCTATTCGTCGTGAGATTGCTCGTATGACCATGGAAACCTTACTTCAAGATGGTCGGATTCATCCGGCTCGTATTGAGGAATTGGTTGAGAAACACCGTGTGGAAATGGATAATCGCATCCGTGAGTATGGTGAGGCTGCTGCCTACGAAGTTGGAGCACCGAACCTTCACCCAGATTTGATTAAGATTATGGGACGTTTGCACTTCCGTACATCTTATGGTCAAAATGTCCTCCGTCACTCGATTGAAGTGGCTAAATTGGCAGGTGTCCTCGCCGCAGAGTTGGGTGAAAATGTCAACCTGGCTCGCCGTGCAGGTTTCCTCCATGATGTTGGTAAGGCAATTGACCGTGAGGTTGATGGTAGCCACGTTGAGATCGGTACTGAATTGGCTAAGAAGTATAAGGAGCATCCGATTGTGGTTAACACGATTGCCAGCCACCATGGCGATGTGGAAGCGACAAGTACCATTGCTGTTATTGTAGCAGCAGCGGATGCCTTGAGTGCAGCTCGCCCAGGTTCACGTCGTGAGTCTATGGAGGCCTATATCAAACGCCTACAAGACTTGGAAGAAATTGCTAATAGCTTCGATGGGATCAAACAATCCTATGCTATTCAAGCAGGGCGTGAAGTTCGGATCATTGTACATCCAAATAGAATTTCAGATGATCAAATTACTATCTTGGCTCACGATGTTCGTGAGAAAATTGAGAATAACTTGGATTATCCAGGAAATATCAAGATCACTGTCATTCGTGAAACAAGAGCAACAGATATTGCTAAATAATGCAGAGGGAGCCCAGTCAGCTCCCTTTCTGTTTGAAAAAATACCCTGCTCATTTAAAATCAGTTGAAATTCCTAGGGATTTTTGTTACACTAGAATGAAAGATTTTAAAGGAGATATCATGAAAGAGCGAGGCTTACTCATCGTATTTTCCGGCCCGTCGGGAGTTGGGAAGGGAACGGTTCGAAAGGAAATTTTCGAGAGTTCGGATAATAAATTTGAATATTCTGTGTCCATGACGACACGTCCACAGAGACCTGGAGAGGTTGATGGGGTAGATTATTTCTTCCGTAGCCGTGAGGAGTTTGAAGATTTGATTCGTCAGGGTCAGATGTTGGAATATGCTGAGTATGTTGGCAACTACTATGGAACTCCTTTGACCTATGTCAATCAAACGCTTGATAAAGGGATAGATGTCTTCTTGGAAATTGAAGTACAGGGAGCTCTTCAAGTCAAGAAAAAGGTTCCAGATGGAGTTTTCATCTTCTTGACGCCACCAGATTTAGAAGAATTACAAGACCGCTTGGTTGGTCGCGGTACAGATAGTGAGGAAGTCATTGCGCAACGTATCGAACGTGCCAAGGAAGAGATTGCCCTCATGCGTGAGTATGACTATGCGGTTGTCAATGATGAAGTTCCTTTGGCAGCAGAACGTGTGAAACGTATTATCGAAGCAGAGCATTTCCGTGTCGATCGCGTAATCGGTCGTTATGATGAAATGATTCGTGATGTGAACAAGTAATAGAACCTTAATAGAAAGTAGAGAATAGAACTATGATGTTGAAACCATCTATCGATACCTTGTTGGACAAGGTACCATCTAAATATTCCTTGGTTATTCTTGAGGCAAAACGTGCCCATGAATTGGAAGCAGGTGCAAAGCCAACTCAAGAATTTATTTCAGTAAAATCAACCCTTCGTGCCTTGGAAGAAATTGAATCTGGCAATGTGGTTATTCACCCAGATCCAGAAGCAAAACGTGAGGCAGTTCGTCGCCGTGCGGAAGAAGCGAAACGTCTGGCAGAAGAAGAAGAGAAGAAAATCAAAGAACAAATCGCTAAAGAAAAAGAAGAAGGCGAAAAGATTTAATAAAAAACTCGGTTGGGCTTGCCATCCGGGTTTCTTTTCACTCATGGACATTGAAAGAAAGGAGGTCCTATGTTAGCACAAGTTATTGTAGATGTCCCCTTGATGCAGACCGATCAAGCTTATTCTTATCGGATTCCTGCTGAGTTGGAAGAGGGGCTTATGGTTGGTGTACGAGTCCATGTCCCCTTTGGTAAGGGAAATCGGCTGATTCAAGGGATTGTAGTTGACTTGATTGATGAAGATGATGATGCGCCTGACTTACAGGATTTTAAAGAGATTGCGGAAGTCTTGGACTATCGTCCTGTTCTCAATCAAGAGCAATTTTGGTTGGCTGACCAGATGAGGAAGTCAGTCTTTTCCTACAAAATTACTCTCTTGAAGGCTATGTTGCCCAGCTTGCTCAATTCCACCTATGATAAATTGCTCAGACCGGGGCATGGTTTGGAAATGGCAGAGCAGATTAGTCTGTTTGGTGATAAGGACCAGATTCGTTTTTCTGACTTGGACGTGAAAGAGCAAGGGAAAATTATGCGTCTGGCCCAGTCAGGGAAAATCTTGGTTGACTATGTGGCCAAGGATAAAAAGCAAATCAAGACAGAAAAATGGTACCGGGTTTGTCTAGATAAATTGTACGATGCAGACATCAGCAATCGGGCTAAAAAACGGCAGCAGTTAAGGGAATTTCTTCTGGAACATTCTGAAGACCAGCTCCTTTCAAACCTAAAATCGGACTATTCAGCTGATACGCTCCGCTATTTCCAAGAAAAAGGCTTTATTGAAGTCAGGGAGGAGGAAGTTTCGCGGACTCAGGAAGTTTTTGATAAGGTGGAAAAAACGCAGGCCTTGGATTTGAATCCAGAGCAGGCGATTGCAGTTCGGGAGATTGTGGCCTCTATCGGTCAGGACAGTCAGACATTTCTACTGCAAGGTGTGACAGGTTCTGGGAAGACGGAAGTCTATCTCCAGGTTATTGATAGGGTTTTAAAAATGGGGAAAACCGCTATTATGCTAGTTCCTGAAATTTCCTTGACCCCTCAGATGACCAATCGTTTTATTTCTCGTTTTGGCCAGCAGGTCGCGATTCTTCACTCCGGTCTGTCTGATGGAGAGAAGTATGACGAGTGGAGAAAGATTGAGGCAGGCAATGCCCAGGTGGTTGTCGGGGCTCGTTCGGCTATTTTTGCGCCATTGACAAACTTGGGTGTTATCATCATTGATGAGGAGCATGAGGCGACCTACAAGCAGGACAGTAATCCACGCTATCATGCGCGTGATGTGGCAAAGTTGCGGGCAGACTATAATCGAGCGACTCTGGTTTTGGGTTCGGCTACCCCTAGCCTTGAAACACGGGCTCGGGCTAGTCGAGGAGTCTATGGAAGACTGACTCTTAACCAGAGGGCCAATCCCTTGGCTCGTATTCCAGAAGTGGAAGTTGTGGATTTCCGAGATTACATTGGTCAGCAGGAAGCTAGTAATTTCACCCCTGTTTTGATTGAGAAGATTAGAGAAAAGTTGGCTCGTAAGGAACAGGTCGTTCTCATGTTAAATCGGCGTGGCTATTCTTCTTTTGTCATGTGTCGGGATTGTGGGAGTGTGGACCAGTGTCCAAATTGTGATATTTCCCTAACGCTTCACATGGATACAAAAACCATGAATTGCCACTACTGTGGTTTTCAAAAAGGAATTCCCCAGACTTGTCCAAACTGCCAGAGTTCCTCTATTCGTTACTATGGAACTGGTACGCAAAAGGCCTACGATGAATTGCAGGAGCTCTTGCCAGAAGCCAGAATTTTACGGATGGATGTAGATACCACCAAGAAAAAAGGGGCACATGAGGACTTACTAGAACGCTTTGGTCGAGGGGAAGCGGATATTCTTTTGGGAACCCAGATGATTGCCAAGGGCTTGGATTTTCCAAATGTAACGCTGGTTGGGGTGCTCAATGCGGATACGGCCCTGAATTTGCCTGATTTTCGGTCTTCTGAGCGAACCTTCCAGTTGCTAACTCAGGTAGCTGGTCGGGCTGGTCGAGCTGATAAGGAAGGGGAGGTCCTGATTCAGACCTATAACCCCAATCATTATGCCATTGCTTTTGCCAAAGAGCAGGATTATGAAGGTTTCTATCGTTATGAGATGGGCATTCGGAAAAATCTTGGTTATCCACCTTACTATTTTACAGTTGGCTTAACCTTTTCGCACAAGTCAGAAGAATTTGTCGTGAAAAAAGCCTATGAAACTGTAGCCTTTCTCCGTCAACACTTAACAGATGCAATTCAAATCTTGGGACCGACGCCCAAGCCTATTGCCAGAACTCATAATCTCTACCACTACCAGATCATCTTGAAATACCGGCATGAAGACCGTTTGGAAGAGGTATTGAATCAGATTTTGGATTGGACACAGGAGAGAGAAAATCAAGATTTGCGACTGATTATTGACAATGAACCGCAGAATATGATGTAAGGTCTGGGCAGGCCTTGCATTTTTTGATTTTATTCAGCGGTTTCACCCTAAATTAAGGAAAAAATAAGCAAAAATGGTATAATTAAGGGATAATAGAATTAGTAAAAACGATTTAGAGTAAGGGAGATGAGAAAGCAAAGATGACAAAGTTGATTTTTATGGGAACACCAGCATTTTCAGCGACAGTCTTAAAAGGTCTTTTGGCGGATGACCAGTATGAAATCCTGGCTGTTGTTACCCAGCCTGATCGAGCTGTTGGTCGTAAAAAAGTCATCCAAAGGACACCTGTGAAAGAAGTAGCCTTGGAGCATGATTTACCAGTCTTTCAGCCAGAAAAGTTATCAGGAAGTCAAGAAATGGCTGATTTGATGGACTTGGGAGCAGACGGGATTGTGACAGCTGCATTTGGACAATTCTTACCGACTAAATTACTGAACTCAGTTGACTTTGCGGTCAATGTTCATGCCTCTCTTCTTCCTAAATACCGTGGCGGTGCCCCTATTCATTATGCTCTAATTAACGGTGATGAACGTGCCGGTGTAACCATCATGGAAATGGTCAAGGAAATGGATGCTGGTGACATGATTTCTAGCGATAGCATTGCTATTGAAGAAACAGATAATGTTGGAACCTTGTTTGAAAAGTTGGCTGTTGTTGGACGGGATTTGCTATTGCAAACCTTGCCAGCCTATATTGCTGGGGATGTGAAGCCAGTAGCCCAAAATCCAGAACAAGTAACTTTCTCGCCAAATATTCAGCCAGAAGAAGAAGTGCTTGATTGGAACAAGTCAGCTCGTCAACTCTTCAATCAGATTCGCGGTATGTACCCATGGCCAGTTGCCCACACCTATTGGCAAGGCGAACGGTTTAAAATTCAAGAAGCAGTTGAAGTGGCTGGTTCCGGTCCAGTCGGTCAAGTGATTGCTCGAAGTAAGAAAGAATTGGTCGTTGCAACAGGTCTGGGAGCCCTTTCACTGAAAACTGTCCAGCCAGCTGGTAAGCCAAAAATGACCATTGCAGACTTTTTAAATGGTGCAGGTCGAGAGATTGTAGTAGGAGATCAATTTGGTGGTTAATAAACATGAAACAGCCAGAAGTCTAGCCTTATCTGTACTGGAAGACGTCTTTGAACAAGGAGCTTACTCGAATATCGCTCTCAATAAGGCCCTAGAATCTTCTCGTTTATCTGTACAGGACAGGGGATTGACGACGGAGCTAGTCTATGGGACAGTTTCTCGTAAAATCACGCTAGAGTGGTACTTGGCGCATTTTATCGAAGATAGAGAAAAGTTGGACACTTGGGTCTACTATCTCCTCATGTTGAGCCTCTACCAGATGCTTTATTTGGATAAACTTCCAACTCATGCAGTTGTCAACGAGGCGGTTAATATTGCCAAGCGAAAGCCTGGAACTGACAAATTTGTCAATGCCATTTTGCGTAAGCTTAGTCAGGATTCCTTGCCGAAACCTGCAGATATTAAAAGAAAGAACAAACGTCTATCCGTTCAGTATTCTGTGCCAGTTTGGTTGGTCCAAACCTTGATTGCAGAATATGGCGATGAACGTGCAGAGAAGATTTTCCAAAGTCTGCATATTCGGAATAAGGCTAGCGTACGCGTGACGGATGGTCAACAAGTGGAGCAATTGGCAGAGGAATTAGGTGCCCAATATTCGCTGTTATCGCCAGTTGGATTGGTTAAATCCCATGGACATTTTGCGGCTACGGATTACTTTAAAGAAGGGCTAATTACCATTCAAGATGAAACCAGTCAGTTGGTGGCACCGACTTTGAAGCTTCAAGGAGATGAAACAATCTTGGATGCCTGTGCAGCCCCTGGTGGAAAAACCTGTCACATGGCCAGCTATTTAACAAGTGGTAAAGTTATTGCCCTTGATTTATACGAGCATAAACTGACCTTGATTGAAGCAAATGCCAAACGATTAGGGCTAGTAGATAAGATTGAAACCAAACGTTTGGATGCCAGTCGTGTTCATGAGGAATTTGGTCCAGATACCTTTGATAAAATCCTAGTGGATGCCCCATGTTCAGGTATTGGACTCATTCGACGTAAGCCTGATATTCGTTACAACAAGGCGGCTATGGATTTTGATTCGCTTAAATCCATTCAATTACAAATACTGGATAGCGTTTGTCAAAGCCTAAAAATCGGTGGTATAATTACCTATAGCACCTGTACGATTATTGCTAAGGAAAATCAAGAGGTTATTGACGAGTTTTTACAAACCCATCCCAATTTTGAGCAGGTTCTGTTAGAACATCCGCGAGCAGATATTATGGTGGATGGCTGCCTGTTGATTACCCCTGAACAATACCAGACGGATGGATTTTTCATTGGTCAATTTAGAAGAAAATCCTAGAATAAGAGGAGGAAGTTGCTTAGCAACGAGAGAAAATTATGGAAATTGCATTACTTACTGATGTTGGACAAAAACGTTCGAACAACCAAGATTATATCAACTGTTATAAGAACCGTGCAGGTATCGACTTGGTGGTCTTGGCAGATGGTATGGGCGGACACCGTGCAGGTCATATTGCTAGTGAAATGGCTGCAACTGATTTGGGCGCTGCTTGGGTCGATACACAATTGGTAACTTTGAATGATGTCCGTGAATGGTTGATTGCTATTATTGATGCAGAAAACCAAAAAATCCATGAACTTGGGCAAACGGAAGAATATCGAGGAATGGGAACGACGCTAGAAGCAGTTGTGGTGATTGACAATCAGATGATTTATGCCCACGTTGGCGATTCCCGAATTGGTCTGGTTCGTGATGGGGAATATACCCGCTTAACCAATGATCATTCATTGGTAGGTGCCTTGGTTCGTGCAGGTCAATTGACAGAAGAAGAAGCTCTTCGGCATCCGCAGAAAAATATTGTGACCCAGTCTATTGGACAGGCAGATCCGATTGAGCCAGATATTGCCTTGAAAACTCTGGAAGTTGGTGATTACGTTCTGATTAACAGCGATGGTCTGACCAACATGGTATCTGCAGAAGATATCCGCGATATTATAGTGAGCGGTGTTTCACTGGAAAGTAAGGCAGAAACCCTGGTACGTTTCGCTAATAATGCAGGAGGTTTGGATAATATTACAGTAGGTCTACTTCATATTACAGAGGAGGCTAGGTAATGATTCAAATCGGTAAGATTTTTGCTGGACGGTATCGGATTGTCCGGCAAATTGGTCGAGGCGGGATGGCGGATGTCTACCTGGCTAGGGATTTGATACTGGATGGAGAAGAAGTGGCTGTTAAGGTCCTTCGCACCAACTATCAGACTGACCAGATTGCCATCCAGCGTTTCCAGCGGGAAGCGCGTGCTATGGCGGACCTGGATCACCCAAATATTGTTCGTATTTCGGACATTGGTGAGGAAGATGGTCAACAGTATCTAGCCATGGAATACATCAATGGCCTTGACTTGAAACGCTATATCAAGGAGAATGCTCCTCTTTCAAATGATGTAGCAGTTCGTATCATGGGACAAATTCTCCTAGCTATGCGAATGGCCCATACTCGTGGTATTGTCCATAGGGACTTGAAACCTCAGAATGTTATCTTGACATCAAGTGGTGTCGCTAAGGTAACGGACTTCGGTATTGCAGTTGCCTTTGCGGAAACCAGTTTGACCCAAACCAACTCCATGCTGGGCTCTGTCCACTATCTTTCACCTGAGCAGGCGCGTGGTTCTAAAGCAACTATTCAAAGTGACATCTATGCAATGGGGATTATTTTGTTTGAGATGTTGACCGGCCGTATCCCTTATGATGGGGATAGTGCGGTGACCATTGCTCTCCAGCATTTCCAAAAACCACTGCCATCCGTTAGGGAAGAGAATGCGAATGTCCCTCAGGCTTTGGAAAATGTAGTCTTAAAAGCGACAGCTAAAAAATTAGGTGAGCGCTATAAGTCTGTTGCAGAAATGTACACAGACCTAGCCTCATCCTTGTCCTTGGATCGTAGGAATGAACCAAAAATTGTTTTAGAAGAGAACAAGGTTGATACAAAAACCTTGCCTAAGTTATCTCAGGCAAATGTTGATATCAAGCCAACGGCTAGTGCAGAGGCTGTCAAAACTAAGGCTGGTAAACAGCCGACAGGTAAGCAGGACAACTTGAAACAAAAAGCAGTTGCTAAACCAGTAGCCAAGGCTAGACAAGGGGTTCGAACTCGTTTCAAAGTCCTATTCGGTGTCTTTCTGTTGACCCTCATGGCAGTTGGTTTTATATTCTTCAACTCACCAAAAACGGTTACGGTGCCGAATGTAGCGGGACAAACTGTTGAAAAGGCACAAGAGATGATTGAAGTAGCTGGATTGGAAGTAGGTAATGTCACAAAAGAAGCAACCAATGAAGTGGCTGAAGGGTTGGTTATTCGGACTTCTCCAGGCGCTAATTCTTCCAAACGCCAGGGAAGCAAGGTTGACCTGATTATTGCTACTGCTGCTATGGTTGTCATTCCAGATGTCAGTGGTAAAGACCAGGAAACAGCTCAACAAGAATTGGAAGCACTCGGATTACAGGTTTCTGTTAAAGAGGAATATAGCCTAACAGTTGATAGAGGCCTAGTCATTAAGACAGATCCACAAGTCAATGCATCAGCTGAAAAAGGTAGTAGCATCACACTCTACGTTTCTAAAGGAGTTGTGGTACCAAATGTGATTGGAAGAAGCCAGGAATCAGCTACCCAAATGCTTCAAGATGCAGGTTTCTACATCGGAACTGTTACACAGGTCTATAGTTCATCTGTCGAGGCTGGTCAAGTCATTAGTACAGATCCAGTAGCTGATACTGAACTTGAAAGAGGATCAGTCATCAATCTTGAAGTATCCAAAGGCAAGGAATTGATTATGCCTGATTTGACTTCTGGTCACATAACCTATTCACAAGCAAGTAGCCAACTGCAAACCTTGGGTGTCAAGGTTGCCAATATCGAAAAACAGGAGGATAGGAGTTACTATTCAACTACAAGTGATATTGTTATTGGTCAATATCCAGCAGCAGGTAGTACTATCGAGGGGACCGTTACTCTTTATGTATCGGTAGCCTCAGCTACTACTAGCTCAGAGAGTTCTTCAACTAGCTCAACAGCAAGCAGTATATCTCCTTCTAGTTCATCTTCTGCTTCTACATCAGATAGTGGGCAGTAGTTTATAGGGTTCCACACTACTTGGTAATCATGGTCAAGTTTTTCTGTTTCACCTTGCTCAAAGGTGTAGATGGACTTATTGGACCGATTTCTTGCATTCAATAAACCACTTGGACTTGGGTTCTTCTAGTAAGAAGATCTCAGGTCCTTTTTGCTAACATAGGATAAACTTGTAGTATTTCCTACCCTGGTCGGAGTTCTTTTATCTAAAATTTGTTACAATAGTAAAGAAAGGATACGATTATGAGAAAAGTTCAATTTTTCCTGCTGATAGAAAGTATGCTCTTTACTATGGCAGCTTTTGATGTCGTTGCCAATGAGGCCAGTCGGACCTTGTTGCTCTTCTCAGCCTTACTCTTACTGGCCTGGTATTTTCTAGGACGGCGTTTAAATAGTGTCTTATTAGTCAGCTCGCTGTCATTGTTATTTCTGGTGTTTGTATTAAATCCCTATTTCATCATAGGGGTTATGCTCCTGGTTGTTTATATGTTTGTCAATTTCTTCTCACGTTATGAGAAACGCAATCAGTACACTCAGATAGTATTTACTGACTATGCCTTACAGGTGCAAAAAGAAAAGAATAGGTGGTTTGGAAATCATGATCATTCTCAAGATCGTTTTGGTTTTGAGGATATCAATATTGTCCGTTTGTTTGGCAATGATGTAGTTGATTTGGATAAGACAGTCTTGGTAGGGCGAGATAATATTGTCGTCATTCGAAAAACTTTTGGCAGGACAAAAATTATCGTTCCTATTGATGTAGAGGTTTCTTTATCAGCGACTAGTATCTATGGTAGGGTTAATTTTTTGGGACAATCCCAATGGGATCTCCGGAATGAGAGTATAGCTATCAATAGTCCAGACTATCAAGAATCCCATAAACGCGTTAAGGTAGTGACGAATAATATTTTCGGAGATGTGGAGGTGGTTCGCGTATGAGAAAACGTACCTATTTCCTCTTGGCTTGGTTTGCCAGTCTGATTGTATTTGTGGTTATTTCCTCTACCCTACCCCTCCTCAACCATTCGCTCTTGGATGTCAATCTGTGGACATCTACGGAACAACTTGTTTTTACTCTCATTCTTCTGGTTATCGTACTGACCCTCTTTTTAGCAGTCATGGTTCAAACGGTTAGTCTGGCTTCGACTCAGGTTATGCGAGCAAAGTTACAGGCTATTTTGAAAAATAAAAGTATCCGAACAGATAGTGAAAATGATCAACTCCTCCTACAGTTGTCTGATAAGGTGAGAAATTTGACCCGACAGGTGCAACTGGTAGATAATCAGGACTTGGTCAAGAGAGAAGAGATTGTTGAAGGTGAACGAAAGCGGATTGCCAGAGATTTGCATGATACGGTTAGTCAGGAATTGTTTGCGACCAGTATGATTTTATCGGGTCTGTCCTCTAGTTTACCTAATCTGCCACAGGAAACCTTGCAGGAGCAGTTGGTTTTGGTCAAGGATATGATTGAGGCAGCTCAGAGAGATTTGCGGATCTTGCTACTTCATCTCCGACCAAGTGAACTAGAGAGCAAGACCTTGGTAGAAGGCTTCGAACTCATTTTACGAGAGGTCAGTGATAAGAGTAACATCATCGTCCATTTCCAACATGAAGTAGAAGAATTACCTAAGATAATTGAGGAGCACCTCTTTCGAATTGCCCAGGAAATTATCAGTAATACCCTACGTCATGCCAAGGCCAAGCATTTAGATGTCTATCTCATTCAAAAAGAAACAGAGTTACAGCTAAAAATGACGGATGATGGTGTTGGTTTCAAGCAAGAGGAGGGCGGCGATCTTAGTTATGGCTTGCAAAATATTCGGGAACGGGTGGAAGATATGGCAGGAAGCATTCAGATCCGTTCAGCCTTGAATAAGGGTGTTGCCATTGACATCCGTATCCCATTATTGAAAGGAAAAGAAGATGAATACGATTCGAGTGATGCTAGTTGACGATCATGAAATGGTTCGTCTAGGTTTAAAAAGCTATTTAAATTTACAGGCAGATGTGGAAGTTGTAGCAGAAGCTAGCGATGGTGAAGAGGGGCTGAGAAAGGCCCTTGAAGTCAAGCCAGATGTGGTGGTCATGGACTTGGTTATGCCAAAGATGACAGGTGTAGAAGCTACCTTAGCTCTTCTTAAGGAATGGCCTCAAGCACAGATTGTCATTCTGACTTCATATCTTGACAACGAGAAAATTTATCCAGTTCTAGAAGCAGGTGCTAAGGGATATATGTTAAAAACCTCTAGTGCGGATGAGATTTTAACAGCCATTCGCAAGGTGGCGCGTGGGGAATTTGCTATTGAAACCGAAGTGGAGAAAAAAGTGGAACACCATAAACGCCACCCAGACTTGCATGATGATTTGACAGCCCGTGAACGTGAAATTCTAACTCTATTAGCTAAGGGTTATGACAACCAACGAATTGCGGATGAGTCCTTCATTTCCTTGAAAACCGTAAAAACCCACGTTTCCAATATCCTGTCCAAACTTGCGGTTAGCGACAGAACACAAGCAGTTGTATATGCCTTCCAACATGGACTGGTAGCACAAGAGGAAGAATAATGGTATAATGAGTACTAGTTAGTTTCCAGAAAGGATGCCTAAATAGTGGATGCAAAATTAAAATATAAAGCAAAAAAAATAAAGATTGTCTTTTTTGATATTGACGATACCTTGCGTGTCAAGAATACAGGCTATATTCCTGATTCCATTCAACAAGTTTTTAAATCCTTGAAAGAAAAGGGGATTTTAACCGGAATAGCATCTGGTCGGACACCCTATGGTTTGGTGCCAGAAATTAAGGCACTCCAGCCAGATTTCTTTGCTATGATAAACGGTTCCTATGTTGAAGATGCCAAAGGAAAGCTTGTTCATCACCAACCGCTTCCTCAGAACCTAGTAGAAAAAGTGATTGCATGGACCAAGGAAGCAGGTATTGAATATGGTTTACTGGGTAGCCAAAAAGGAACCTTGTCTACTCGTACAGAACGAATTAGTCAGGTGATTGATTTAATTTACGAAGGCTTGGAAACAGACCCAGACTTTTATAAAGACAATGCCATTTATCAGATGTTGACCTTTGAGAAGGATGGACAGGAAGTTGAATTACCAGAAGACTTGCAAAATGATTTACGTACGGTTCGTTGGGATGCTATCTCATCGGATATTGTCCTAAAAGACTCCTCTAAGGCTGCTGGTGTGGCTAATGTAGTTGAAAAACTTGGTTTGAAACCTGAAAATGTCCTCGTTTTTGGTGACGGACTAAATGACATTGAATTGTTTGACTATGCAGGGATTAGCATTGCTATGGGGCATTCCCATCCAGAATTGCAAAAGCGCGCAGATTATATTACAAAAAAAGTAGAAGAAGATGGCATTTTTGATGCCTTGGAGAAATTAGGTTTGGTAGAAAAAGAAAAATACTTCCCACAATTAGATTTGGAGCAATTTGAAGGACCGGTAGCTCGTATTAAGACCAATCACGGTGAGCTAACCCTAAAACTCTTCCCGGAAATTGCTCCTAAGACAGTAGCTAACTTTATCGCTCTGTCTAAGGATGGTTACTATGATGGCATTATTTTCCATCGAATTATCAAGGATTTCATGATTCAAGGTGGTGACCCAACTGGTACAGGTATGGGTGGAGAGTCCATTTATGGAGAGTCCTTTGAAGATGAGTTTTCAATGGAAGCCTTCAATCTTCGTGGTGCCTTGTCTATGGCCAATGCAGGACCGAACACCAATGGAAGCCAATTCTTTATCGTTCAAAATCAAAACTTCCCTTACAATGCCAAAGAGCTAGAACGTGGTGGCTGGCCAAAAGAAATTGCAGCATCCTATGTTGAAAATGGGGGGACGCCACATTTAGATCAACGCCATACAGTATTTGGTCACCTAGCTAATGAAGTATCATTTGCTGTACTTGATGCAATTGCTGGGGTTGATACAGATTCAGCAGACCGTCCACTAGAAGATGTGGTGATTGAAACCATCGAAATTGAGGATTAAGATGAGGATTGGAGATAAGATCAAAGGAACGGTATCTGGAGTGCAACCTTACGGAGCCTTTGTAGATTTAGAAAATGGCACGACAGGTTTGATCCATATTTCCGAAATCAAGACAGGTTTTGTGGATAACATCTACGACCATGTCAAGATTGGTCAAGAGGTCTTGGTACAGGTGGTTGATTTTGATGAATACACAGAAAAAGCCAGCCTATCTATACGAACGCTTGAAGAAGAACACCAAAAAATTCCTCGACACCATAGATTTACCAATGAACGAAACAAAATTGGTTTTGCCCCCTTGGCAAAAAGTCTACCAAAGTGGATAAAGGAATCGAAAAACTATCTCAAAGAACAAAAAGAAAAGAAGGTTTAGGGAAGAACTCCCAACCTTCTTTTGCTTTGTTTTAATTATCAAATTCATAAAGTGCAGTAGACAAGTAACGCTCACCATTATCTGCCAAGATAGCCAATACTTTTTTACCAGCTCCCAATTCCTTCGCTACTTCAATAGCTGCGTGAATTGCTGCTCCAGATGAAATCCCAACTAGGAAACCTTCCTGTCCACCGATTGCACGACCAGTAGCCAAAGCGTCATCAGATTTGACACGGATAATACCGTCATAGGCTGCTGTATCGAGCGTATCAGGGATGAAACCAGCTGAAATTCCTTGGATTTTGTGAGGTCCAGGAGCTTCACCAGACAGCACAGCGGACTCGTCAGCTTCTACGGCATAGATGGCAATGTTTGGGTTAGCCGCTTTCAAAACATGCGAAACACCTGATACGGTACCACCTGTACCGACACCTGATACAAAGGCATCCAGACCAGTTGCACCAAAGTCTTCCAAAATTTCCTGTCCTGTTGTATCTTCATGAACTTTTGGATTGGATGGATTGGCAAACTGGAACGGAACCCAGCCATTTTTTTCTTTGGCAATTTCTTTTGCCTTGGCAATGGCACCCTTCATTCCCTCGCTACCAGGAGTTAAGACAAGTTCAGCTCCGTAAGCCTGGATAATTTTGCGACGCTCAATGCTCATGGTTTCTGGCATAACGATAATCACCTTGTAGCCCTTAGCTGCACCGACCCAAGCAAGTCCGATACCAGTATTACCACTGGTTGGCTCAACGATAGTGTCGCCAGGCTTGATAGTACCAGCCTTTTCAGCATCTTCAATCATAGCCAAGGCGATACGGTCTTTGACAGAAGAACCTGGGTTAAAGGCTTCTAACTTAACATAGACATCTGCTGCTCCCTCAGGAACAATATGATTGAGCTTGATAATTGGTGTTTTTCCAACTAATTGCGTAATATTTTGATAAATAGCCATAAGGCACCTCCAAATTATGTTACCACTAGTATATAGTAGAAAAGCTAAAAAGTATAATATAAAAAAACTATCTTAGCGATAGTCTTTTTTAATGGACTGGCACCTCAACGATACGGCTGTCAGTCTTCTCCGCCTGAACTTTTCCATGGTAAAACTCCGTCAGGCTAGCCAAAGTTTCTTCCAAATGTTCCTTATCCACAAAAATCATGGTTGAAACTTCAGTAGTAAACTGGGTATCAAATTCTTCCAGACCTTGCTCAGCTCGCCAATTGGCAAACTCTTGGTATTGGGCATAGGACATGCTAATGGAAATCCCTTCCTGCTCTTTGACTTCCACAACCCCAATTTCTTTGACAGCACTAGCAACTGCACCAGCGTAGGCACGAATTAGACCGCCAGCACCTAACTTGATACCACCAAAATAGCGAGTAACCACTGTTGCGACATTGGTCAGTTGGTGATTTTCTAAAACCGTTAGCATTGGCACACCGGCAGTACCAGACGGTTCCCCGTCATCTGAGGAACGCTTGATTTCCATATTTTCTCCAAGGACAAAAGCAGAGCAGTTATGAGTAGCCTTGTAATGTTCTTTCTTGATTTTGTTGATAAAGTCGCGAGCTTCTTCCTCACTACTCACTCGTTTCATAAAACAGATAAAACGAGATTTCTTAATTTCTTCTTCAACAATTCCATCTTCTTTAATCGTCTTAAATTCTTTCATAAGCAAATTGTACTAATTTTTTTCAAAACTGACAAGAAATTCCGAATAAATAAGTGATGAAAGAATTAGAAAATTATTATGGAAGACTATTTACCAAATACCAATTGACCCCAGCAGAGCGAGAAAAAGCAGAGAAGCTATCCAGTGTCTCAGAAAAGAATGCCTGCTTTCGCTGTGGAACGGCTTTTGAAGAAGAAAACAAATTGCCAAACGGTGCCTACTACTGTCGAGCCTGTTTACTTCTAGGCAGAGTGCGGTCAGATGAAGAACTCTACCATTTTCCTCAGAAAGATTTTCCTGTAAACTCTTGCTTAACATGGAAGGGTAAATTAACGGATTGGCAGCAAATGATTTCAGATGGTTTGGTTGAGAATGTAGGAAAAAGACAGGCTACACTGGTTCATGCTGTAACAGGAGCAGGAAAAACAGAGATGATATATCATACGGTTGCTTCTGTGATTGATAAAGGAGGGGCAGTTTGTCTAGCCAGTCCTCGAATAGACGTCTGCATAGAACTTTATAAGCGTTTGCAAAATGACTTCTCAGTACCGATTAGTTTGCTACATGGAGAGTCCGAACCCTATTTTCGAACGCCGCTTGTTGTAGCAACCACTCATCAATTATTGAAATTTTATCAGGCCTTTGATTTGGTCTTGATTGACGAAGTTGATGCCTTTCCCTATGCTGATAATCCCATGCTCTACCGTGCTGCTGACCATGCAGTCAAGGAAGACGGTGTCCAAGTATTTTTGACAGCCACTTCAACAGATGAACTGGACAGAAAAGTCAAAACAGGAAAATTAAAACGACTCAGCCTGCCTAGACGATTTCACGGCAATCCACTGGTTGTTCCGCAAAAGGTTTGGTTTTCTAAATTTGATGCCAATCTGAAAAAACAGAAACTAGTCCCCAAGCTCACAAAGGTAATCAAAAATCAGAGAAAAACAGGTTACCCCTTGCTCATATTCGTACCAGAAATTTCCAAAGGTCAGGAGTTTTCCAAGATTATGGAAAAAGCATTTCCAGAAGAAACCATTGGCTTTGTATCCAGTCAAACTGAAAATCGACTTGAGATAGTAGAAGGTTTTCGCAATCAAGAGATTACCATTCTCATTTCTACCACCATTTTAGAACGTGGTGTCACCTTTCCAAAAGTAGATGTTATAGTGGTTCAAGCCAATCATTACCTTTACACATCGTCTAGTCTTGTACAGATTGCTGGCCGAGTCGGTAGGAGTATGGATCGGCCGACGGGCTTACTCCAATTTTTCCACGAGGGGTCTACTCGTTCCATTGAAAAGGCCATTGCTGAAATCAAACAAATGAACAAGGAGGCTGGCTATGTCTAACTGCTTACTCTGTGATCGAGCCATGAAAACCAGACAAACCTTTTCTGAGCTTATTTTCTTTGGCAAGTCCCAGTCAGGAGTTTGTCATGATTGTCTTGCTACTTTTGAAAAAATAGCAGAGCAACACTGTTCGCATTGTTTTAAAAGCGGGGAAGTAGGAAGCTGCAAGGATTGCCACTACTGGTTAAGCCAAGGAAAATCAGTGTCTCACACAGCCATTTTTCAGTACAATGAAGCCATGGCTGATTACTTTAGTCGCTATAAATTTCAAGGCGATTACATCCTCAGGAAAATATTTGCAGAACAAGTCAAAAAAGCTCTAGAACCTTATTCCGACTATACAATCGTTCCCATTCCACTCAGCCAAGAACGACTAGAAGAACGGGGATTTAATCAAGTGACTGGAATATTGGATGCGGCTAGGATTCCCTATAAAGAATTGTTAGGCAAACGAGATAGCCAAAAGCAATCATCAAAAAGTCGAGAAGAGAGGTTAGAAACTGAGCAATCATTTTACATATTGAATGGAAATGAGCTACCAGAAAAAATTTTATTAGTTGACGATATTTACACAACAGGGGCTACAATCCAGCTTGTCACAAGGCTTTTCATGAAAACAAGTCAGAAAGAAATCAAAACATTTTCACTCGCACGCTAAGAAAACGCTTGCATTTATTTGATAATGTGATATAATAATAGTGAAGAAAGGCGAAAGCCAAGAAAGAGGTACTAATATGATTAAATTCAGTATTCGTGGAGAAAACCTTGAAGTTACAGATGCTCTTCGTACTTATGTAGAAGAGAAAGTAGCAAAGATTGAGAAATATTTCAATGAAGACCAAGAGTTGAATGCAAAAGTCAATCTAAAAGTTTACCGTGATAAGCGTTCAAAAGTTGAAGTTACGATTCCAGTTGGCTCAATGACACTTCGAGCTGAGGATGTATCACAGGAAATGTACGGTTCAATAGACTTGGTTGTAGACAAGATTGAACGTCAAATTCGTCGTAACAAAACAAAAATTGAAAGAAAACATCGTCAAAAAGTTGCAACAGGTCAAGTCTTTACAGATGAACTTGTAGAGCAAGCGGAAGAAGAAGTAAAAGTTGTTCGCACCAAACAAGTTGACTTGAAGCCGATGGATATGGAAGAAGCTATTCTTCAATTAGAATTGCTAGGACACGACTTCTTCATCTATACTGATGCTAACGACGGTACAACCAACGTCCTTTACAAACGCGAGGACGGAGATTTGGGACTTCTTGAAGTTCGCCAATAAACGATTTGAACAGCTACACCTGTAGCTGTTTTTCGTTATCAAAAAATATTTAAAAAGTAGTTGACAAGGTTGATTGAAGATGATAGAATAATTGAGTTGTCAAATCTGAGACACAACACTGAAAAAAGAAACGAAAAAAGTTTCAAAAAAGTGTTGACAAACAGTTGAAGAAATGATAAACTAAGATGGTTGTCGCGAGGGAGCGATAACGAACAAGACCTTTGAAAATTAAAGAAGACGAACCAAACGTGCAGGGTGATTTATCTAGGATAAATCGTCAATAACGAAAAAACAATAAAACGGAAAGCTAGCAATAGCTTGAGTTTGAATCAAAACTTTTTATGAGAGTTTGATCCTGGCTCAG
>NZ_JBPPVC010000016.1:0-39184 GCF_053545015.1 Streptococcus sp. 32226D021BW | reverse complement strand
TTTTTTACGAAAATCTAATGAATATGCCATAAGTACATTATACCATAAATGTACTATTTTTGTTTCATTTTACTATATTTCACTCCCCCGGACTTTGATAATAAGAAAAACGCCTACTGGCGTTTCTCATCTCCAACTAAAAAAGGGCCCAAATCAGATTATAGTGAAAAGTTGCTACCGCAACTTCTCATTTCCAACCTAAAAAGGTCCCCCGGACCTTTTTAGCCACCCAGATATGCTTTTTTGACTTCTTCTGAGGCGAGGAGTTCTTTTCCTGTTCCTGAGAGGACGACTTTTCCTGTTTCTAGTACGTAGCCGCGGTCTGCAATAGCAAGGGCTTTGTTGGCGTTTTGTTCAATCAAGAGAACGGTTGTTCCTTGTTTTTGGATATCCTGGATGATATCAAAAATTTCTTGAATGAAGATTGGTGCCAAGCCCATTGATGGCTCATCAAGGAGCAAGAGCTTTGGTTGGCTCATCAATGCCCGTCCCATAGCAAGCATTTGTTGTTCACCACCTGAAAGTGTGGCAGCATCTTGGTTCTTACGTTCTTCCAAACGTGGAAAACGTGCGAAGATTTTTTTCAAGTTGGCTTGATTTTCTTCACGGTTGTTGCGAAGGAAGGCACCCATTTCTAAGTTTTCCATAACGGTCAAGCCTGCGAAAACATGGCGACCTTCTGGAACCTGTGACAAACCGTCCGCAACGATTTTACGAGCAGGAACTTTTTGAATTTCATTTCCAAGGAAAGAAATCGTTCCAGCTGATGGACGAACAAGTCCCGAAATGGTACGAAGAATAGAGGTTTTACCAGCACCATTGGCACCAATTAAGGTTACAACTTCCCCCTCGTTGACCTCGAAACTGACATCTTTTACAGCCTCGATAACGCCATAGTTGACGGAAAGATTTTTAACTTCTAACATTGCCATTATGCTTCACCTCCAAGGTAGGCTTCAATTACACGCTTGTTATTGCGAATTTCTTCAGGAGTACCGTGGGCAATCAGACGACCGTATTCCAATACATAGATACGCTCCGTCACTTCCATAACCAAGCTCATATCGTGCTCAATCAAGATAATGGTGATACCAAATTCTTCCTTAATTTTACGGATGAGTTGGGTCAATTCTGCCGTTTCCTGCGGGTTCATACCAGCCGCTGGCTCATCCAAGAAAAGAATTTTTGGCTCGGTCGCAAGGGCACGAACGATTTCCAAACGACGTTGTTGACCGTAAGGAAGGTTCTTAGCCAGCGTATCCGCATCGCCATCCAAATCGAAAATTTTCAAGAGGTCAATCGCCTTGTTTTTCAACTCTTCTTCATTTTTGTAGAAGGCAGGAAGTCGAAGGAAACTTGCCAAGACTTCTGCTTTACCATGATTACCAAGACCAATCAAGACATTTTCCAAAACTGTCATATTTTTGAACAAACGGATGTTTTGGAAGGTACGCCCAAGACCAAGAGAGGCAATCTTAGAAGGAGCCTTACCATTCAAGATAGTACCAGCAAGAGAAATGGTTCCTTCACTTGGCTCATAGACACCTGTCAAGAGGTTGAAAAGGGTTGTCTTACCAGCACCGTTAGGACCGATAAGACCGACCAATTCACCCTCATGAAGTTCCATGGTCACATCACCAACGGCAGTCAAACCACCGAAGTTCTTGGTTAAATTTTTTACTTCAAGTAATGCCATTACTTAACCTCCTTCTTCTTGAGCAAGGCTGCCACGCTAAATTCCTTAGTTCCCAACAAGCCACCTGGACGGAAGATCATCAAGAGGATAAGGGCCAATGAGTAAACAATCATGGCAATGTCTGAGTAGCTCTTAAGAAATACGTTCAAGATACCAAGAACAATGGCTGCCACAAAGGTACCTGTGATAGAACCCAACCCCCCCAATACGATGATGATCAAGACGTTAACAGACGTCATGAAGGCAAAGTCTTTAGGAACGATGGTACCTACATAACCTGCATGAAGTCCGCCAGCGATAGCCGCTGTCATAGCACCAAATACAAAGGCTGAAACCTTCACAAATGTTGGGTTAACACCTACTGATTCTGCTGCAATCTCATCTTCACGAACAGAAATAGTTGCACGTCCCATTGGACTACGCAAGAAGTTCACAGTAAGGAGTGTTGTGATAATGACAAATACATAAACTAGTTGCCAGTTCGTAAATAATGGAATGGACATGATACCAGCCGCACCGTTTGTTACAGTACCACCATTGATAATCAAAATACGGATAATCTCAGCAACACCAAGGGTCGCAATGGCAAGGTAGTCACCTTTCAAACGAAGGGTTGGCAAACCAACCAAGAGGGCAACAGCACCTGCAAGCAACATACCAACAAGCAAAGCGATGGCAAAACCACCATAAGATGGCATCATCTTACCAAGAATACCTACTGCGTAGGCACCGATGGCCATAAAACCAGCATGACCAAGAGAGAACTGACCTGAGAATCCAACAATAAGGTTAAGACCCACAGCCAAGATGATCTGAATTCCAATTTGTTGTACAATCTGAATATAGTAGAAGTTGAGAATACCAGCTGCAACTAAGCCTTGAATAAGACCAAAACCAGCCAATAAGATAGCCAACCAGATTGCATTCACTTTAAGATTTTGCTTCATGGTTACACCTTCTCTTTCACGTTCTTACCAAGGATACCGCTTGGACGCACCAAGAGGATGACAATCAATACTGTATACACAATTGCATCACGGAAGGTATCCAAACCAATCACATAGGTAAATGTTTCAATAATACCGATAACGAAACCACCCAGAGCAGCACCAGGAATAATACCGATACCACCAAGTACCGCTGCTACGAAGGCCTTCAAACCAGGAGTCATACCCATCAAAGGCTCGATTTGGTTGTAGTAAAGACCAAGGAGAACACCTGCAGCACCAGCAAGTGCTGAACCCAGCGCAAATGTAAAGCTAATAGTACGGTTGACGTTAATCCCCATCAATTGCGCCGCATCGCTATCCACAGAAACAGCACGCATGGCTTTACCCATCTTGGTACGTTTTACAATCAACTGCAGAGCAACCATCAAGGTCAAGGCTACTCCTAGGATAATCAACTGGATATTGGTCACTGAAACTGGACCAAGATTGAAGGTCACAGCCTCCATAGCTTGTGGAAAGGCTTTTACATCAGCTGAAAATAATTTAATCATTCCATATTCTAAGAAGAAGGAAACACCGATGGCTGTAATCAAGGCCGCAATACGGGTTGAGTTTCTCAATGGACGATAGGCCAAGAATTCAATGACCACACCAAGAGTAGCTGTTCCAACCATTGCCAAGACTAAGGCAACAAAGAAACGGAGGCTACCATCTGCAATAAAGGTTAAATTATTCAATAGGAAGTAACCCATAAAGGCTCCCATCATGTAAAGGTCCCCGTGGGCAAAGTTAATCAGTCTGATAATTCCGTACACCATGGTATAACCAAGGGCCAAGAGGGCATATACAGAACCAAGAATCAAACCATTGACAAGTTGTTGAAGCATAGGTTCACCAATCTTTCTAAATATTTTTCAAGCTCAATAAGCATTGTTACATTATACAAAATTTTCTGAAAATAGGCAAGTTTTATTATATTTTTTAATCTTTTAAAAATAGGCTAGTCAATTCAAGGGAAAAAGAGGGAAATTCCCTCTTTAACTTGCTTATTATTCTGCTGAAATTGTATCAACCGATGTCTGCTCTCCATCTGTCAAACCAACAATGTAAACTGATTTCACAACATTGTGCTCTGCATCAACTGACATAGTACCTGTTACACCTTCGAAATCTTTCAAAGCCGCAAGGTTGTCTTTAAGAGCTTTTGAATCTGCTGCGCCTTCTGCTGCTTTTGCTGCCATATAAACTGCATCATAAGCAAGGGCTGCAAACATATTTGGCTCTTCGTTGTATTCTTTCTTATAAGCTTCGCTGAAAGCTTTCGCTTTATCACTAGCTGAAGTTACATATCCTGAAAGGTAGTAAACGTTTGTTGCTGCTGAAGCAGTTGCCAATTCAGTGAACTGTGGTGAGTCGAAACCATCTGAACCAAGGACTGGTTGGTTGATACCTAGACCACGTGCTTGTTTAACGATTGTACCAGTTTCATTGTAGTAACCTGGCATAACAATAGCATCAAACTCAGCATCTTTCAATTTAGTCAAAGCTGCTTGGAAATCTTTATCGCCTGAAGCAAATGTGATTTCAGAAACAATTTCTCCAGTGTAAGCTTTCTTGAAGGCTTCTGCTACACCCTTACCATAGTCAGAAGAGTTATCATAGTAAAGAACAACTTTCTTAGCTGACAAGTTTTCTGTCGCATACTTAGCCATGATTTGACCTTGGTAACCATCCGTAAAGGTTGCACGGAAGAAATAGTCTTGCACCTCACCTTTGTCATTTACAACCAAGTTTGTTTGTGTACCAGAAGGTGTAATCATTGGAACACCTGCTGACGTCAAAGCAGGAATAGAAGCTGCTGCTGCACCAGATGTTGCAGGACCAATTACAATATTTGCTCCTTCACTTGCCAAGCTAGTTGCAACTGTTGCCGCTTCTGCAGTTTCAGATTTGTTATCTTTAGTGATAACTTCAATCTGCTTACCACCGATACCACCAGCCGCATTGATTTCTTTGACAGCAAGGTTTGCACCTTTTTCTTCATTTTGACCATAAGATGATACGGCACCTGACAACTCCAAGTTATAACCAATCTTGAAAGTATCACCGATAGCAGCAACCTGTGCTGAGCTATTTGTTGATGAAACGGTACCACAGGCAGCAAGTAGGGCTGCTGAGGCAAAGGTAGCAAGTGCTACTGCAAATTTTCTTGTTTTCATGAAAACTCCTTAAATCTTTCTTAAATTTTGCGATGTATCTAATATACTGAATTATCAGAAAATTGTCAACAAAAAAAGAAAAATTTTTAAAAAAATATTTTTCCACAAAAAAGCGAGTAGACTAAACCTCGACTACTCACTCATTTCACCATTAAATAATTGGTTCCTCTTCCCGCCACAAGCTACCAACGAAATTTTGATCTAGCTCCTTAATATAGGAAGGAAGAACCTTCTTAACAAATTTTTCCTTTTTTAATTTTTGGATGATAAGCTCAGACTGATCCTTATCCATATAAATCAGAACATAACGCAATTTCTTTGAATGATAATGGATATCTCCGTACTGATTTAGCTTTCTAGCATCTCGATTGTAATGCAAATACACAGTCAGGCAGGTCCGTTCTCTCTTCTCAAACATGATTTCTCCTCTAAAACTTCTCTTGTTTTATTATACCTTTTTCAGAGGAAAATGAAAAGGTCAAACTTAGCGGAATGGAAAAAGGAGGCTCAAACGCCTCCTCATCAGCTTATTTGGCTTTCGTATTGTCCATAATTTGGTCAATAAATCCGTAAGCTAGTGTTTCTTCTGCTGTCATCCAGTAATCGCGTTCGGCATCCTTGTGGATTTGTTTCACTGTTTTACCTGAATTGTCAGCCAAGATTTTTTCTAATTTGTTACGGGTTTTGAGCAAGTGTTCTGCAGCGATGGCCATATCCGTTTGCTGAGTACCGCCACCAGTTCCACCCATTGGCTGGTGAATCATGTATTCCGCATTTGGCAACATGAAACGTTTGCCTTTGGCACCACTTGAAGCGATAATTGTACCCATGCTAGCTGCTGTTCCCATAACGATTGTTTGTACATCAGCCTTGATAAAATTCATCGTATCTACAATAGCTAGACCAGCTGACACAGATCCACCAGGTGTATTTACATAAAGGTAAATATCTTTGGTTGGGTCTTGGGCATCAAGGAAAAGCAACTGGGCAATGATAGAATTTGCCATATTATCCTCAACTGGTCCTGTCAGCATGATAATACGATCTTTCAATAGGCGTGAGTAAATATCATACGAACGTTCACCACGGCTAGTTTGTTCAATAACTACTGGAATCATACGAATCCTCCTTTATTTCAATAACAAGTATGAACCCATTATATAGAATTAGTCAAAATTGGTCAAATAAAAACCACGATTTCTGGAAATCAAAAAGAAACCAGCACAGCTGATTTCTCAAATACATTATTTTGTACCGAACAAGCGGTCCCCAGCGTCACCAAGACCTGGAACAATGTAGCCTTTTTCATTGAGTTTTTCATCCAAAGCTGCCGTGTAGATATCAATATCTGGATGAGCTTCTTGAAGAGCTTTGACTCCTTCTGGAGCTGAAACTAGGGCAACAAATTTGATATTTGAAGCGCCACGTTTTTTCAAGGAATCAACAGCCAAGATTGCTGAACCACCTGTGGCAAGCATTGGGTCAACTACAAAAATATGGCGTTGGTCGATATCTTCTGGTAATTTCACAAGGTATTCAACTGGTTGAAGGGTCTCTTCATCACGATACATACCGATGTGACCAACCTTAGCTGCTGGTACCAAGCTTAGCAAACCATCGACCATCCCAACACCTGCACGAAGGATTGGTACAATGGCCAATTTCTTACCAGCAATTTGCTTTTGAACCGTCTTGGTAATTGGTGTTTCAATTTCCACATCTTCTAATGGTAAGTCACGCAAAACTTCGTAACCCATAAGCATGGCAATCTCATTTACCAACTCACGAAAATCCTTTGTAGAAGTCGATGTACGACGAAGGATTGACAACTTATGCTGAATGAGTGGGTGTGAAATAACTTGGAATTTACCCATGATGATAAAACCTCTCTTTTTTGTTTTTTCTATTTTACCAAAAAATTCGGAAAAATGCTTGGGAAATGAAAAGAAGTACTACTTATTTTTTGAAAACGATAGCTTCGTAAGGTCTCAATACAGACTTATCAAAAATTACTTTATTATCGTAATTATGCATAAACAAGGAATAGTCCTCAAGTGATAAGGCGTACGCTTGCTCTTCACTTGTGAAATTAACTAAAATAATGAAATTATCTTCTTCATCATATTTTCGATAGGCCATTACTAAGTTGTTCCCTGTCTCCATCACTTCATATTTTCCTTCAGACATACAAGGATACTCTTTCCGAAGAGCAATCAATTTTTGATAAGTATAGAACAGCGAATTTTTATCTGCAAGTGCTTTCTCAACGTTGATGTCTTTGACAGTATCTCCCAAAGCCAGCCAGGCTTGACCTGTACTGAAGCCTGCTCCTTCTGCTCCTGTCCATTGCATTGGACGGCGAGCATTATCACGACCTTTGGCATTAATAGCAGTAATCAATTCCTCCTTGGTGAAGCCATTTTCAATCCGTTCCGCATACATGCGACGTGTTTCAATATCATCCGCTTGGCTAATATCCGTAATCGATGTATTAATCATACCAATTTCCTCACCTTGGTAGATATAAGGTGTCCCTGACATAAAATGAAGATAAATAGCCAACATTTTACCACTTAGTTCACGAAATGCTGGTCGATCATCACCGAAGCGAGAAATGGCACGAGGTAAATCATGGTTATTCCAGAAAAGTGAGTTCCAACCTTTACCAACCAGTTCAGTCTGCCATTTGGATAGAACCTTATGCAAACGAGCTGGATCAAGCGGTGCCAAATCCCACTTTTCTTTTCCTTCCTGCTGATCCAGTCCGACATGTTCAAATTGGAAAATCATCGAAAATTCTTTTCGGTCAGGATGCGAATATAACTGAGCATTTTCTGGATTGGCACTCCATGTCTCCCCAACAGTCACTAAGTCGTATGCACCAAAAGTTTTCTCATTTAATTCCTGAATAAGAGGATGAAGAGTCGGTCCATCGGCTGTAATTAATTTTTCCGGTTCTTTTCCAATCAAATCAATAACATCTAGCCTGAAACCGCCAACACCTTTTTCAATCCAAAAATTGATCATGTCCCAGATTTCTTGTTTCAGAGCAGGATTTTTCCAGTTCAGATCTGGTTGCTTAACAGAGAATTGGTGGAGGTAGTATTTGTTCAGATGTGGAACGTATTCCCAAGCAGAGCCTGAGAAGGTCGAGCGTAATTCATTCGGTTCATCAGCCCAAACATAATAGTCATAATAAGGATTATCTGGACCTTTGAGGGCTTCTTGAAACCAGAAGTGTTCATCCGAGGTATGATTGAGCACCAAATCCATGATTATTTTAATATTACGCTTATGGCCTTCTGCAATCAGCTCTTCCATATCTTCCATGGTCCCAAATTCGGGAGCAATTCCCTGGTAGTCACTGATGTCGTAACCATTGTCATCCATGGGGGACTGATAAACAGGACTGAGCCAAATAGCATCAATTCCTAGCTCGTGAAGATAATCTAATCGGCTGATAATCCCTCGAATATCCCCTACTCCATCTCCATTTGAATCTTGAAAGCTACGAGGATAAATTTGGTAAATGACGGACTTCTTCCACCAATCTGTTTTTTGTATTTCTGACATTTGATTGATCCTTTCTGCACAATCTAATTTACGCAAGAAAAAGGGGAATCCCCCTCTTTCTATATAATCATATTATAATTTAATTGTAGTAATTTTGCCCTCTTCAATTTCAACAATTTCAAAGGATTTTTCTTTTAGGTTAGCTGTTAGGCGAGCAGACACCCCTGCATCTTGATTATCCCAGAAAATTTCCATACTTGTTTCATCCAGCATCTTAACGGAGAACTCTCCGTCGAAAGCTGGACTTGTATTGCGGAATTTAAGGAGTTTGAACAAGGATTGTACCACAGGACGTTGCACTTCCTGCTCAATTTCTTCTAAATCATAGTAATGGCGATTGATATTGCGGCCTTCCTTGCTTGATTCTAAAAGTTCAATATCATTTTCGCCTGCTAGCAAACCAACATAGTAAATTTGTGGAATACCTGGTGCAAAACATTGGAGAACACGCGCTAATAGGTAAGCTTGATCGTTATTGCCAAGGGCAGAATAATAAGTACAGTTAATTTGATAAATATCCAAATTATTATAGGCTTCGGTACTATAAATTTTCTTGACATTGGCACCTTGTGCATACAAGGCTTCACGCGTTTCCTCCGTCTCCTCATCCGTCAGCAAATCCTTAACATCCACAACACCGATTCCATCATGTGTATCAAGAGTTGTAAATTGCTTGCGAGGGCAAATCTCCATCCAGTGTACCAGACGATTGACATGACCGGAATACAAAGCGTGGAGAACCAGCATTGGCAAGGCAAAGTCATAAACATAATAATCTTGCTCGGCAATTTTCTGCTGAATGGTATAGTGTTCATGAATTTCTGGTAAGATTTCCACATCTTTTGGCGCCAATAACTGACGTGGAAAATGGAGCATTTCCCAAATATCAGGCTCCACAAAGAAACAGTTGGTTCCGATTTTTTTATTGGCATAAGCAAAGGCGTCCAAACGAATAATCGAAGCACCATGCTCTGCCAACTGTTCCAAATTTTCTTGGATGAACCGGCGTGTTGTCTCTGTAGTCACATCCAAGTCAATCTGTTGCTCATCAAAGGTACACCATACCTTCTCCTCACTACCATCAGCGAATGTTGCAATTCGATATGGAGCACGAGGTTTACGCTTATAGATTAAATCAACATCTTCTTGCGTTGGCTCACCATTTGGCCAAAAGTTTTTATAGCGAATAAACAAATCCGCATAAGCTGATTCATCTTTCTTTTCAAGAAAATCAAGGAAATATGGAGATTTTGCAGAAATATGATTGATCATAAAATCGAACATCAGATAGTAGTCCTTACTCAATGCTTCAATATCTGACCAGTCTCCAAATGCAGGATCTACCTTTGTATAATCCATTGGTGCAAACCCACGGTCACCTGATGATGGGAAAAACGGCAGAATATGGATACCTCCCACAACATCCTTTAACGGTCCCTCTAGAACTTTTTTCAAATCCTTGAGATTCTTGCCTAAACTATCCGAATAGGTAATTAACATAGCTTGGTTTTTAATTTTCATTGACACTCTCCTTTGTAAGCCTTTTCTTTTGTGTTTTTTAGAAAAGGTTGAACAAGTCAACCTTTGTAATTATTTGACAGAACCACTTGTCATACCTGAAATAATATGTTTCTGGAAGACAAGGTATACCAATAAGATTGGGATAATCCCCACCACATAGGAGGCAAATGATGGACCATAGTCACTAAAATACATACCTTGGTAATTGTATTGGAAAAGTGGCAAGGTCCACATGCTTTGATCACGGTTCAATACTAGTAAAGGCAAGAGGAAATCGTTCCAGACCCAGAGGGCATTGATAATCAAAACGGTTGCATGCATAGGTTTCATGAGTGGGAAAATGATTTTCCAATACATAGTAAATTTATCACAACCGTCAATAGCTGCCGCCTCATCCATTTCTTCAGGAACAATGGTCTTAATATAGCCAACATAGAGGAAGAGGGCCTGAGGAACTGCATAGGTCAAATATAGAATAATCAAACCGACAATATTGTTCAAACCAAGGCTTGACATTAATTTGGTCATTGGGAGCATAATCACTTGGAAAGGTACAAAAATCCCAATAATCAAGAAAAAGTAGATAAAGTTAAACACTGTCTGGCGTTTCATTTGACGGGCTACGGCGAAAGCTGCCATTGGAATAACAAGTAGAATCAAGCCAATTGCTACAATCGTAATCAAGGCTGAATTACCAAAATATTGTACAATCCCATCATTAAACAGGCGTTCATAGTTGCTCAATGTAAACTCTTGTGGCAAACCAAAGAAATTTCCTGTAATTTCCTTTGTTGGTTTAAAAGAACTGATAATGGTTACCAATAGTGGAATAAACATGAACAATATCCCACTAAAGAGAACTAAGTAAACCCACCAATTTTTCTGTTTGTGCTTGTTCATATTTACTCTCCTATACTTCAAATTTCTTAGAAATCTTCATCTGAATCAATGAAATCACAATGATAAAGATAAAGAGGACCACCGCTAAAGCATTCGCATACGAAAACTTATTATCAACAAAGGCATAGTTATAGACTAGTAAACCAAGTGATTCTGTCTTGCCATCTGGGCCACCACTTGTCAGTGCAAAGATAAGGTCAAATGCTGTCAAACCTGACTTCATTGCCAAGATGAAAACCATACTGATAGATGGTAATAAGAACGGAAGTTCAATATTGAAAAATTGTTGAGAACGAGTAGCTCCATCGATTGCAGCTGCTTCTTTCACATCTTCTGGAATACTCTGTAAACCTGATAAGAAAATGATAACTGGCATAGCCAAACCTTGCCATAGTGCCACAAAAATCACTGCTGGGATAACAGTATTCTCCTGTACCAACAAGTTTTCCATCAACCAATCGATACGGAGGATTTCTCCAATCTGTGTAAAACCATAGTTGAATAATTGAACAAAAATCAAGCCTAAAGTAACGGTTGAAAGTACCGCAGGGAAGAAATACCATGTTCTAAAGAAACCAACCGCCTTTATCTTACGATTAAGCAAGGTAGCCAACCAGATTCCGATAACTATTTCTCCAATGACCAAACCAATGGTGAAGATAATGGTAAAAGTCATAGACGTATAAAAATCAGGATTTTTTAAAATATCTAAGTAATTCTGAATACCGATTAGTTTGAAATCAGATGTCAATCCATTCCAATCCGTCAAGCTATAATAGATACCTGTAAATAGGGGATAGAAGAAAAAGATTAACTGTAGGCCAATTGGTATGGCAACAAATAGATAGGGCCAATATTTGGCAATAAAACCTTTTTGATTCATCATGGTACTCCTTTTTTCTAAAATATAGTTGCTTAGGGTCAGTTTGAATGGAGTAGTTAGGGGATTTTCAAACCAACCCTAAGCAACTATAAAGAAGAGCTAGGCTAATCTAGCCCTCCTTATAGTTTTCTTGTCTTATTTTTTCATCGGATCAAAGAATGCATTTAGTTTCTTAACTAATTCTGTAGAATTTGGATTTTTCACTGCTTCTACTGTAATATTCCAGAATTCTTCCTCTGATTCCCATTCAGATTGCAACCAAACTACATGTTTGTCAGTGAAAGCATATTGTGTAACTCCAGCTGTTTCTTCAAACTTACCTTCTGTATCTACACCTTCAACTGAAGTTGGTGAGCCATCTACATCATAGTATTTTTGCATCACTTCTGGACGAGAGAGGTATTCTAGGAATTTTTTAGATTCCTCTGGGTGCTCTGTATCTGCAGAAATAGATAGAGCAAGGTCAGCTGCACCGATGGTATAGTCGCCGCCTTCTTTATCACCAGGGAATGTAAACATACCATATTCAAATTCTGGTTCTTGTTGATTTACAGCTGTAGCTGCCCATGTACCTTGTGGAAGCATGAGAGCATCGCCTGCTGCAAAGGCTGCCACCGCATCTGCATAGAGCGCGCCTGTTGCCCCTTTTTGTCCATTGTCTGTCAACAGTTGCAAGCGTTCTAAGACAGCTTTTGTTGTAGCATCATCTTGAATCGCTCCCTTTGCACTACGAATCAGAATATCTTCTGCACCATCAAATCCACCCGCAACAGTTACCCAAGCTAACTGATGATATCCGTTCAAGGACCAAGCATCGTTCAATGAAAGGGCAAATGGGGCTGCACTGCCATCAGCCTTGATTTTGTCTACCAAAGCCACAAATTCTGCATAGGTAGTTGGAACTTCGAGACCTAATTCTTTGAACTTATCTTTATTATAGTAAATACCATAGGCATTTGCTGTCAAAGGAAGGGTGTAATTTTTTTCATTAACAAGATATGGCGTTACAGCACCATCTTTTAGATGACTGAGACCTGCATCATCTCCAATTTCTAGGAAACGACCATCCGCTGCGTATGCTTTGAAGTCCGCATTTTGTGGATAAATGTTGATCACATCTGGCGCTTCATTGTTGGCCATACGGGTTTTCAAAACAGTTCCTGCATCTGGTACATTTGAAAATTTAACATCAATCGTAGGATTTTCTTTTTCAAATTCATCAATAATTTCCTGCAGAGTAGCCTGCATTTCAGGTTTTTGTGAGAAATATTCTATTTCTACCTTATCGCTACTACTTGCATTCCCACAAGCAACCAAAAAGCTGGCAAAAGCACAAACCGATGCACATTTTAAAAATGTTTTCATTTTCATTATAAAATCCTCCTAGATTTTGTTAAAAATATATTGTACACTATAATAATCTTTTTGAACATGTGGCATTGTAAGACCAATGTTCATCAACTCATCCCCGTAGAATGTTTCTCCCAATTGAGGGCATTCATATAAGGCATCTGGGTCAAGTCCTTTTAATTGAACTTGTAAAAGCGGAGCTTCTGATTGAGCTAGTATTTTGACAAATGTAAATACTGCTTGACTTTTATCTTTGTTCACATAGTTTGCAGCCCATGTATTGCTTGTTTTTTTCAAGCGATAGAGCAAGCCTTCCTGAACTGTTGAGCGAATGGACTTGAAGGTTTGAATTTGTTGACGAATTTCATCCAATTCCACTTGAGAAAGTTTCGTTAAATCCAGCTCGTACCCAAAGGCTCCTCCCATCATGGCGACATTCCCACGAGTTGCAAGCGGTGTAATGCGACCGACTTGGTGGTTTGGAACAGCTGACACATGTGCTCCCATAGAAGAGGCAGGTAAAATTAAACTCGTTCCTTCTTGAATGGAAAGGCGACCGATCGCATCTGTATTATCACTAGCCCAAGCCTGTGGCATATAGAAGAGCAACCCGAGGTCATTTCGACCACCGCCACCAGCACAGGATTCAAATAAGATGTCTGGAAAACGCTTGGTTAGAGTATCCAGCACTCGATAGAGTCCTAAGATATAGCGATGATGAAATTCAAATCGTTGATGATTTGCATAAACAGGTGACATACTGGTGATATTCCGATTCATATCCCATTTTACATAGCTGATTGGAGCTGATTCCAATATGCTTGAGACCGAATCAATAATATAATCACAAACTTCTGACTTAGATAAATCCAAGACCAGTTGCTCACGACTGTAAATTGGTTGTCTTCCGTCAATTTGAATGGCCCAGTCTGGATGTTCCCTATAAAGATCACTATCAACTGAAATCATTTCCGGTTCAAACCACAGACCAAATTCCATACCAAGTTGGTTGATTCTGTCTGCAAGACCATTTAAGCCATTTGGCAATTTCTCCAAATTGACTTTCCAATCGCCTAATGAACTCTCATCATTGTTTCGTTTACCAAACCAGCCGTCATCCAGTACAAAGAGTTCGACTCCTACTTGGCTAGCCGTTTTAGCCAGTTCTACAATCTTATCTTCAGTAAAGTCAAAATATGTTCCTTCCCAGTTGTTAATGAGAATTGGTCGTTCTTGATGACTAAACTTCGGAGTTACAAGATGATTTTTGATGAACTCATGACTGTCTTGTGTCATTCCCGTCAAGCCTTTATCAGTGAATGATAAGAGTACTTCAGGTGTCTGGAAACTAGAATGATTGCTTAACTCCCAACTAAATTGTTCATCATTTAATCCCATACCCCAACGACATGTCTCTAGTGGTGTTACCTCAACAAATCCAGCGAAATTTCCACTATAAACTAATTGAGCAGCATAGACATGACCACTATCTTCGGTTGTTGTTGGATCCGCCAACGCTAGGAAAGGTGTTTTTGAATGACTTGAGGCACCACGAATACTTCCAATAGAAAATTTTCCTTTGGTTAATGGTGTTTGTGTCCACTCTTTCTCGTAAGCATAACGCCCAGCTAAGCTATGGACTGTAAAATCTTTATGTGGAAAATCGAGGGTAAAAGACAAAGCCTTTTCGATTTTTGTAGCATACTGACCAGTTTGAATGTTCGCAGAGCGACTGAGGTAATTCGCATTCTCAAATACACAGTATTGAAGGGTAACTGTAATGTCTGTTAGCTGATCGTAGAGATCAATCTCAAGACTCTCTACCTCATCCTCAGTGGCAAAACTTGAAGGCAAACCTTCTAATCTCGGTTTCCCTTTTTGAATGCGGTGTGCCTTATACTTTAAATCCAAGGCCACACCAAATTCATTTCGCAAGTCAATGGCAGCTGTTCGAAAGTCACCTAAACCATTACTAGAATACTCCTGTTGTAAGGTATCCATCGAATAGGTTCTGTTGCCAGAAATTGGACTTGGTGAAAAAGAACGATCTAGATATGTGATTTTGTTTCCCGGACTAAATTGTTTAATTTTTTTTCCGAAATATCTATGAACCACATCCCCTGTTTCCAAGATCTGAATAATGTATGAAAACTCTCTCGTTTGTAGGTGGAAGAGGCGATTTTCTTCTGAGTATTGAATCATATTCACGTCTCCTATCTCTTTTACATGCTATATTATATAAAATGAAAACGCTTTACTTAATAATCTTTTGTTTTTAAAACATGGTATAATGTTTCCTAGGAGGATTGAAATGAATATTCTGAATATCTATAATGAATTTGATAGTCATAATTTTGACTTAAACGTTGACCATTATGGAGCCGAACAATGTGACAGTGGCTATTCCTTTGGACCTACTATTCGGGAAAACTATGTTCTTCATTTTATTACGAATGGAAAAGGGAAAATAACCATTGATGGAGAAACTACCAATTTACAAGCAGGGGATTTATTTGTACTCCCCAAAAATCAATCAATTTTTTATCAAGCTGATGAGAATGAGCCCTGGACCTATACTTGGGTTGGTTTCAGCGGTTCTAGAGCTGAGACGATTCTTTCTCAGACCCGACTCCTAGAAAAATATTTCTTACATTCACATCTTGAGTCTGAAATATTAAAAAAAATGATCGATATCAATCAAACAGAGGTTCAATCCCTACCAATGATTACTGAACTTATACTCATCGGTCATTTAAACCAATTGCTTGCAGCGCTAGTACAAGAGTTTCCAAATGAGTCATTGAAAGAATCCTCTACTCTCGCCAAGAATTACGTCCACCACGCAATAAAACTCATTCATTCTCAATACAATAGCCCAATAAAAGTAAACGAAATTGCAGACCATTTAGCACTAAGTCGTAGTTACCTATACAAAATTTTTAAACAAGAAACTGGTTATGCCATTAAAGATTACATTTTACAAATCAAAATGAAACGCTCCTGTCAATTATTAGAAGATCCAACAAGAAACATTACCGAAATTGCCTATTCAGTTGGCTACCAAGACCCTCTCACTTTCAGTTCAGCCTTCAAAAACTATTTCCATATGAGTCCGACAGAATTTAGAAAAACACAAAAGAATAAGGATTAGGTGATCAAATTCGAACACCTAATCCTTGTTTTTTATCCAAACACTCTTGCGATTCGTTGACAAGCTTCTTTTATGGTTTCAAACGGTGCGGCTGCATTGAGCCGGGCATGATTGAGTCCTTCTTTTCCAAAGGTTTGGCCATCGTTTAAGACAACTTTTGCCTCTTCTCTTAATTTTCGATGGATTTCAACATGTTCCAAATCATAAGCTGAGAAATCTAGCCAAACCAGATATGTCCCCTGTGGTTTCAAGACCTTTATCTTGGTATGCTGGGTCAGATAGTCCGACACAAAGTCAATGTTTTTCTCAAGTACTGTTTTCAATTCTGCTAACCAAGGTCGACCGTAGCGAAAGGCAGCTTCAGTCGTTATAAGACCAATCGCTGGAATTTCATGTTGGTTATTGACCAACTGTCTCCTCGTGAAAGCCTTTCTCAAGTCTGGATTTTCAATGATGGCAAAGCTATTTTTGGTACCAGCAATATTAAACGTCTTAGTGGCAGAAGATAGAATAATCGAAAAATCTTTAAAATCTGTATCCACCGTATTGAAACTGTGGTGCTTGTTTCCATAAAGTGTAAGGTCTTGGTGAATTTCATCTGAAACCAACACTACCTTATGCTTCCGACAGAGTTGGCCAATTGTTTCCACTTCTTCCTTGGACCAAACACGTCCACCTGGGTTATGAGGATTACAGAAAATGTAGAGTTTTACTTCCTGCTCCACAAGGTCACGCTCTAGTTGCTCAAAATCAATTTGGAATTGGCCATTTTCCACGCGCAAGGAATTGGTCACCAACTGACGATTGTTTAATTTTACCGTGCGGGCAAAAGGAGGATAGACCGGTGTATTGATGAGGACGGCATCTCCCTCTTCAGTAAATGCCTGAATTGCTACAGAAAGTGCTGGTACCACTCCTTCAATTAAAACGATACTTTCTCTTCCAACCTCATAGCCGTGCTGGTCTTTTTCCCAGTCAATAATGGATTGAAAGAGGGAGTCACTTGCATAGGGATAGCCAAAGATATGTTGGTCCGCATACTGGCGAATGGCAGAGCGGATTTCAGGCAAGGCATCAAAATCCATATCCGCAACCCAAAGTTGGAGCAATTCTGGATCCTTTTCACTCGTCTTCCACTTCTCTGAATGGTGACCCAATCGATCAGGTCTTGTTGTAAAATCATACTGGGTCATCTCTTATCCCTCCAAGGCTATTTTTAAATCTGCAATCAAGTCATCCGCATCCTCGATACCAATTGACAAACGAAGAAGATCATCTGTCAGTCCGTAAGAATGACGAGTTGCAGCTGGAATATCTGCGTGGGTCTGGGTAGCCGGGTAGGTAATCAAACTTTCCACTCCTCCCAAACTTTCTGCAAATGTAAAGACTTGCAAGGTATTGAGAATATGAGGAATGCGGCTTTCATCTGTTACCTTTACAGAAATCATACCTCCCTTACCTGTATAATAAACCTGCTTAACTGCTGGGCTATTTTCCAAATACGCTACAATTTTCTGTGCATTTTGTGTTGCTCGTTCCATTCGAAGCGATAGGGTTTTGAGTCCACGCATGAGCAGGTAGGCATCTAGTGGCGAGAGGGTCGGACCTGTTGTATTTTGGTCGTAAAAGAGCTTGTCATAGAGTGCCAGGTCATTGGTCATGAGCACGCCAGCTAGGACATCATTATGCCCTGACAAATACTTGGTCGCTGAGTGTAAGACAACATCGGCACCAAGCAAGAGAGGATTTTGGTAGATAGGACTGTAAAAAGTGTTATCGACAATCACCTTGGCACCTTTGGCATGGGCGACAGCCGAAACCTTAGCAATATCAAACTCGACCATAAGGGGATTGGTTGGTGTTTCCAGGAATACATAGTCTGTCTGGTCTGTGATGGTAGCCAACAAGTCCTCTTCTGTGTTAGCATAGGTGAAACTAAAGCGCCCCAACTGCTCCTGCTCGTTGAACTAGCGGAAGGAACCGCCGTAGAGGTCACGCGCCGCTACAACTTGACTACCGACCGGGAAACCGTTAAAGAGCAAGACCAAAGCAGCCATACCCGAGCTAGTCACTAGGGCATAGTCAGCCTTTTCAATCGCAGCTAAGGTCTTTTCCAAGCTAGCTCTGGTAGGATTTTTGGTCCGTGTGTAGTCGAAGCCTGTTGATTGACCAAATTCTGGATGCTGGTAGGTGGTTGAAAGGTGGATAGGGGAAATCAAGGCCCCTGTTTTCTCATCACTATTGATGCCCGTATGCGCTAAAATCGTATCAATCTTATAATCTGTCATAACATCTACTCCAATCTAACTTACAATATAGTCTAGCATGAAATAGGAGATTTGGTGTGAAAAACCTCAAAAAATGCTTATAGAAAAATAGGGTGCCTTGTTATAGTTTTTCTTTATAACTAGACTAGGCTGGACTTACCAATAAATACTTTTAAACCTATAATTTATTTTATATAATAAAAGAAGGAGAGGTGATTGTTATGAAATTCCAGTTTAACAAGCATTTCTATCGTTACAGTGCCTTCTATTCTATGATTTTTTGGACTTGTTTTTTTCTTTCAGACATTTTGATAGACCCTTCCCAAACTCCTGCATGGTATAGCCTACTAGCCTGTCTGATTATTTTTATCAATGCCATTCGGGTATTCTTCTTCAAGGAAGAAAAGGAGCTCACTCGCATGGGCTACATCTTCTATATAGGATCAATCGTGGTGATTATTTATCTGAAATTCATTTTGGGTAAGTAGAAAGGAGTCTACTATGTTTAAGAACTTCAATATAGCATTTTATCTGACTTGGGAATTTTACTTTTCCCTACTTTGTTTAGTGACCTTTAGTTTCGTAGTTACAAAGGGAATCTTTGGGGTGTTCGATTTCATCCAATTTGCCTTGGGACTTTATGTCGGCTACCTTGCCTTCTTCAAACCTCGTAGCTGGATTAAAAAAACATGGCAAATTTGTCTAACGATTAGTTTTATTGTCGCTTGGACAAGCATTTACTTTTTTGTATTGTGAGGATTTTATATGTTTAAGGAATTTAATAAAGAATATTATCGGAGTTTGAACTTTTATTTGATGATATTGTTGTTATTAGGTAGCATAGGAGAATGGCTAGACAAGGGGCCTACCCTCTGGCTTGGGCTCTTGCTTTTTGCTTTCGTCGGTACAGCCCGCAGTGCCTTTTGGTCTAAAGAATGGATGCTGAGGGCAAATTGGCAAATCTATCTCTGCATCGCATTCTTGCTTGTTGGGGCTTGGGTAGAATTATTTGCTTAAGGATTGAGGGCGGGGTATTCGCTCTCTTTTTGTTTCAAAATATACAGTGATTTTCAACCAAAGATGGTATAATAAACCTATGCAAAAAATTGATTTACTAGACGGGGAGCGGATTGACCAGCTCTTCTCGACAGATGTTCAGATTATTCAAAATCGGGAGGTTTTTAGCTACTCGATTGACAGCGTCCTCCTCTCTCGCTTTCCAAAAATGCCTGCTCAGAAGGGGCTGATCGTTGACCTTTGTAGCGGAAATGGGGCGGTGGGCCTCTTTGCCTCTACACGCACCCAGGCCCAGATTATTCAGGTTGAATTACAGGAACGCTTGGCGGATATGAACCGCCGCTCCATTGCCCTCAATGGTTTGGAGGAACAACTTTCGGTCATCAATGACGACTTGGCAAACCTTCCCCAGTATGAACTGCGGTCCAAGGTGGATTTGATGCTCTGCAATCCTCCCTACTTCAAGGTAGATAAAGACTCAAACCTCAATGAAAGCGAGCATTATCTCCTAGCCAGACACGAGATTGCGACCAACCTAGACAGCATTTGTCAGGTGGCCCAACAGGTACTCAAGTCCAATGGTCGCTTGGCCATGGTCCACAGACCCGATCGATTTTTAGATATTTTGGACACACTGAGAACCTACAAGCTAGCTCCCAAACGCATCCAGTTTGTCTATCCCAAGGCCAGCAAGGAGGCCAATATGTTGCTGATTGAAGCTATCAAGGACGGCTCGGTGGACGGGCTTCATATCCTGCCACCTCTGGTTGTCCATGGGGAAAATGGCGACTATACTCCTGCCATTCGTGAGATTTATTATGGAAAATAAGGCCTACTTGTATGTTTTGGAATGTGCCGACGGAAGTCTTTATACTGGTTATACGACGGATGTGGAAAAGCGGCTTGCTACCCATAATCGTGGGAAAGGGGCCAAGTACACCCGCGCACGCTTGCCTGTCAGCCTGGTCTATCAGGAAGCCTTTTCCAGCAAGCAGGAAGCCATGTCTGCCGAGGCTCTCTTTAAGAAACGCAGTCGGCAGAGTAAATTAGATTATATCGCAGAAAGAAGAAAAAATGCTACAAAATAAGAAACAAATCCACCGCCTTCGCATCATTTGGCATATCTTGAGAGTGACTGGTTTTGCCACTTTTCTCACTTCCTTTTTCAGTTTTATCTTTCTAGCAGCTGGATTACTGCTCTGGTTGGAGCCTGACTTTACTAGCTATGGGGACAGTCTTTGGTATAGCTTTGTGACAGCGACGACTGTTGGTTATGGAGATTTGCTGGTCACCACTGCTTTGGGACGGATTATCAGCATTATCTTAGCCATTTACGGCATACTCTTTCTAGGAAGTCTGTCAGGTCTGGTGGTCAGCTACTATACTGAGGTCAGCAAGCATTATTCTTTAGCGGTTGAACATGATAAGCAAAAAACTGGCTCTTAGGAACCAGTTTAATCAGCCACACATAAGACTTGTAATAGCCCTAAATGTTATGATGTCGTCAAAAAATAATGTGGGCAGTCAGTTATGACAGTTACCCTGAATAATGGTAGAATAAAAAACTAAATAGATTTAATAACTGCAAGGTAATACAGTCTGTTCCAGTAAATATCCCCACTAAACCAAAGGAACAATTGTAGATACTGAGAGCTAATAACCCTCAGATAAAAAGAAAAAGTTCCAAACTTCAATAAAAGCAAAACTCTTTTTTAAAAATTTGGAGCGGATTGGGAGCAAAACCTTGTAAATACGCTATATAAAAGGACTAAAATGATTACTAAAGAATTCGACACCATTACCGCTATTTCTACCCCTCTCGGAGAGGGAGCCATTGGAATTGTCCGCCTGTCTGGGACGGACGCTTTTGCCATTGCCAGCAAGGTTTTCAAAGGAAAAGACCTAGCGACCGTGCCCAGTCACAGCCTCAACTACGGCCATATCATCGACCCCGCAACCAATCAGATTCTGGACGAGGTTATGATCGGAGCCATGCGTTCCCCTCGCACCTTCACGCGCGAAGATGTCATTGAGATCAACACTCATGGAGGCATCGCCGTTACCAACGAAATCCTCCAACTCCTGATTCGCCAGGGTGCTCGAATGGCTGAGCCGGGTGAATTTACCAAGCGGGCCTTTCTCAACGGTCGCGTAGATTTGACCCAGGCCGAAGCCGTCATGGATGTCATCCGTGCCAAGACCGACAAGGCCATGCACAATGCCGTCCGCCAGCTTGACGGCTCCCTCTCCCAACTCATCAACGACACGCGCCAGGAGATTCTCAACACGCTGGCACAGGTCGAGGTCAACATCGACTACCCTGAGTACGACGACGTGGAGGAGGCGACGACAGAGCTGGTCCGCGAGAAAACCTTCCAGTTCCAAGCTCTTCTAGAAAATCTCCTCCGCACCGCCCGCCGTGGAAAAATCCTACGTGAAGGCATCGCAACTGCCATTATCGGTCGTCCAAATGTGGGAAAATCCAGCCTACTCAATAACCTACTCCGCGAGGAAAAAGCCATCGTTACAGATATCGCTGGAACAACACGCGACGTTATCGAAGAATACGTCAACATCAAAGGCGTCCCCCTCAAGCTGATTGATACAGCAGGTATCCGAGAAACTGACGACATCGTTGAAAAAATCGGTGTGGAACGGTCCAAAAAAGCCCTTGAGGAGGCCGACCTGATCCTGCTTGTCCTCAACGCATCCGAACCTCTAACCGAGCAAGATCGCAATCTCCTAGCTATTTCTGATATGGCAAACCGTATCGTCCTGCTCAACAAGACCGACTTGGAAGAGCAGATTGAAGCAGACCAACTGCCTGAAGATGTCATTCGCATTTCCGTCTTGAAAAACCAGAACATTGACCAGATTGAAGAAAAAATCAACCAACTCTTCTTTGAAAATGCTGGTCTGGTAGAGCAAGATGCTACCTACCTCTCCAATTCCCGCCATATTTCCCTGATTGAGCAAGCCGTCCAAAGCCTACAAGCTGTCAACGATGGGCTGGAAATGGGCATGCCAGTAGACTTGTTACAAGTTGACCTGACCCGCTGTTGGCAAATTTTGGGAGAAATCACAGGGGATGCTGCTCCAGACGAACTCATCACCCAACTCTTTAGCCAATTCTGCCTTGGAAAATAAGAACAAAAGTCATGTAAGAAAACTTGCATGACTTTATTTGTATATTAACACATAATTTCTTGCCTAAGATGACAAATTTAGATATACTAAACAGTGAAAGGAGGTCTTCCCATGAAAAAACTTCTTATTTGTATTGTCCTTCTATCCTGTCTTGTCTTTCCATTTATCGGCTGGAAACTCTATGCCTACCAGCACAACAAAATAAGTTTGACTGAGAATGCGGATTTCTACTTGGTTTATCCCGGTAAGGTCGAAGCCTTTCAGCTAAATGGTCAAGAGCCTCAACTCCTTCATACACAGAAAATGAATTCAGAGGGGTATTTTGGCTCAGGTAAAAATTACATCCTCGAAGATCGCTACCTGGTCTTTGGCAATGACCATCAGAAATTTGTCCATGATAATCTCATTTCCATTGACTTTCAGGATGGAACTGTTTTGCGAAAGCCTAGCAAACATAGTACCTCAATCAGTGGCACAGATGGAAACCATTTCTATACAGCAGGTGCTTATCATACGCTTGCGCAATTTGATAAGCAATTTGAAGCCATTCAAACGCTTGTCCTCAACGATGACTTCATACCAAATGCTCCAGTCATGGTAGACCAAACGTCAGTCTATTTAACTGGCTTTGTGAAAGATTTTACCCAAGAAGGACCCGAAGAAAATGTCTTGATTGTATTTGATAAGAACGATTTTTCAAAGCAAGAGGTATTTAAGTACGACAATACCATTGCCACAGGAGAAGGACTTTTGGTCAATGGAACCATCTATCTCTCAAATTTAGGGAAAAAAACAAGTGAGTATGAGGACATTGAACAGTCATCCGAACTCTTGGCCTTTGATACAAAAACAAGAACATTTTCGTCAATAACTTTAGAACACCCCTCACCAAGCACACTCCATGCTCTCAAAGACCAGAAGCTTCTCCTCATCGAACATCAAAATGGTATGTTTAGCCCACTTTCCTTTACTATTTACAATACCCAAACTGGTGAGCAATCCTACCATACTTTGAAAGACTTAAATCCCCGTCCCCACTACATCGACCATATCCGTCAAATCGATGACAAGCGCTTAATGATAATTTTGGCAAATCAACTCCTTATCTATGATATGGAGGCTAAAAACATTATCAGCCAGACCACACTGTCAGATGACTACGTTTCTGGTGTTTGGATCAATCCATAAAATAAGAACTCGGCTCAGGGAGCCGAGTTCTTTATTCGTTATCTTGTAAATCCACACTTGGAACTGTTGTCGCAGCATCTGTGCTAGCTTGGAACAGGTCGACTTTTTCATAGCCAAATAGGTTGGCATAGAGGGAAGTCGGGAACCGTTTGATTTTTTTATTGTAGGCCGTTGCCACCGCATTATAATCCTTGCGTGCAACCAAAATCCGATTTTCAGTCCCCTCTAACTCGGTAATGAGGTCAGATACCTGTTGATTGGCTGTTAATTGCGGATAATTTTCCGTCACCATCAGCAAACGTGAAACTGCCGAATCCAGCTGACTTTGTGCCTGATTGTAGTCGCTGGTTCCCATTTGGCTGGAGCCGATTTTCGCACGCGCATCCGCAATGGCAGTGAAAATCTCTTCCTCATGCTCCATAGCTCCCTTGACCGCTGCCACGACATTCGGTATTAGGTCATAGCGCCGTTGGAGCTGGGTATCCACATTGGCCTGGGCATTTTCCACTTCTGCATGGCTATCAACCAGCCCATTGTATTGACCGATTGCCCCCATTCCTAAAAATAGCAGAGCGAAAACCGGGATTAGTATAGCAAACCATTTCTTTTTCATAGACTTTCCTTTCTTTTCTTACCAACCAGATGAGGCTCCGCCACCGCCACCACCGCCGCCAGACCAACCACCTCCACCATAGGATGATGAAGAATGGGAGGAATGATTGTTGTGGTAATGATGGTGGTCATCTACCAACATCCAAAGCAGATTGCCTGGACCTCCTCCACCACGGCTGGATTTATCAATAATCATAAAGATGATGATCACGAGAATAAAAATCATAAACCAGACAAAATCATCACTTTCTGCACTGGTCCTTTCTTCCATGGCAGCCAGCTGTTCTTGGCCCAGACTAGTCCCGTAGAAGCGATCTCCGATGGATTGGACAATATAGGTCACTCCTCCATCATAGTCTTCCTGACGGAAAAACTCCCTAGCACTTTCCAAAATATCCTTGGCTTCCACATCTGTCAACACCGTTGCTGCATTGTCAGAGGTTTCTATCCGAAATTCTCGGTCGGCAATAGAAATCACCAAGAGAATGCCATTGTCCGTCCCTGCAAAGCCGACCTGCCAGTCACGAAAGGTTGCGTTGGCTAGACTTTCAATATCAGTAGAAAGACTTTCCGTCACATAGATCCCAACCTGTAACTGCTGCTCACTTGCTGCCCAGGTCTGATTGAGCTGGTCAATGTTGGCAATTGTTTCACTAGAAAGAAGTTGGTTTTCATCAACCACCGTCGTATCAATTGGACGGGCTGGAATTCCCTCAGCTCGTGCCAGGCCAGGCTGACCTAGGCTGAACAATAAAAGCAAGAAACCTAATAAATAGAACAGATACTTTTTCATACGGCACCTCCTCTGAAGGTAGAAACAATATCTTTATATTATTGTATCATTTTTGCCTTATTTTTCAAGTATTTGCATAAGTATATTTTGTAAATTTGGAATGATTTCCGCTTGAAACCAGGGATTCTTTGCCTGCCAGATATTGTTTCTAGGTGACGGATGGGGCAAAGGAAAATAGGTGGGAAGGTAATCATCTGCATGTTTCACTCTCTCCGTCAGGTTCCTTTGGGATTTTTCCAAATAATAAGTTTGAGCATAGTTACCTACCAATAAGGTCAGCTCAAGCTTTGGCAGTTGGTCCAGAATAAGTGGGTGCCATTTGAGCGCAAAATCCTTGCGAGGCGGCAAATCCCCAGACCTCCCCTTTCCTGGATAATAGAAATCCATAGGAAGAATGGCAAAATAGCCAGATTCATAGAAGAATTCCCTATCTACTCCCAACCATTTCCGAAGATTCTCTCCACTGGCATCATCAAAAAGGCGACCTTTTTCTTGTGTTTTTAATCCCGGTGCCTGTCCAATAATGAGAATTTTTGCGGTCGAAGGGGCTTGGAAAAGGGGAGCTATTCCCTTGTTCGTAAAGTCTCGGTTAGCAACATCCTCAATGATGGCTTGACGAATATCAGCAAGTTCCATGATGTCCTACTTTCTTGACCATGGTCACATCTTTTTCTAAGGCACGGAAACCGCATTTTTTGTAGAAAGAATAGGCTGAAAGGTTGCGTTCGGTTTGTAGAAGAATATGAACAATTTTTCTATCAGCTAACTGCTTCTCTATGTCCGCTAGAAAACTAGCACCATGTCCTTGCCCTTGGTAATCACGGGAAATGCAGAGCTCTTCAATTCGATACTCTGTTCCCTCATACCAATAGCGAATGTAACCAAGTGACAGCCCTATCAATTTTTCCTGGTCAAACAAGCCAAAACAGAGTGCTCTTGGGTGTCCCAGTAAATCGCCTATGTAGCAATCTAATTGTTCCTCATCCGACCAATCATCATTCCAGGGTTCCTGGCTAAAGACAGACAAGAAGAGCTGTTTGACCATTTCCATGTCTGAAAAACAAAGTTCTTTCAGTTCCATATTTCCTCCTAAAAAAGACGGGCATCCCCGTCTTCATGTATTACTTAATAAGTTCATAGATAGCTTCTGCGTAAATGGCAGCTGCGCGGTAGAGTTGCTCAACTTCAATAAATTCGTTGGCTTGGTGCATGGTGTTGACATCTCCTGGGAACATAGCTCCGTAGGCAACGCCACGTTTGAGCAAGCGTCCGAATGTTCCGCCACCGATTACTTGTTCGTGACCTTTCAAGCCTGTGTGTTTTTCGTATACAGACAAGAGGGTTGCGACCATTGGGTCATCGATTGGGCAGTAGTGTGGAGTGTGTCCATGCTCAGACAGGCTGATTGCTTCTACTCCCAGTTTTTCCAAACCAGCCTTGATGGTTTCTGGGTTGGTATTTTTGGGATAACGGAAGTTGAGGGCAATGGTGTTATCAGATGAGTTTTCATCAAACTTAAAGACACCAGCGTTCATAGAAAGAGCTCCCATTTGCTCATCGTAGATGGCTACGCCGAGTTTTTGGGCATCGTGGTCTTCCAGAAGGACTTGTCCTGCCAGGTCAAGATAGTTTTTTGCTGCTCCGTCAAAGGCGAATTGGCTGAGGAATTTTGCCAAATAGGTTGCTCCGTTGACACCTTCTTCTGGGGTTGAACCGTGGGCAGATTTTCCGATGACGGTGACTTGAACTTGACCGTTTTCAAGGGTTTCCGCGTCAGCTTTTAGGCCATAGGCTGCTGTGAAATCTGCCAACTTGCTGTCTAAATCTGCAAGGTCGCCAGAGATAATAGCTGTCGCAGACTCAGGCACCATGTTCTCACGCAAACCGCCTGTGAAGGAATGCAGTTTAGCAGCTCCGCTATTTCCCCCCGCAAAATGCAAATAAGCTGTGATATTGCCCTTTTCGCCGTTGATAATTGGGAACTCAGCGTCTGGAGAGAAGCCGAAATCTGGCAATGGGAGGCCTACGTGCTCGAAGTAGTAATCCATGTCCGCCCAGCCTGACTCCTCATCAGTACCGACGATGAAGCGGACTTTTTTAGAGGTCGGAAGGCCCAACTCCTTGATGATTTTCAAGCCGTAGTAACAAGCCATGGTTGGTCCCTTGTCGTCAGAGGATCCGCGGGCAAAGAGCTTGCCGTCAATGATTTGCGGCTCGTAGGGGTCGGTATTCCAGCCGCTTCCTGCTGGCACTACGTCCAAGTGACCGAAGATACCAAGGACTTCTTCGCCCTCACCGAATTCGAAATGACCTGCATAGTTGTCAACGTTCTTGGTTGGATAGCCATCACGCTGAGCAATTTCTAGAAACTTGTCCAAGGCACGCACTGGTCCAGGTCCAAATGGATGCTGGGAATCTGCCTGGCTATCGTCACGCTCAGAATTGATGCGGAGGAGGTCAAAGAGATCCGCTAGAAACTCGTCTTTGCGTTTGTCAATTTCTGCTCTAAAATTTACTGTCATGTGTTCTCCTTTTCAGTATCGTCATTTGGTTTATCTTTTATTACTTAGACGAGCGAGGAAACATCGTTTCCTTATTTCCAACTTCAAACACTCCACTGGAGTGTTTGAACTCACCTTGCCTGATTGAAACAGTCTGGGAGACTGTTTCAAGTCAATGCCTAGAAACAAGAAAGCATTGAGTTATGCCTGCGGCTCGTTGCCTAGTTCTAAAAGTAAACCAAAAGACTATATCAAAGTAAGTCTATTTTATCATATTTTTTCTGACTTATCTCGTAAAAAATGACCTGTCAAATTGAAAGGTCACTCAAATTTATTCAAACTCCAACTGGGCCTTGTCGGTAAAATAAGTTTTGTAGGCAGCGTAGGAGGCAATCACAGAAGCCAGACTGGTCGCAGACAGCAACATGAACATGACCATAATCTGATAACGAATGGCATGGACCGGATCTACTCCTGCAAAAATCAGACCAGACATCATTCCAGGTAGGCTGACCAGACCGACTGTCTTGGCTGAGTCAATGGTGGGCTGCATACCTGTTTTGATAGCCTCTCGCAAAATATCCTGTGAAGCCAATTTGACAGTTGCTCCCAGACTTAATTTTTCCAAGACTTGTTGGCGGTTGTCTGTGAAAGACTTGTACATAGCCCGATAGGACAGGCCGATGGCCGTCATAGCATTACTAGCCAACATCCCTGAAATGGGAATGACCTGCGAAGGAATAAACTGAATTGCCCCTGATAAAATCAGGATTGTCAGAGTCAAACCAGTCGAAGCAAGCAGGGCTAGAAAGGGATGAAGCAGGGATTTCTTGCTATTGGGATTGCGTTTGTTGGCTTGGACACTGGCATTGTAGAGAATAATCAAAACCATTGCCAAGCTGAGAAAGACATTGGAGGCTTGGAAGATAAACTTGAGAATGTAGCCGACAAAAATCAGCTGAAGGACAGTTCTGACAACGGCCATGAAAATATCCTTGGTCAAGCCCAGTTTTTCCTTTTGGCTGATGCTAATTGCCACCAAGACCAGCCCGAACACAAGGGCTAGGGACAGGTTATCTACTGAAACGTTCATACTTGGACCCGACCTCCTTCTATTCTCAGAATTTTTTGGGCTGCATCAATCTCTGACTGGTCATGAGTGACTTCAATCAGGGTATTTCCTGCGGCTTGGTAGTCTGCCAAGAGCTTATTGACAATGGCCTTGGTTTCGGCGTCCAAGCCTGCAGAGATTTCGTCCAAGAGTAAGACTTTGGGCTCGAAGAGTAGATTGCGGATGAGGGCAACTCGCTGCTTTTCTCCACCAGATAGTTCTATGATTTTCTTGCTTAAAAATTCTGGTGCTAGATGAACAGATTCTAGGGCCTTGAGGGCTTTGGTCTGGTCAAATGCCAGCTGACGAATGGTAAATGGAAACTGGAGATTATCTTGGACGGTCTGGCCAAAGAGAACTGGCTGTTGAAAACAATAGGAAACCTCTCTCCTGTAATTCGGCATATCCAGCTCTGCTATGTCCCGCCCCTGAAAGAAAATAGTCCCACTGGTCGCAGAAGTCAGGCCTGCCAAGAGTTTTAAGATAGAGCTTTTGCCGCTACCTGAAGGTCCAACCAAGGTCAATCGCTCGCCTGCTGCAACGGTAAAGCTAATGTCAGTTAAAATCGACTTATCTTTGTCCGATAAGCCGACCGATTGAAGTTGAAAAATGTTCATCTTAATGTCCATGCTCTTCTGCTTCTTCAGCAGCGATAGCGATGGCTTGGGTTTCATGAACTGTCCCATGAGCGTGGTGGGCTGGTCCATAAATAGAGTAGATTTTTAGGTCTTCTTGACCGATGTTGATGACATTATGGTAGGTTCCGTTTGGAATTAAAATAGCATCTTCTGGTCCAACTTCCGTATCAAGCGTAATCTTATCAGCTGATTCACCCATGATAACACGGCCGTGACCTTGCTCAATGCGGAGGAATTGATCGTTTTCATTATGGACTTCTGCACCGATGTCACCACCGACCGGGATAGACATGAGGGTAACTTGCAAGAGTTCCCCAGTCCAAAGGGCCGTGCGGTAGTTGGTATTTTCAAGCGTTGCTGTTTCAATATTGGTTACAAATGGTGCTTTGCCGTAATCTTTAGTTGTCATAATTGTTTACCTCTAAATTATAATCATTCTAAACTTTCTTTAGAACAATTCTAATTATACTCCTTTTTAAAAACTTGTCAAGCTTTTTTAGAAACATTATAATTTTCAGACAAATATAAGAACCAGCAATCTGGCTGGTCATTCTCGAGTATAAGAAATAATGTCTAGCTCGGTATCTGCGTCCACAAAAGTTAGCCGGTCAAGGTTAGCGATTAAATCAAAAATCGAATCGCTATTTTTCTGTAATTCTGTATCGACAGCAGATGACGAATTGGAAACCTTCAAGAAAACACGCAATTTATAAGGCTTCTCCTCAGATTGAATCTCTATATGGTCATATTGATAGTCAGTTGGGTAATCTTGCAAACTAGTTATTTTGATTACCTTACTATTGTCACCAACATACTCTGTTCGATAGTCTTCCAAAGATTCACTACTATTGTTAGCTGTGGACTGACAAGCTGTTAAGGTAAAGATGGATAATCCAGCTACTATAAAAATAAATTGACGTATTCTTCTCATGTGCCGTCCTCCTTTTATTATATAAATATATTTTGCGAAAAAAATCAATGGGACGCAAGGCTGAGCCTCAATGAATGTTACAACTTAACAGACAAATTAGCCAGATAATCTGTGCCAAATTGGGACAGGCGATTGCGGCTGTCTTTGGATTCGTAAAAGTCAATTATGGCAAAACCAGCTCGTAATTGCCCAGCAATCTGTTCTTCTAAGGTATGGCTAAATTCATAGCCATATTCTGGATCAATCGTGATTTGTCCTGCTTCTTCTAATCGTCGTGCATTGAAAGGTAGGCTGTACTTTGGAACCAAGGTTTTGTCTGTATGTTCCCAAACATCGTCCCCGTCAAATATGTAAATCCAAGGGTTCATGTAACCGACCATGAGCAACCCGCCCTTTTTCAAAACCCGATAGGATTCCTGCCACATCGTTGTCAGGTCTTCGATATAGACATTTGAAACAGGACAAAAAATGATGTCAAAACTCTCATCTTCAAAAGGAAAGGCTTGCGTCATATCTGCCTGCACCGTCTGCAAGTTCAGATTTTCCCGCTCCGCAACCAAGCGATCCTTGTCCAGCTGTTCCTTGGAAAAGTCCATAATGGTCGTTTGGTAACCATGAGCCGCAAAAATTGGTCCCTGTTGACCACCACCGCACGCTAGACCCAGCAATTTCTTACCTTGGGCTCTTTCAAACCAGTCAAGCGGTACGGTCTTTCCAACCGTCAAAGAAACGGATAAGGGCTTGTCTTTGGCAACAAGAAATTCCTCATGACTGAGCGGAACTGTATAGGCATTCCCCTGTCTAGCTGAAACCCTATTCCAGCGTTCTTGATTGTAGTTTACATAATCTGTCATTTTTCTTTCCTCGCTTGAGGCCTAGACAATATGGCCTCGTTCTCTTCTTTTCATGTTTTTACCTCCTTTACCATGCTAATTCTATTATGGCATAAAGAAAGAGAAAAAGCTACCTTTCGGCAGCTTGTTTCTTAAGTCAATTCATTAAAATCCCATACATCGTCCACCCAGCCTTCATAGAAATCAGGCTCGTGGCAGACCATGAGGATAGAGCCCTTGTAGGCTTGAAGGGCACGTTTGAGTTCATCCTTGGCATCCACATCCAAGTGGTTGGTCGGCTCGTCAAGAACTAGGACATTGTTTTCACGGTTCATAAGCAAGCAGAAGCGAACTTTGGCCTGTTCACCACCTGAAAGGACTTGGATCTGGCTTTCGATATGCTTGGATGTCAGACCGCAACGAGCCAAGGCTGCTCGTACTTCTGCCTGGTTAAGGGCTGGGAAGGCATCCCAAACAGCTTCAAGCGGAGTCTGACGATTGCCACCAGCTACCTCTTGCTCAAAATAGCCTAGTTCCAAATACTCCCCACGCTCCACAGAGCCTCCGAGCGGTGGAATAATACCCAACAAACTTTTAAGAAGAGTGGATTTACCGATACCATTGGCACCGACAATAGCAATCTTCTGGTTGCGTTCAAAGGTCAGATTGAGCGGCTTACGTGTTAGGACACGGTCATAACCAATTTCCAAATCTGTCGTCTGGAAGATAAAGCGACTTGGAGTTCGAGCCATTTTGAAATCAAAGGACGGCTTTGGTTTCTCTGCTTGAAGCTCAATAATCTCCATCTTATCCAATTTCTTCTGACGAGACATGGCCATATTTCGAGTTGCAACTCGGGCCTTGTTACGGTTAACGAAGTCCTGCAAGTCTGCGATTTCTTTCTGCTGGCGTTCGTAGGCCGCCTCCAATTGAGCTCGCTTCATAGCATGGACTTCTTGGAATTGGTAGTAATCGCCTGTGTAACGGGTCAAGAGTTGATTTTCCACATGGTAGACAATGTTGATCACATCATTCAAGAAAGGAATGTCATGCGAAATCAAGACAAAGGCATTTTCATAGTTCTGCAAGTAGCGTTTGAGCCAGTCGATATGTTCGGCATCCAAGTAGTTGGTCGGCTCATCCAGAAGCAAGATGTCAGGCTTTTCCAAGAGCAATTTTGCCAAAAGAACCTTAGTACGTTGGCCACCTGATAACTCCGTCACATCCTTGTCCATACCATAGTCCATGACACCAAGCGCACGCGCCACTTCGTCAATCTTGGCATCAAGCGTATAGAAATCACGGCTTTCCAGACGATCTTGCAGCTCACCAACCTCTTCCATGAGAGCATCCATATCGGCTCCCTCTTCTGCCATAGACATGTAAATATCATTGATACGAGCTTCTGTCTTGAAGAGTTCATCGAATGCTGTCCGCAAGACATCACGGACTGATTGACCCTTTTCTAATTTAGCATGCTGGTCTAAATAACCTGCTGTTACATAACGTGACCATTCAACCTTGCCCTCATCTGGCTGCAATTGACCTGTCACGATGGACATAAATGTCGATTTCCCCTCACCATTGGCACCAACAAGACCGATATGTTCTCCTTTCAAGAGACGGAAGGAGACATTTTCAAAAATTGCGCGGTCACCAAACCCATGACTTAAATTTTTTACTTCTAAAATACTCATATTTTCCTCACAACATCAAAGAACTGGAGTAACCAAACTCCAGTTTTTATATTTATTTTCACTGTCTTTAGAGTAGCCTACTCAATCTTCTAGATCTAGACAATGTAATCATCTCAAAGAATAATTGATTTCTGTTTAAATTCCGATTTCCGCACGGACCACATCAGCAATAGTGTCCACATAGTAATCGACTTCAGCATCCGTTGGCGCTTCTGCCATGACACGCAAGAGGGGCTCAGTACCACTTGGGCGAACCAAGATACGACCGTTGCCAGCCATTTCTGCTTCCATTTTTTCAATGATAGCTGCAATAGCAGGTACTTCCATTGCCTTATCTTTCATGCTGTTTTCCACACGGATATTGACCAATTTTTGTGGGTAGATGGTCACTTCTGCTGCCAATTCTGACAACTTCTTACCAGTTTCTTTCATGATTTTGGTCAATTGCACAGCGGTCAACTGGCCGTCGCCTGTGGTATTATAATCCATCAGAATCACATGTCCTGACTGCTCACCACCAACATTGTAGCCACCTTTGCGCATTTCCTCCACCACATAACGGTCACCAACTGCGGTCACTGCTTTTTCAATACCCTCACGGTCCAAAGCCTTATGGAAACCAAGGTTAGACATAACCGTTGTCACAATGGTATTTTTAGCAAGCAAGCCCTTGTCTGCCAAATACTTACCAACGATGTACATGATACGGTCGCCGTCAACCAAGTCACCATTTTCGTCAACGGCAATCAGGCGATCACTGTCTCCGTCAAAGGCAAGTCCAATTTGACTACCTGTTTCTTTGACAAGTTCTTGCAATTTTTCAGGATGCGTTGAGCCAACGCCTTCATTGATATTCAATCCGTCTGGGTGTTCAGCCATAACGGTCAAATCAGCACCCAAATCCGCAAAAATTTGACGAGCAGAGGTTGAGGCTGCACCATTAGCAGTATCCAAGGCCACTTTCATCCCTTCCAACTGAGTACCAGTCGATACTAGGAAGGACTCGTACTTGCGCAAGCCTTCTGGATAATCGACCACATCCCCCAAACCTTGTGCAGATGGACGAGGTAGCGTATCTTCTTCAGCATCCAAGAGAGCTTCAATCTCTGCCTCCAAGGCATCGTCCAACTTGAAGCCATCACCTGCAAAGAACTTAATTCCGTTATCTTGAGCAGGGTTGTGGCTAGCTGAAATCATAACACCAGCACTAGCCTTTTCAGTTTTTACCAAGTGGGCTACACCCGGTGTCGCAAGCACTCCTAGTTTATAGACATGAATCCCAGCTGATAAAAGTCCAGCAACCAAGGCAGCTTCCAACATTTGTCCCGAAATACGTGTATCACGCGCCACAAAGACACGAGGTGTTTCTGTTTCATGTTGACTGAGAACATAACCACCAAAACGACCTAGTTTAAAGGCCAATTCTGGCGTCAATTCTACGTTTGCTTCTCCGCGGACACCGTCCGTACCAAAATATTTACCCATTTTAAAATTTACCTCTTATTTCGTTTTTGTTATGGTGATTTGTAGGTTGGCTTCTGTTTGTGATAAAACAACTGGCAAGACATTGCCATCACCATCTACTGCCTGCAACTTAGCTGTCCCACTATAATTAGCGGATAAATTGCTGACATCTACTGCGATTGCCTCGATGCGATCAATCTTAGCCATGGTTTCTTCATCCGTGGTTACTTTTACAGTATCGACATTGACGGAAACCTTAGAAAGACTATAACCTTCTGCCAACTGGTTACTATAAACCTTAGCTTCAACAGGTAGAGCCTTACTGACACGCTTACCTATTTTTACAGAAATAGCATCTGGTGCCAGGGTCGCTGTTACCCCTGCTGGTAGGTTGGACAAGTGGAGTTTTACAATATTGGTGCCTGCCTTCATCTCTTTCAAATCTGCGACAACTTGAAAAGTTCGCGTAGATTCATCGGATTCCCGTTGCAAAAGCACTCGATTGGATCCTCTCAACTCAACAGTCACTGTTGATGAGAAACCTGAAATAAAGTACTCACTGGTATTGTATTCAATATCTATCGGTACATTATTTAAGGTATGAACATAGGTTTCTGACTCCGTATTCTGAGCGGCTGTTTCTGAATTTTTATAGTTGGTAGTAGTCGCATAGAAAAAAAGCAAAAGCGCTAAGAATAATGAGAGAAGTAAGTGACCTACAGCTTTAAATTTTTCTTGCATGTTTGCCCCCTCTCAATCGCTTCAAAAATGTGTTTTTCTCCTGATTGTCAGAACCGAAAATAGTCCATAGTTCAGCCTCAAATTCCTCCAAGCTCAAATCATGCTTGAAATTACCATTATGAGCAATGGAAATACTACCCGTTTCCTCTGAAACTATGAAAACAAAGGCATCTGAAACCTCTGACAAACCAATCGCAGCCCGGTGCCTAGTGCCAAATTCTTTTGAAATACCTGCACTTTCAGACAGGGGAAGGTAGGCACAGGAAACCGCCACCTTATCATCCTTGATAATAACTGCTCCATCATGCAAGGGGGTATTAGGAATGAATATATTGATCAATAGTTCACGCGAAATATCTGCGTTCAGCGAGATACCCGTTGCCCTATATTCTTGCAAGGTTTGAGCCTGCTCCACTGCCACAAGTGCTCCAATTTTACGCGGTGACATATAGGCTGCAGATTTTACAAGAGCATCAATGAGCTTTTCTTCCTTACTGAGTGTATTAGCTGAAAAAATATGGGTCGTCCGTCCTAACTTTTCAAGCATGGCTCGCAGTTCTGGAGCAAAAATAACAACTGCTGCGATAACTCCATAGGTAATGACCTGATTGATCAACCAGGCAATGGTCTGCAAACCAAATAAACTAGCAAGAAGTTGTGCAATGATAAAGAGAAATACCCCACGGATGAGGGTCATAATCTTCGTACCAGCAATAGCCTTACTAAAATTATAAATCAAATAAACAACGATGCTGATGTCAATCAAGTGTAGGATAGCTACCCAAGGACTAGCAATCAGACTTGACCAATACCCAGCATCCAGTAACTGGCTTAAGTTTAACATAGGTTTCTCATACTTCCTAACTCGTACATGGTAACGTTTCTATTATATCACATTTTTTCTTTCTTTTTTTAGAAAAGGATGAAGATAGGATTAAATTTATTACAAATAGTCATCAGAAATGTATCAGTATTTCTACATACTCCGTTCTAGAAAATCCCTGACCTTTATGATAAAATAGTCCCATGAAAATAAATACTTTATTAGGGATTGCCGCAGGGAAGACCAGCCAGTTTGTCCTCAACAAACTGGGCCGAGGAACTACCTTGCCTGGAAAAATTGCCCTCAAATTCGATAAACAGATTTTAGATAGTTTGGCTAAGGATTATGAAGTCGTTGTTGTGACAGGTACTAACGGTAAGACTCTGACCACCGCCCTTACGGTTGGCATCCTCCAAGAAGCCTTTGGAGAAATCACGACCAATACCAGCGGTGCCAATATGATCACAGGAATTACCGCAACATTTTTATCTGCAAAAAAAAATAAAAACGGCAAGAAGATTGCCGTCTTGGAGATTGACGAAGCCAGCCTGGCCCGCGTGACCGACTTTATCAAGCCTAGCCTGATTGTCTTTACCAATATTTTCCGCGACCAAATGGACCGTTATGGTGAGATTTATACCACCTATCAGATGATTTTAGACGGGGCTGCCAAGGCTCCACAGGCGACCATTTTAGCCAACGGTGACAGCCCGCTTTTCAACTCGACCACCGCTATCAACCCAGTTAAATACTACGGTTTTGCGACGGAAGAGCATGAGCCTCGCCTGGCCCATTACAATACCGAAGGCGTTCTCTGTCCGCATTGCCAACAGATTATCCAGTACAAGCTCAATACCTACGCTAACTTGGGCAGCTACATATGTAGCAACTGTGGCTTTTGCCGACCTGAACTGGACTACAAGTTGACCGAACTAAAAGAAATCACCAATACCTCTTCTACCTTTGCCATTGACGGTCAAGATTATAAGATTAACATCGGCGGGCTCTATAATATCTACAATGCCCTAGCAGCTGTCAGCGTTGCAGAATTTTTCGGCGTATCTCCTGAGAAAATCAAGGCAGGTTTTGACAAGTCCAAGGCAGTTTTCGGTCGCCAAGAAACCTTTAAGTTGGGCGATAAGGATTGTACATTGGTCTTGATTAAAAACCCTGTCGGTGCAACCCAGGCTATTGAAATGATGAAACTGGCTCCATACGATTTTAGCCTATCTATTCTTCTCAATGCCAACTACGCTGACGGAATTGATACCAGCTGGATTTGGGATGCTGACTTTGAGCAGATTACCCAAATGGACATTCCCCAAGTCTTTGCGGGCGGTGTGCGTTCATCTGAAATTGCCCGTCGCCTCCGTGTGACTGGCTATCCTGAGGACCAGATTACTGAAACTCCGAAACTGGAAGATATTATGACCTTGATTGAGCAATCGAGTAGTCAGCATGCTTATATTTTAGCTACTTATACAGCTATGCTCGAATTCCGTGACCTGCTGGCTCAACGCCAAGCCGTTGGAAAGGAGATGAAATAATGGTCTATACGTCATTAAAAAGTCCTGAAAAAGACTACAATTATGATCTCCACATCGCCCACCTCTACGGTGATTTGATGAACACCTACGGTGACAATGGCAATATCCTCATGCTCAAGTATGTAGCTGAAAAGCTAGGGGCTCGTGTTCAGGTGGACATCGTTTCACTGACAGATGAATTTGATAAAAATTTCTACGACATCGCCTTTTTCGGTGGCGGTCAGGACTATGAACAATCCATTCTTGCAAAAGATTTACCAACTAAAAAAGACAGCCTAGCAGACTTCATCGAAAACGACGGTGTCATGCTGGCCATCTGCGGTGGCTTCCAGTTGCTCGGTCAATACTACATCGAAGCTGGCGGTCGCAAGATTGACGGACTGGGTATAATGGGCCACTACACCCTCAACCAGACCAACAACCGTTACATCGGTGACATCAAAATTCACAATGATGAATTCAACGAAACCTACTACGGTTTTGAAAACCACCAAGGCCGTACCTTCCTAGCTGACAACCAAAAACCTCTAGGCAAGGTGGTCTATGGTAATGGCAATAACAAGGAAGACGGCGGCGAAGGCCTGCACTACAAAAACACCTTCGGCAGCTACTTCCACGGACCAATCTTATCCCGCAATGCCAACCTAGCCTACCGCTTGGTCACTACTGCCCTCCGTAAAAAATACGGACAAGACATCCAACTTGCCAGCTACGCCGATATCCTCAGCAAAGAAGTCGCTGAAGAATACGGCGATGTAAAGAGCAAGGCAGAATTTGAGAAATAAATTAGCTCTATAATTTCTATTGTGGTCAATTCCACCTGGAGATTATAGAGCTTTTTTGAGTACAAAATTAAAAACTTGAAAAAAAGTAGCTAGCACTTTTTTGCTCTAGCTACTTTTCTTTTTTTATCCTGTCAGAAAGAAACTATTTTTATTCTTTCTCATCTTCTTTCTTGCGTCGTTTGTACAATCCACCAAGGAGAAGACCTGCTCCTAGAAGACCAGTCCAAGATGATGATTCCTCACCTGTATTTGGCAATACTGCTGACTTACGAAGAAGCTGTGAATCCACTGAAGGAGTTGATTCAGATACTATCTCAGAGATGGACTCGGAAAGTGACAGTGACTGACTAATTGATTCAGAGATGGATTCAATATTTATTGGTTGGAGTGGTGGGTTTACCAATCCAGGACCATGTGAATGAATCTCCACACTTGACTCAGATACTGATTCTGAGATGGATTCTGAAACGGATTCAGACACTGACTCGCTTACTGATTCTGAGATGGATTCAGAAACTGACTCGGATACCGACTCTGAAATTGATTCTGAGACGGATTCTGAGACGGACTCTGATACTGATTCGGAAATTGACTCAGAAATGGATTCAGAGACGGACTCTGATACTGATTCTGAAACGGATTCAGACACTGACTCTGATACGGATTCGCTGATGGATTCTGAAACTGACTCAGAAACGGATGCTGAGACTGATTCAGACACGGACTCAGAAACGGATTCTGAGATTGACTCTGAGACGGATTCTGAAACGGATTCGCTGATGGACTCTGATACAGATTCTGAAATGGATTCAGATACAGATTCAGAGATTGACTCAGATACCGATT
>NZ_JBPPVC010000015.1:0-41438 GCF_053545015.1 Streptococcus sp. 32226D021BW | reverse complement strand
GTAGCTCAGCTTGGTAGAGTACTTGGTTTGGGACCAAGGTGTCGCAGGTTCGAATCCTGTCTTCCCGATTTATATTTCAAAGAGTAGCAATGCTACTTTTTTTGCTTTTTTCGGCTCCATAAGACTGTAGTGGGTAGATCCACCATAGAGGTTATGGAGGCTTTTTGAGTATAGAAAATCGTACATACGGCCTATAATGAAAAGCGACTAAACAATTCATTAGAAAGGATTCATGTTAAGTATGATTTCCAAGAAGCGTCCAAAATCTTCAACCTAGTAACTGCAACTTTTTGTCAAGTGCAGGGGGGAGAGCCAGTTAACATCGCTAGTGGACCTTTTTTGTCTTCTCTTTCTTGTTACTAGGGGATAAGCCAAAAGATATCTTCAAGGCATTTCTCTTAATGACTTTATGAGATTATTGGTAGCTTTTCAGTTTGGCGTTGAAATAAGGTAGTTCTAGGACATTCAGTACTTTTCCTTGTCCTTTAGTAATGTCTAATATACCGTTTGAAAAATTGGAGGAAATAGCCGAATATAAAAACGAATGGCTCAAGGTAGTTAAAAAATTCTACCCTGTAGCATTCGTTTTGTTTTATTTGAAACTGCTTCCTATAGCTTAACTTTTCTATCATCCTCTTCTTAGTTTCCCCCTATGCTATTTCCTACTCAACTTCACAACCGCCTCAGTTCGTGCTGTATGGGGAAACATATCAACGGATTGGATGTATTCAACCTTATAGGCTTTGGTCAGCTCAACTAAATCTCTGGCTAGGGTCGAAACATTGCAGGATACATAAACCATTTTAGCAGGCTTGTATTCCAAGATCGTTTTAAGGAGTTTTTCGTCTAAGCCAGTCCGAGGAGGGTCTACCACCAAGGCGTCAGCTCGATATCCGTCCCTATACCATTGAGGAATGATGTCCTCTGCCTTCCCAGCTTCGTAGTGGGTATTGGTCAGCCCCATCCGTTTGGCGTTGGCCTTAGCATCCTCGATGGCTTCTGGTATGATGTCCATCCCTCGAACAGACTTGACCTTTCTGGCAAAGGCAAAGCCAATGGTTCCCACGCCACAGTAGGCATCAATCAAGTCTTCATCGCCAGAAATATCTAATGCTTTGACTGCCTCTCCGTAGAGAACTTCCGTTTGTTGGGGATTTAGTTGGTAGAATGCTCGAGGTGACAGGGAGAATTCATAATCCAAAACAGCTTCTTCGATGGCCTGTTTGCCCCAGAGAATCTCCGTTTTTTCTCCGTATATATTACTGGACTTCTGCCTATTCCAGTTTAGAGCAACAGTGACAATAGTAGGAAATTGCTTGGTTACTTCTTCAATGAGTTTGGTCAGATTGACCTGGCAGGAGGTGACAAAAATGACCTGCACCTGACCAGATTGACGGGCTCTGCGAACCATAACTGTACGAATGCCCTGCTCCTTACGCTCGTTGTAAATAGGGATACGGTGCTTGGTTAATAGGTCCGCAATCCTATTGATAATTTTCTGGGTTTCCTTGTCTTGGACATAGCAGTCTGTAATACCAATCAGGCGATGGGAATTTTCAGCATAGAGCCCAGCCTTGACTTGCCCCTTGAATGAACGGGTTTGAAACTGTAATTTAGCCCGATAATGACTTGGCTGATCCATTCCAATGGTTGGGTGAATGAGGTAATCCTCATAGCCTGCTGGCTTAAATTTCTTCAAGGCTTGTTGGAGCAAGTCTTGCTTGAAGTCCAGTTGCTTGTCATAACGGAGGTGCATGATTTGACAGCCGCCACAGGCTTGATAAATGTCACAGCTTGGTTTGACTCGGAATTTTGATTCCTTGTTAATTTTCAGTAGCCTTGCTTCCACAAAATTACGTTTAACAGAGGTTACTTGACAATAGATTTCTTCCCCCTTGAGGGCACCCGGAACAAAGACCAGCGTTTTTTGATAAAAGCCAATACCTTCACCATTGATACCCATTCGCTTGATTTTCAAGGGAATTCGTTGGTTTACTTGTAAATTCATATTATTATTTTACCGAAAATTCCTGTATAATGAAAGAATGAGAATTACAAAAATTGAAAAGAAGAAACGACTTTATCTTTTAGAAGTTGAAGGACAGGAAAACACCTATATTACAGAAGATACCATTGTTCGCTTCATGCTCAGTAAGGACCAGGACATCACAGAAGAGGAATTTCAAGCCATTCGGGATTTTGCCCAATTTTCCTATGGGAAAAATTTAGCCTTGTATTTCATTTCTTTTAAGCAGAGAACGAGAAAAGAAGTTCTTGATTATCTGGCAAAGTATGAGATAGTGGGAACAACTGCCCTAAAAATTGTTGCTAATTTGGAAGAAGATAGGTGGATTGACGATAAAGCCTATGTAGAAACCTATATCCGTCAGAATGGCTTGAATGGTGACAAGGGACCTGCAATGATTCGTCAAAAATTGATGATGAAGGGAATTTCGAAATCAATAATTGAAGATGGACTAGCTGAGATTGATTTTTCAGACCTGGCTGAAAGGGTTGCAGAAAAATTATATCGAAAGTATCAATCTAAGTTGCCCCTGCGAGCTTTACAGGATAAGTTGGTTCAGGGATTGATAACAAAGGGCTTTTCCTATGAGCTTGCCAAACAGAGTATTGGTTCATTAGAATTGACCTCAGATGAAGAAAATGAAGCAGATTTGATTGCCAAGGAGCTGGATAAGCAGTATCGGAAATACAGCCGAAAATATGAGGGTTATGAGCTGAAACAACGTTTGACACAGGCTTTAGTCCGAAAGGGATTTGATTTTGATGCAATAAAAACAGCCATTCGTGAATATCTCTGAGAAAAATTTTCGCCTAGGTTGAAAAAATATGGTATAATAGTCGAGATAAATTGTAATAGTAGAAAGTTGGTAACAAAGTGAAATTACCAAAGGAAGGCGACTTTATTACTATTCAAAGTTATAAACATGACGGTGAAATTCATCGCACTTGGCGTGACACCATGGTATTAAAAACAACGGAAAATGCTATTATTGGAGTCAATAACCACACCTTAGTGACTGAAAATGATGGCAGACGTTGGGTAACAAGAGAGCCAGCAATCGTTTATTTTCATAAGAAATACTGGTTCAATATCATTGCAATGATTCGAGAAAATGGAGTATCTTATTATTGCAATCTTGCAAGTCCTTATGTTCTCGACAATGAAGCGCTCAAATACATCGACTATGACCTTGATGTCAAGGTTTTTGCGGATGGTGAGAAGAGGCTCTTGGATGTGGACGAATACGAGAGACATCGCAAGGCTATGAATTATTCAGATGATATTGATTTTATTTTGAAGGAAAATGTCAAGATTCTGGTTGATTGGATCAATAATCAGCGAGGTCCTTTCTCTCCAGCCTATGTCAATATCTGGTACAAACGCTATTTAGAACTGAGAAGTAGATAAAGTTAGAAAAGAAAATCCTGTTTTGCAGGTTTTTTTCTTACCATTTAAGAAGGAGTAGAGCATGGCATTTAATCAAACCAATGGCCGTTACGCTAGTTTTGGAGTTGTAACTTCACTTCCTGGTGAAGTTATCGATAGTTTCTGGTTCTTTATTGATAATTATTTAAAGGGTGTCATTCCCTTAAAAAGTGTAATCCGCTTTTCAATCAAAAATAGGAAGGGAAAAATTACGCTGGTCTTTTCCCAAGAAGGCTATAAGAATGCCATTGCTTTGGATTTGAACAGTCGCTTCGATCCCTTTTATCCGTCAACGATTTTAGTGATGGATAAGCAAGGCAAGGAGACCATTACCCTACCAGATGAAGTGACCCTCTTATAATCATATTCCATTTTCGGTTCTTGCTCAGCTCTTTTTCATTTGGAATCAATCAAATTCTACAACATCTTGTTAATATAGTGAATTTGTTGTAAAATAATGGTGAGAGATTTTGCAGATTCGAAAGGAGGATACTATGAGTGGTCAATTTGATGAAAAACCCCTTTATTTGCAGTTAGTCGATGAACTAGAAGTTGCTATTCGTGAGAGGATGGTTCCAAATGAAAAATTGCTTTCGGAGCGGGAATTGACACAGGTACACGGGGTCAGTCGCATTACCGTTCGCCTAGCCTTGCAGGAGTTGGAAAAGCGCGGCTTAGTCTATAAGAAACATGGCAAGGGAACTTATGTTTCAGAAATCTTGGATACTGCTGTTGATTTATCCCAGTCCTACAGTTTCACGGACCAGATGAGAAAGATTGGTAAGGAACCCCGAACTTCAATTCTGTCTTTTCAGACTGTTCCAGCTACTGATTATCTTGCTCAACATCTACAGTTGCGTAAGGGTGAAGAGGTTTTTGAAATAGAACGCCTTCGTCTGGCTGATGAGATCCCAATGATGCTAGAGAGGACCTATGTTCCTGCCTCTCTATTTCCGAGTTTATCTGCGGATAGAATGATGGAGTTACCCTTGTATGAATTGTTTTTAGAAGATTATGACCAAACCATTCGTTTGGCAGAAGAAGAATTTTATGCAAGTATTTCTTTGGATAATGAAGCAAAGATGTTAAGTATTCCTAACAACAGTCCAGTTCTTCATTTGGTGAGAAAAACCTACAATGATAAAAATAGGATAATTGAGTTTACACTGAGTATTGCTAGAGCGGATCAGTTTCGTTATAAGATTATTCATCAGAAATAGAAAAAAACGCAGATGGTTAAGTCTGCGTTTTTTGCATTTAACGGTGGTTAGCCGTGATTTCGAATTTGTAGTATTTCCAGTGCTTGTAGGTTTCAGTATATTCCATAATTTCGCCACTTGCGCTGTGAGTGGTTGTTTTATTTTGAAGAACTGCAGGTTCTGTTGCTTTTAAATTCAAATGTTTTGAAACGTCTTTTGGACAAGGGCTAACAATTTCATTTGTTTCAACAAAAGGTTCCTCAGACATATGGATATTGTAGTCCAACTTGAATCGTTGGTAGATAGACTGATAATGTTCTAGTGGAGCATCCGGATTTTGAATATATCGTTGAGGGATATAGGAATTGTGGAAGATGTATGGTGTATTTTCTGCTGAACGCACACGAACAATCTTATAGTAGAAATCATTCTTGTCTAGGTTGAGTTTTTCAAGAATTTCAGGGTCATTGCCTTTTTCACAAGAGAGCACGACAACGGTATCCTTATCCATTGAGAAAACTTCAATATCGGAGAATTCTACCAAGCGCCCTTTGCGGGAACGGGAAACGAAGGTTCCTTTGCCCTGTTGCCGAATCAGGTAGCCATCCTTAACCAATTCATTTACAGCACGGATAACCGTAATAGAGCTAACGTTAAATAGTTTTGTCAATTCAGATTCTGTGTAAAATTTATCGCCATTTTCAAATTTACCAGAAATAATCTGCTGACGTAAGTCATTCTGTATAAGTTGATACTTAGGTACTTTCATCTTTATAACTTCCTTTCTAGCGATTATTATACTAAATGAAGACTGAAAAATCAAAATATATAACTGAAAAATCAAAAAAACTTGCTGTAAAACCCTTTCAAATCAAGGATTTGGCAAATAGAGTAAAATATTTCAAAAAAATTTCAAAAAAGTAGTGGACATAACCAGTAAAAAGTGTTATTATATTAACAGAAAGGTATATAATTATAAAGGTGACGAGATGACAGAGTTCTATATAAAAGATCAAATTTACTTAGATCATCAACCCTTTAAAATTCTATCGGGGGCCATTCATTATTTCCGAGTGCATCCTGATGACTGGTACCATTCCTTGTATAACTTAAAAGCTTTAGGTTTTAATACGGTTGAAACCTATGTTCCTTGGAATATGCACGAACCTAAAAAAGGGGAGTTTTGCTATGAAGGGATACTGGATCTGGAGCGCTTCTTACAGCTGGCGCAGGATTTGGGGCTTTATGCTATCGTTCGCCCTTCCCCATATATTTGTGCCGAGTGGGAATGGGGAGGTCTCCCCGCTTGGCTGATTCAGGAGGAGCTGAGGGTTCGTTCGCATGATGAGCGCTACCTAAGGCACTTAGATGAATATTACGCTTCTCTTCTTCCTAAATTAGCCAAGTTCCAACTCGCACAAGGTGGCAATATCCTTATGTTCCAGGTAGAGAACGAATATGGTTCCTATGGTGAGGATAAGGAATACCTGAGGGCTGTAGCAGGTTTAATGAGGAAACATGGCTTGACAGCTCCGCTCTTCACTTCTGATGGTGCATGGCGGGCAACTCTACGAGCAGGGACCTTGATAGAAGACGACATCTTTGTGACAGGTAACTTTGGTTCGAGAGCTAGAGAAAACTTTGCAAATATGCAGGCCTTCTTTAATGAATATGGCAAAGATTGGCCCTACATGTGTATGGAGTTCTGGGATGGCTGGTTTAACCGCTGGGGTGATGAAGTTATTCGTCGCGATCCAGATGAGATGGTTGACGCTGTTATGGAATGTATTGAGTTAGGTTCGATTAACCTCTATATGTTCCACGGAGGAACCAACTTTGGCTTCATGAATGGTTGCTCGGCTCGGGGTCAGATTGATTTGCCACAGGTGACTTCTTATGACTATGATGCGATTTTAGATGAGGCTGGTAACCCAACTAAGAAATTCTATGCCTTACAAAAACGTATGAAAGAAGCCTATCCTGATTTGTCCTATGCGGAGCCACTGGTTAAGGAAGCCAAGGCATATCCAGCAGTAGAGTTAAAGGACAAGGTTGGTCTATTTTCTACAGCAGAAAATGTAAGCGATTACTCATCTAGCTTCTATCCAAAAAATATGGAAGAGTTGGGTCAATCGACAGGCTATATTCTTTATAAAACACGGCTAGAACGTGATAAGGATGAGGCAGAGCGACTTCGTGTCATTGATGCTCGAGATCGTATTCAGGTCTATGCCGATGGTCGTTTGGTTACAACCCAGTATCAGACAGAAATTGGTGAAGATATTGAATTAGAGTTCCAGTCTAACCAGGTTGAACTAGCAGTATTAGTTGAAAACATGGGACGAGTCAATTACGGTCATAAATTGACTGCACCGACACAATCCAAAGGTTTGGGTCGTGGTGCCATAGCAGACTTGCACTACATTGGTAATTGGGATATGTACCCATTGCCACTGGATGATATTTCTGGACTAGACTTCACAAAAGGGTGGCAGGAGGGGCAACCAGCCTTCTATCGCTACCAGTTTGAACTAGAAGACCTGGCAGACACTTACTTGGACATGACAGGTTTTGGTAAGGGTGTTGTATTTGTTAACAATGTAAATATCGGACGTTTCTGGGAAAAAGGTCCAATCCTTTATCTCTATATACCAAAAGGATACTTAAAGAAAGGAGAAAATGAAATAGTCGTCTTTGAGACGGAAGGACAGTATAGAGAGAAGATTAGCTTTTCACAGGAACCCGTTTATAAAGAAGTATAGGTACTCCCTTGAGAGTGTCTAACAGAAAGATTTATGAAGAAAAGGAGAATATTGTATGGCAATTATTGCTACACGTATTGATGGTCGCTTGATTCACGGTCAGGTTGCTAACCTTTGGACGACTAAATTAAATATTAGTCGGATCATGGTTATCGATGATGCTGTGGCTCAAAATGATATTGAAAAGCAAGGCTTGAAATTAGCTTGCCCTGCAGGAGTAAAACTATCTATTTTACCAATAGAAAAAGCTGCTAACAACATTAAGGAAGGTAAGTACGATAGCCAACGTCTTTTGATTGTTGCCCGTCGTCCTGAAAACTTCCTCCGCTTAGTTGAATATGGAGTGGAATTGGCAGAATTGAACGTAGGTAATATGTCTCAATCACCAGAAACTCGCTCTGTTACTCGCTCTATTAACGTTGTAGACAAGGACATTGCGGACTTTGATGCCTTGGTTGCTAAAGGAGTGAAATTGATCGCTCAAATGGTACCAGGCGACACGCCAAAAGACTTTATGCCACTCTTGGATAAGGTCAGATAAACTTCGGATATTTTTGAAAAATTTTAAAGGAGGTTCACTATTATGCAATGGTGGCAAATATTACTTCTAACGCTCTACTCTGCTTATCAGATTTGTGATGAGTTGACAATTGTATCGTCAGCTGGTTCTCCAGTCTTCGCAGGGTTCATCTCTGGTTTGATCATGGGTGACATGGCAACTGGTTTGACGATTGGAGCTGCTCTTCAATTGATGGTACTTGGTGTAGGTACTTTCGGTGGTGCATCTCGTATCGACGCAACTTCTGGTGCGGTTCTTGCGACAGCTTTCTCAGTTTCACAAGGTATTGATCCAGAATTAGCTGTAGCAACAATCGCGGTTCCAGTAGCAGCACTCCTTGTCTATACAGATATTGCTGGTCGTTTCTCAACTACTTACTTCGCACACCGTGTGGATGCAGCTGTTGAAAAATTTGATTACGCAGCAATCGAACGTAACTACCTTCTCGGTGCTATCCCATGGGCACTCTCTCGTGCACTCCCTGTATTCCTTGCTCTTACATTCGGTGGTGAATTCGTAGATGCAATGGTACAAGCTATCCAACAATATCAATGGGTTGCAAACGGTTTGACATTGGCTGCTCGTATGCTTCCAGGTCTTGGTTTCGCTATCCTTCTTCACTACCTTCCTCTTAAACGCAACCTTCACTACTTGGCAGTTGGTTTTGCCCTTACAGCTATGTTGACTGTTCTTTACGGTAACGTATCTGCATTGGGTGGCGCTGTAGCTGGCATCGTTGGTACACTTCCAGAAGATTCTGGTGTAGCATTTGTAAACAACTTCAAAGGCTTGTCAATGATTGGTATCGCAATTGTTGGTATCTTCCTTTCAGTTTTACACTATATCAACAGCCAAAAAGTAGCAGTAGTTGCTCCATCAAATTCAGAAAGTGGGGAAATTGACGATGACGAAATCTAATTACAAATTAACAAAAGAAGATTTTAATCAGATTAACAAACGTAGCTTGTTCACTTACCAACTTGGTTGGAACTATGAACGCATGCAAGGTTCAGGTTACCTTTACATGATCTTGCCACAGCTTCGTAAAATGTACGGAGACGGCACACCTGAATTGAAAGAAATGATGAAATTGCATACGCAATTCTTCAATACTTCACCATTCTTCCATACCATCATCACAGGTATTGACTTGGCTTTGGAAGAAAGCGACGGTGTTGCTTCTAAAGATGCGGTTAACGGTATCAAGACTGGTTTGATGGGTCCATTTGCACCAATCGGTGACTCAATCTTTGGTTCATTGGTTCCAGCAATCATGGGTACTGTTGCAGCGACTATGGCTAGTCAAGGTTCACCAGTTGGTATCTTCCTATGGGTGGCTGTAGCAGTTGTTTATGACATCTTCCGTTGGAAACAATTGGAAATTGCCTATAAAGAAGGTACTAAACTAATCACAACCATGCGCGACCGTTTGACTGCTCTAGTTGATGCAGCTTCTGTACTCGGTGTGTTCATGTTGGGTGCTTTGATTGCAACAATGATCAACTTTGAAGTTTCTTGGGCTCCAACTGTTGGTGAAAAAGTGATTGATGTTCAAGACTTGCTCAACACAATCTTCCCACGTTTGGTTCCAGCAATCTTCACAGGATTTGTATTCTGGTTGCTTGGCCGTAAAGGCATGACTTCTACTAAAGCTATCTTGATTATCATCGCACTTGCGGTTGGACTTTCTGCAATCGGTCACTTCGTATTCGGTATGGCGTAAGATATGGCTAAGAATTTAATTTTAGTAAGTCACGGTCTCTTCTGTGAGGAATTGAAAAAATCTACTGAGATGATTATGGGTCCTCAGGAGGACATTTATACAGTAGGCCTCTTGCCAGAAGAAGGTCCAGAAGACTTCCAGAAGAAATTTGAAGAAACAGTTGCTAATTTAGATGACTTCGTTGTCTTCGCTGACTTGTTGGGTGGCACACCAGCCAATGTTGTTTCACGCAAATTGATTGACGGTGGACAGTTTGACCTCTATGCGGGGATGAACATGCCTATGGTTATCGGTTTCTTGAACGGCGTCCTACTAGGTGAAGCAGTTGACTATGTGGAATTCGGCACAAGCAACCTCGTACACGTCAACAGCCTACTAACAAGCGATGAAGATGATGAGGAGTAAACTAGTCCGGTGGACTAGTTTAGCCCGAGCCTAGAAATAAGAGAGCGAGGGTTATTCCAAAGTATTATGGCAAGCTAATACTAGCTTTAAATAGGCTTTAAGTATCCTGAGGGGAAGCAAGTTGATTGCCTCCCCTCATTTGATTTTGTGAGGAAAAGCAATGATTGATGTAAAAGATTTTGGTGAAAAAGCGAAGCTCTATTGCTTAAAAAATAAAAATGGTATGCAGGTTAGTCTGACAGATTTTGGTGCCAGAGTGGTAGAAGTGCTTTTGCCAGTAGATGAAAATGGTGGCTTACGGAATGTCAGTTTGGCTGCCAAGTCGGATGATGATTACCGTAAGACAGATTTGTACCCTGGTTCAAGCATTGTCCCAGTAGCGGGGCGTATTTCAGGTGCTCAGGCTGAGATAAAGGGAACCAGTTATCAGTTCACAGAAAATGAACCTGGTAGAACCTTGCATGGTGGGATTGACACGGCAAATGAACAGTATTGGGATGCCCTTCTAGACCATGAAAAAAATCAAGTGACCTTTGGGATTGTCCTAAAAGATGGTTTCAATGGTTTTCCAGGAGATGTGAGGGTTGAGGCTATTTATGGTCTAACAGACCAGAACGAGTTGACGGTAGATTACCGGGCGGTGTCTGGCAAAGATACGATTTTCAATCCGACCAATCACATCTATTTCAACTTAACGGGGGATTTTCAGCAGTCAGTAGCAGACCATGAAATTCGGATTGCGGCCAATCGCTATGCTCCGCTTGGTGAGGATGATCTGCCAATAGGTGTCTTGGAGGATGTGACGGGAACGCCGTTTGACTTTAGGGAGAGAGCAAGATTTGCTCAGGGCTTTGACAGTCAACATCCTCAGAATATCCTTGTGAAAGGTTACGACCATCCATGGCTTTTGGAGCAGGTGGAGGTTCCGGTTGAAGTTAGTAGCCCAGATGGGAAAATAGGTCTGCGCGTGCGAACCAATCAGGCATCAGTGGTCATCTATACCTACAATTATCCTGTTGAAGCTTTGGCTACCTACCATGGTGCCTTTAGCTTGGAATGCCAGGCTCTGCCAAATGCTTGCAACCTAGATGGTTTTGGTTCTATTTTGCTAGAAAAAGATGAGGAATTTTTATCTCAGACTGTTTATCAATTTACATGGTAAGAAGGAGAGCTCTAACTGTGTTGCAGTTAGGCTTTTCTTGTGTTTTCTAAAAAATATGGTATAATATAGCGGTGTGTTTCAATCGAAGCAGGCGAAAGAGGAAAATAATGACGAAAGAACAAGAATTTTTAAAAGAATTTGAAGCCTGGGTCAATACTCAGGTTATGGTAAATGAGATGGCGGTAGAAGAAAGCCGTCGTGTATTGGAAGAGGATAAGGATGAGCGTGCGGCGGATGCCTACATCCGTTACGAAAGTAAGCTAGATGCTTATCGTTTTATCCAGGGGAAATTTGCCAACTATCATGCTGGCAAGAGCTTCCATGATTTACCAGATGGCTTATTTGGCCAAAGACATTATTAAAGAGAGGATAGAAATCTTGGCAAAGAAAAATGTAAATCGTAAAAAATTATTGAAGAAACAATTGGCAGACTTGAAACGTGCAGGGCGTGTGGGGGTTGAAAGAGCGACAGAAGTAGTAGAGACAGTTGCTCATAAGGCTGAGGCTGTAGTAGAGCATGCTGTAGAACAAGTGAAAGAAGTTGTAGCAGAGGTGACTTCTTCAGCGGATTCATTGGAAGACTTTTTGGCACTTCCTGAGTTGGAAGGTATTGCAGCAGCACGTTTGGAAACCTTCTACGAAGCAGGTATTCGCTCGGTAGCGGATTTTGCAAACCATACAGAAAAAGAGCTTTTGGCTCTTAAAGGTATCGGTCCAGCAACTATCAAGCAGTTGAAAGAAAAAGGGATTGCCTTGAAAGCTTAAATCCCTTGCTTTTCAAGGTGCAATTTGTTACAATAAAGCCATTCAGAGGTGTTTTGAACCCCATTTGTCACAGGAAGCGGTGGTACTGAGAAATCCGCACAAATGTCAAAACTGGTTGCTGATGATGTGAATTGAATAAGCAAAGTGCAGATAAATTATCTGAACAAGGGTGGTACCGCGGAATAACTTCGTCCCTGTCTAGCAAGTCTAGGCAGGGATTTTCATTTGGAAAGGAGAAATATGTTACATCATGTTGAGATTTACGTTTCTGACTTGGAAACTTCGCGTGCATTTTACGACTTTCTCCTGACCAAGCTGGGCTACTCGCTCTATCAGGAGTGGGAGGAAGGGCTGTCTTATAAAAAAGCAGAGCAATACCTGGTCTTTGTCCAAACGCCAGAGGATTTCCTAGAGGCAGGCTATCACCGTTGCCGAACTGGTCTCAATCATCTAGCTTTTCATGTGGGCACACCTGATGAGATTGACCAATGGCGGAAAGAATTGTTGACCAGACGAGTCAAACTGCTCTACGATGACCGCTATCCCCATGCAGGAGGACCAGACCACTATGCCCTCTATTTGGAAGACCCGGACGGGATTAAGATAGAGTTGGTGGGGGTAGGAGTTAAATAATTAAGAGGGGAGAGTTTGTTATGGAAGAATTTTTCACGAAATTTGTTAGTTGGACTGTGGAACTATATAATGCTGATAAGGTTGCTTTAGTATCTTTATGTATCAGTCTGGTTGTTGGTCTGTTCACTTGGATTAACAAATCCAGACAAGATAAAAAAGATGAGATTAGACAGGACGCTCAAGATAAAATAAATAAGGAAGCACGCCGACTTGATCAAAATTTTAAAGACTTCCAAATGGAGTTTTCTAAATATCAGCAACAAACAAATGAGTTGCAGTTTAGTATTGAAAATCGTTCTGATTTAATTCCATATTTTCACCTTAATCGAACAGAATCACACATTGAATATGATTCACAGCAAAATATATTTGTGAAAATATATTTAACTAACGTAGGGAGAGGAACTGCAACAAATATCACTACTTGTCCTATTTCAAAGGATACGAGTGGCAATAATATCTACTTTATAATTGATCCCAGATTGACTAATGAAGCTACACATTGTTTTCATGACTATTTTAGTGAAAATTTTGCTATTCCAAATTCATCCATTAGTTTAGAAATATCTGAAATAGCAAAAAATAAAAATCAGTCATATTTTTTGAAATTTAAAATTAGGTTTAGTGATGTTATTGGGAGGGAATACGAACAAGAATTTAGATTTGGTTATGATAATCAAATTGTTCATGGAATAAATCAAAATTCTACAAGCTATCCACCTAAATTAGTAAAAGATATTAGAAGAGAGGAAAATTAAATGTCAAAAGAATTATCACCAAAATACAATCCAGCCGAGGTTGAGGCTGGTCGTTACCAGACTTGGTTGGACCAAGATGTCTTTAAGCCGTCAGGCGATGCGGAGGCCAAGCCTTATTCGATCGTCATTCCACCGCCAAACGTAACTGGTAAGTTGCACTTGGGACACGCTTGGGATACCACCCTTCAAGACATCATTATCCGCCAGAAACGCATGCAGGGCTTTGATACCCTCTGGCTTCCAGGTATGGACCATGCGGGGATTGCTACTCAGGCTAAGGTGGAGGAGCGCTTGCGGGAGCAAGGTGTGACCCGTTATGACTTGGGTCGTGAAAAATTCCTCGAAAAAGTCTGGGAATGGAAGGATGAGTACGCGGCGACTATTCGTGAGCAATGGGGCAAGTTGGGTCTGTCTTTAGACTATCAACGTGACCGCTTCACGCTGGACGAAGGCTTGTCAAAAGCTGTTCGCAAGGTCTTTGTTGAACTCTACAAAAAAGGCTGGATCTACCGTGGCGAATTTATCATCAACTGGGACCCAGCGGCTCGCACAGCCCTTTCTGATATTGAAGTTATCCACAAGGATGTTGAAGGTGCCTTCTACCATATGACCTATATGCTTGAAGACGGCTCACGTGGTCTTCAAGTTGCGACAACCCGTCCTGAAACTATGTTCGGTGACGTTGCGGTGGCAGTTAACCCAGAAGACCCACGTTACAAGGACTTGATTGGTAAAAATGTTATCCTGCCAATCGTTAACAAGCCAATCCCAATCGTTGCGGATGAACACGCAGATCCTGAATTTGGTACAGGGGTTGTGAAAATTACGCCTGCTCACGATCCAAATGACTTCCTTGTCGGTCAACGCCACAATCTGCCACAAGTCAATGTTATGAATGATGACGGCACCATGAACGAGTTGGCAAGTGAATTTGCAGGTATGGACCGCTTTGAAGCTCGTAAGGCAACGGTTGCTAAGTTACAAGAGCTGGGTGCCCTTGTGGAAATCGAAAACCGTGTGCATTCAGTTGGTCACTCAGAGCGTACTGGTGTGGTAGTCGAGCCACGCTTGTCAACCCAGTGGTTTGTTAAGATGGACCAGTTGGCTAAGAATGCCATTGCCAACCAAGACACAGCTGATAAGGTAGAATTTTACCCACCACGTTTCAATGATACCTTCCTCCAATGGATGGAAAATGTACACGACTGGGTTATCTCTCGTCAGCTTTGGTGGGGTCATCAGATTCCAGCATGGTATAACGAATCTGGCGAAATGTATGTCGGAGAAGAGGCTCCAGCAGGTGACGGTTGGGTACAGGATGAGGATGTCCTAGATACCTGGTTCAGCTCTGCCCTTTGGCCATTCTCAACAATGGGCTGGCCTGACGAAAATGCGGCGGACTTCCAGCGTTACTTCCCAACTTCAACCTTGGTAACGGGTTACGACATCATCTTCTTCTGGGTGTCACGCATGATTTTCCAATCGCTTGAGTTCACAGGCCGTCAACCATTTAAGAACGTGCTGATCCACGGTTTGATCCGTGACGAAGAAGGTCGCAAGATGTCCAAGTCACTCGGAAACGGGATTGATCCGATGGATGTTATCGAGAAATATGGTGCGGACGCTTTGAGATGGTTCCTGTCAAACGGTTCTGCCCCTGGTCAAGATGTTCGCTTCTCTTATGAGAAGATGGATGCGTCTTGGAACTTTATCAATAAGATTTGGAACATTTCCCGCTACATCCTCATGAACAATGAAGGCTTGACTTTGGATGCGGCGCGTGAGAATGTAGCTAAAGTCGCAGCTGGCGAGGCTGGTAACGTGACGGACCGCTGGATCCTCCACAACCTCAACGAAACCATTGCCAAGGTTACTGAAAACTTCGACAAGTTCGAGTTCGGTGTGGCTGGTCACATCCTCTACAACTTCATCTGGGAAGAGTTCGCCAACTGGTATGTGGAGCTGACCAAGGAGGTGCTTTACAGCGACAACGAGGCCGAGAAAGTCATGACCCGCTCTGTCCTTCTCTACACGCTGGACCAAATCCTTCGCCTCCTCCACCCTATCATGCCGTTTGTGACGGAAGAAATCTTCGCCCAGTATGCAGAAGGCTCTATCGTGGTGGCGGCTTACCCTGTTGTCAACCCAGCCTTTGACAATGCGGAAGCCCACAAGGGTGTGGAAAGCCTCAAGGACTTGATCCGTTCGGTGCGAAATAGCAGAGCAGAAGTGAACGTTGCTCCATCTAAACCGATTACCATCTTGATTAAGACAGCGGATGCTGAGCTTGAAACCTTCTTCAAGGCAAATGAAAACTACATCCGACGCTTTACAAATCCAGAGCAGTTGGAAATCAGTTCAAGCATTGCTGCGCCAGAATTAGCCATGTCAGCCGTTATCACCGGTGCTGAAATCTTCTTGCCGCTAGCCGACCTCCTCAACGTCGAAGAAGAGTTGGCTCGACTAGATAAAGAACTTGCCAAGTGGCAAAAAGAACTAGACATGGTCGGAAAAAAACTCAGCAACGAACGCTTCATCGCCAACGCCAAACCAGAAGTCGTTGAAAAAGAAAAACAAAAACAAGCCGACTACCAAGCAAAATACGATGCGACAGTAGGGCGGATTGAAGAGATGAAGAAACTGGTCTAGTGGTCTAACATCACTTGATACTGCGTCAACTCACCTTGCCGTACTCAAGTACTGTCTGCGGTGTCGTTTCCTAGTCTCAAGCTGATTTGCCACACTAGATTAAACAAATCCCCAGCCTAAAAAGGCTGGGTTTTGTGGTATAATAAGGCTAGTAATTCAAACAGGAGGAGTCTATGCAACCTACTTACAGTATTGATAATCCCAATCTTTCCTACGAAGCCAAGCAAGAACTCTGGGAAACGGGTTTTGGTCTTCAAAAAGTGGATGGGTTGACTCCGTCTGTTTATATGGAGGAGTTGGCTGATAGGCAAGCTCGTGGAGAATACACCTATGAACAGGTGTATAAGGAAATTACAAAATATCACCAGTCAACTGATGCCAGTACACAAGAGGCAGATATTGTCTCTCTCCGAATTGTTGAAATGCTTTCTCAAAATGGTTTTAGCCTCCGACCAACTACTCTCTTATATATCCATAAAGAGCTCTTTCAAGGTGTTTTTGGCAACAGTATTCCAGTTGGTGAGTATCGAACGGTTAACATTACAAAAAATGAGCCAGTCTTAAAGGGGGATACTGTGATTTATTCAGATTTTCCTTTGATTGTTGCCACTTTGGATTATGATTTTCAGCAAGAAAGAGATTTTTCTTATGCTGGATTAGATAAAAAAGCCATTGTTGCTCATATCCAATCCTTTATCTCAGGCATCTGGCAAATACATCCATTCCGAGAAGGAAACACGAGAACAATTACCGTATTTCTCATCAAATACCTTCGCTCACTTGGTTTTGACATTGACAACGAACCTTTTCAAAAACATGCCAAATATTTTCGAGATGCCCTTGTACTTGACAATGCTAAGTTAGTCAATAAACGCTCAGACTTTTTAACCACCTTCTTTGAAAATCTCCTCTTGAACGGTCAGAATGATTTGTCAAGTGAGAGGATGTACGAGGAGTTGGGGGTTGTTGAATAACAAGAAATTAGTGTATGTACCCAACTTAAAAAGATATAATTAGATACGGATTATTTAGGAGGTATAGTTATGCCAGAGAAAAGAAATTATATTTTCAAATTAAACGTTCAACCTCATGTTTTAAGGAAATATCACAATAATATTGATGAGTTGAAGTCAAAAATAATTCCAACAGCTATTTTTAATGCATATAATGATTTATTCTCTAATCCAGTAATTGAAAATGATAAATTAAATTTAGTAATTTTTCAAGATTATAATGAAATAGCTGAATCTGAAGAATACAGAAGTCTTGTAAAAATTACAGATGAGATTGCTGTTGAATACAAGGGTATTACCAATGAGTATAAGAGGGGAAATGGAATATATTATAATCCGGATTTTTTATTTAAATTAGAAAAGGCTATGAACGATAGGAAGACACTCTTATCAAAGTTTGTGGTTTTGAATCAGGCTAATTCCCGATATACCAGTAGTCAGGTTTATGAGGAAATTGAGCGTTTATATGACTTTAATATTGATTCTGAAGTTGGGAAGGGATTAGATCATTTAAGAAGAGTAAGAAAAATTATTCTATATCTTGAAGAACAAATTTTGAATGGGATAGAGGAAATTGAAGTAAATTATTCGTTTGATAATGAAATGATTACTGTTAAAAATGTAACAATTGATGAAGCATTGGCTTCGTATAAAAAGATTGAAAATCAAATAAATGATACCAAAAGTGAAATAGGATCTATAAAGATTAATCCTGTATATGAGAATGTGGTATTAAATACTACTGAAAGTATGAAATCTATTGAAATTATCACAACTTATCCGAACGGTGATACCGAAGATGAGTTGGATATTTTACTTGAACTTCCAAAAATAACGGATTCCAAAGAATCTAGAGCAACCTTGATATGTTCAGACATGACAGATAATAAAGAGTTTTTAGAAAAGATACAAAAGATATTGGCCATTCCTAGTAGAAAAGGATATTTAGTAGATATAAAAAGCAATGGGATTACAATCATTAATTTCTTAAAGTCAATAATAAAACATGAGTGAGGAAATAATGCAGCGAATTGAAAAGAATCCAATTAAAATTATTTATAAAACAAAGAATAAGTTACTACCAGTAAGTGTGTGGATTTCATATCTAATATTAGTAATGATTATATTAGTTCTGACATTCATTGTTCCAGATACCATTTTAAATGTTGATTTTCAAGTTTTTGAAACGTGGCAGTTTATTGTAATGTCCTTATCAGCATTAGCATTTATATTGTCTATGTATATGTTTGGTCGAGAAGTGTATTCAATTGAGGATTTTGCAAAATTTTATCTTAGTAAACCTGAAGTATACTATGGATATTTAGCTGATTATTTATTTCCGTCGTTACTTTGGTGTATAATTATTATGCTTTCTATTTTTAAAATGGTAATTGTGATTACGATTGAACAGGTATTTTTAGAGTTGTTGCAAGTGATTTTTTTGTCAATTGTAATCCTAGCAATTGTGTCAACGATAACATTAGTAATTCACAATATGAATAGAGTATCAAATAAAGTTGTACAAAAAAGTAGAGAAATTAGTAAGGACTGAGCTGAAAAAACATCTACGTAAAATTTTCTAGTTTATTTTAATCATTCATGCTATACTACTAGAGTCAATAATTTCTAGAAAGCAGGTGCTTACATGACAAATTCTGTAAGTTCACGCCAGCAGGGGAAGTTTGCTATTGCAGCATTCTTTTCTGGTGTTGGTGGAATTGAGTTGGGCTTTGAGCAGACCAACGAGTTCAGAGTGGTGTATGCCAACGAGTTTGATAAGTATGCCAGACAGACTTATCAGTTGAATTACCCAGATACTTATCTGGACGGGCGTGATATTCACGCAGTTTTGCCAGAGGAAATTCCTTCGGAAACAGTCGATGTGATTGTCGGAGGCTTTCCTTGTCAGGCCTTTAGTATCGCAGGCTACCGCAAGGGCTTTGAAGATGACCGTGGCGACCTTTTCTTTGAGTTGCTTCGGATGATTGAAGCCAGGAAACCCAAGGCGATTTTTGTTGAGAATGTGAAAAATATGGTTTCTCATGATCACGGTAATACCTTCAAGGTTATCCGTGAAGCCTTGACCGAGAACAACTACTTTATCAAGTGGAAGGTCTTGAACGGCAAGGACTACGGGAACATCCCGCAAAACCGCGAGCGGATCTATATTGTTGGCTTTGATAACAAGGAAGTCTACGATAAATTTGAATTTCCAGAGGAAATCAAGCTGACCACTGGGCTTCAAGATGTTATTGATTTTGGGGCAAAACCAGAGGAGAATTACTATTATCGTCAAGGAAAGCAACCTTTCTTTGAGGAGTTAAAGCACGCTGTTACCAGTCAAGATACGGTTTACCAGTGGAGACGCCAGTATGTCAGGGAAAATAAAAATGGTGTCGTGCCAACCCTGACAGCTAATATGGGAACAGGTGGGCATAATGTCCCCCTCATCTTGACAGACACTGGGGAAATTCGTAAGCTGACACCGAAAGAAACCTTTAACGTTCAAGGCTATCCAAAGACCTTCAAAATTCCAGAAGGTGTGTCCAATGGACAACTCTACAAACAGGCTGGCAACAGCGTTGTTGTACCAGTTATCAAGCGGATTGCGGATAAGATTGCCGAAGCGTTGAAAACTTCCTCCGGTCTGTCACAGTTGGAACGAACTGGAAACGTCGCTATCATCTATACCAAGATGAATGGTCAGTTTGAAGGGCAGTCTTATGTGAAAGACTTCGTTGCGACCTATGACGAAGCGATTGCCAAGTTAGACAGTTATAATGACGGTTTAGGAATTTTGTCAGACGAAGACTATCTACGCTTGGTCAAAAAAGGTGGAAACTTAGAATTTTATAGTATTGCTATTACGAATAATTAAATTAGAGGACTAGTGAAAATCTAGTCTTCTTTTGCTATACTAGGATTAGAAAAATGAGGTAGAGTTTATGTGGGAAAAATTAAAAGCAGAGCAGAAGGAAAAATATCGAACTTTAATCACTAATTTTGCAAGTCTAAGTGAGGCTTTTTCGCAAAAGTCTGAAACAGATGAGGAAAATGAAGCCTTTAATTATGTAGCTCCGATTATCAATTCCAAATTCCAGGAAACAGTCTTTCAGAGAGCCTTTCAAGCAGTTGGTGAGGATATTGCCAACACTTCTTTTGATGCCTCGGTTATGGTAGATAATCAGCATAAATACCTAGTTGGCATCAAGTCTTTCGGCATTCAGTCAGGTGACCAAAAAGTTGCCCAGTTCAAGAAAGATTCGCAGAGTTGGACAGAGATTTTACAAGAAATCAAGTTCAATGCCATGATTGCTCCAGATAAAGCAACGGCAGATAAAAATAATCAGGCACTTTACTTGAAACTGGCCAAGGAAATTTCTCTCTTGCGTAACCAGCGGATTGAATCTTCAAAAGCACAAATTCGTGGTTTTGCATCGGACGCAACCGTGGAATCGGTTTACCATGTCTTAATGCCAACGGCAAAGGGAGCCAAGCCACAAATTTTTGTAGGGGAAACCAGTTATCTCCCGATAGATGTCGAAAATTTGCAGATTAAGGGAGCGACCAGTCTAAAAACTCCGACAAATTTTGCTTTTACAGATGGCCAGCATGATTACAAATACACCGCAGCAGATAGTCAACTTCACATGACCTTTCATAACAAAGAGATAGTGGTGGATATCTGGGACGTGGACTATGTGGAAGATCCTTTCTATATTTTTGAAAATCTCCATACTTTGTCAGCGGACGAGAAAGAAAATCAAGTTCTTGATACAGTGTCATGGGTTATCACAGATAAGCATGGTCATGTTGAAGAAAATTCAGGCTTTAATGCCTTTAATGGTGGAGCTAAGTTAGCTAAAAAAGATAGACTATCACGCATTCAGAGAATCCAAGAGGAATTTTCGGATCAGCTCAGCTCGGAAGAACTTGCATTTGTAACCTATTCTTTGGAAGAAATTTTATTGAAAAAGTGGTCCTCTAAAGAAGAAAAAGCTAAAATGAAAAAAATTCGGACTGCCTTGATAAACTTTGCTCAGAAGTCGGGAATTGAAAAACTATCTGAAAAACTGGAGAAATTGGTTTACCGTCCAGTTAGTGAAGTTTACATTCCACTGCCTGATTCTAAAAAGTTTCATGATGCTCGACCAGACTTTTTCGGTCACAATGTTGGGACATTTGATGAAACAGGCAAAAAATTGGCACTGTCGAAAGAAGAACGAACTTTTACGCTTCGTTTTCTATCATCAGGAGATGCTATTGAAGCCTACATCAATCAAGAATCAGGCAAGGCTATTCAGTCAGTGGATAGGCAAGATATTCTTGGTGAATGGTTGCTGAGAGGTGTTTTTCAACTGGCTGAGCGTGAAGTACTGACAGGGAAGAAACTAGAAGCGTTGGAAATAAATGGTATTCGATTAACCAAATTCAAAAATAGAGAAATTGGTATCGAATTTATCTGGATTGACACGGAAAATCCTCCAGCAGATGCAATTGGTTGGGTTAGTAGGAGAAATTAAGGAAGTTTATTCATGAATAATAAGTATAAACCCAACCTCCCCTCCCTCCTCCCTTTCGGTTTCCTTTTCGCCGATAATCGTTACACCTACCGTGAAGTGTTCCTGGAGGCGCAGTTTGAGGCGGTGGTGGAGGTGGATGAGGCTGGCCAATGGACATCTTTTATTTGGGATTGTGAGATGGATGAGCTCTATACTGCTCATCTGGTGACCGCACCCGCAGGGGCATTTGTCAGTCAGGTCAAAGAGGCTTACGAGGCTATCCTTCTGCGTGTGACCGAAGCCTGCTTTACCGCTCTGCCATTTACCAAAGACCAAAGCAACCGCCTAGCCCAGCTCATCAAGGAGCAGTGGGCCGACCTTCCTGATTATCCTTTCGCCAAGTTGCCGACTTATGGGGCTTTTCGTCACCCTGCCAATAGCAAGTGGTACGCCTTGGTCAGCCAAGTTCCGAGGGACAAGCTGGATGGGAGCGGGTCTCAAGAGCTGGTGGAAATCGTCAACCTCAAGGTTGATTCTCGGGAAATAGCAGAGCTTCTGAGCCTTTCGGGCGTTTATCCAGCCTATCATATGTCTAAGAAGACCTGGGTGTCGGTGCTACTGGACGGGACGGTGGCTGATGAGGTGCTATTCGCCCTTGTGGAGAAAAGTCGGATTTTGGTGGGACCCAAGTCTTACAAGGCAGAGCAGGGACCTGATTACTGGGTTATTCCAGCCAATCCCAAAGTCTATGATATCGATACCGAATTTGCGGAAAATAAGGTAGTCTTTTGGCCACAAAAATCAACTATTCAAGCCGGGGACATCGTTGCCATTTATGTCACGGCACCTGTACAGGCCATTCGCTATGTTTGTCGAGTCTTGGGGGCAAACTTGGAAAATCATGGAGAGTCAGATATTCCGACAGAAAAGAAAATCATGCAGATGGAATTGCTTGCTCAATTTTCCGATGATGTTTTGCCAAGAGCGCGCATGATGGACTTGGGAGTCAGGGCGGTACGTGGTCCTAGACGCTTGACAGAGGGCGTGATAGAGGTACTGACATCTGAATTGAAAAACCTCCATTAAATTATCAGAATATTTAATAAAAAGGCTTTACAAGTGGGTAAAAAAGAGTATAATAAGGTGTATAAATTTACGAGGAGGTAAGGTATGAAGAAAAGCTTCATTCATCAGCAAGAGGAGATTTCTTTCGTCAAAAATACATTCACTCAGTATTTGAAAGACAAGCTAGAAATCGTAGAAGTGCAAGGACCGATTTTGAGTCGTGTCGGGGATGGTATGCAGGATAATTTGTCCGGTGTGGAGAATGCGGTTACGGTTAATGTGAAGCTGATTCCAGATGCGACCTATGAAGTGGTTCACTCACTTGCTAAGTGGAAGCGCCATACCTTGGCTCGATTCGGTTTTAATGAGGGAGAAGGGCTCTTTGTTCACATGAAGGCACTTCGTCCTGACGAGGATTCCTTGGATCCCATTCACTCAGTATATGTGGACCAATGGGACTGGGAAAAGGTTATCCCAGATGGTCGTCGGAATTTAGCTTATTTGAAAGAAACAGTGGAGCAGATTTACAAGGCTATCCGTCTGACTGAATTGGCAGTTGAAGCTCGATATGACATCGAGTCTGTTTTACCAAAGAAAATCACCTTTATCCACACAGAGGACTTGGTCAAGAACTTCCCAGACTTGACACCAAAAGAGCGTGAGAATGTGGTTGCCAAAGAATACGGTGCGGTCTTCCTAATCGGTATCGGCGGTGAACTGGCAGATGGTAAACCACATGATGGACGCGCCCCAGACTATGATGACTGGACCAGCCCATCAGAAGTAGGCTACAAAGGACTCAATGGAGACATCTTGGTTTGGAACGAAGCACTTGGTTCAGCCTTTGAGTTGTCCTCAATGGGGATTCGTGTGGATGAAGAAGCGCTTAAGCGCCAGGTTGCGATTACAGGCGATGAAGATCGTTTGGAATTTGATTGGCATCGTGCCCTGTTGAATGGTCTCTTCCCGCTTTCGATTGGTGGCGGTATCGGTCAATCCCGTTTGGCCATGTTCTTGCTTCGTAAGAAACATATCGGTGAAGTTCAATCTAGCGTTTGGCCACAAGAAGTGCGCGATAATTTTGAGAATATTTTGTAAGAGGTTGATTTTCAATCTCTTTTCTTTTTCTTCCAATCAACTGCCTGAAAACATTTACAATGTGATTATCTGTGATTTTTGCGCCAATCTATGATATACTTTTTTAGTTAAATTAAAAAATACAGAGGATATTATGACAAAACTTAGAGAAGACATCCGTAACGTAGCCATTATTGCCCACGTTGACCACGGAAAAACAACCCTCGTTGATGAATTATTGAAACAATCTCAAACCCTTGATGAGCGTACGCAATTGGATGAGCGTGCCATGGACTCAAACGACATCGAAAAAGAGCGTGGTATCACTATCCTTGCTAAAAACACTGCCGTAGCTTACAACGGTACTCGTATCAACATCATGGATACACCAGGACACGCGGACTTCGGTGGTGAGGTTGAGCGTATCATGAAAATGGTTGACGGTGTTGTCCTTGTCGTAGATGCTTACGAAGGTACTATGCCGCAGACTCGTTTCGTATTGAAAAAAGCTCTTGAGCAAAATTTGACACCAATCGTGGTTGTTAACAAAATTGACAAGCCATCTGCTCGTCCAGAAGAAGTTGTTGATGAAGTGCTTGAACTCTTCATCGAGCTTGGTGCAGACGATGACCAATTGGAATTCCCAGTGGTTTACGCATCAGCTATCAACGGAACTTCATCTTTGTCTGACAATCCAGCAGACCAAGAAGAAACAATGGCACCAATTTTTGATACCATCATTGAGCATATCCCTGCACCAGTGGATAACTCAGATGAGCCTTTGCAGTTCCAAGTATCCCTTTTGGACTACAACGACTTCGTAGGTCGTATCGGTATCGGTCGTGTCTTCCGTGGTACTGTTAAAGTAGGTGACCAGGTTACCCTTTCAAAACTAGACGGTACTACTAAAAACTTCCGTGTTACTAAGCTATTTGGTTTCTTCGGTCTTGAGCGTAAGGAAATCCAAGAAGCTAAAGCTGGGGACTTGATTGCCGTTTCAGGTATGGAAGACATCTTCGTCGGCGAAACAGTAACGCCTACAGACGCGGTTGAGCCACTTCCAGTACTTCGTATCGATGAACCAACTCTTCAAATGACTTTCTTGGTTAACAATTCACCATTTGCAGGTCGTGAAGGTAAGTGGGTAACATCACGTAAGATCGAAGAGCGCCTTTTGGCAGAATTGCAGACAGATGTATCTCTCCGTGTAGAAGCTACAGACTCGCCAGACAAATGGACTGTTTCTGGTCGTGGTGAATTGCATTTGTCTATCTTGATTGAAACCATGCGTCGTGAAGGCTATGAGCTACAAGTATCACGTCCAGAAGTTATCATCAAGGAAATTGACGGCGTGAAAATGGAGCCATTCGAGCGCGTGCAAATCGATACTCCAGAAGAATACCAAGGTTCTGTTATCCAATCCCTATCTGAGCGTAAGGGGGATATGTTGGATATGGTTTCAACTGGTAATGGCCAAACTCGTCTTGTCTTCCTTGTACCTGCGCGTGGGTTGATTGGTTATTCAACAGAATTCCTTTCAATGACTCGTGGTTATGGTATCATGAACCATACCTTCGACCAGTATTTGCCAGTTGTTCAAGGTGAGATCGGTGGTCGTCACCGTGGTGCCCTCGTTTCTATCGATCAAGGTAAGGCAACTACTTACTCAATCATGCGTATCGAAGAGCGTGGTACAATCTTCGTTAACCCAGGTACTGAGGTTTACGAAGGGATGATTATCGGTGAAAACTCACGTGAAAATGACTTGACAGTGAACATCACGACTGCTAAACAAATGACCAACGTTCGTTCAGCTACCAAAGACCAAACGTCTGTAATTAAGACACCACGTATCTTGACTCTTGAAGAATCACTAGAATTCTTGAACGATGATGAATACATGGAAGTAACGCCTGAGTCAATCCGTCTTCGTAAGCAAATCTTGAATAAGGCAGAGCGCGACAAGGCGGCTAAGAAGAAAAAATTAGCAACTGAAGAATAATTCCGAGGAGAAGAGCTATGTTTTACCTCATCCTAGCGATTTTATTGGTACTCTTTTATATTTTTGTAGCCCCTAAAAATGTCAAGGGGACTATCAATTTGATTTTAGCAGTGTTTTTGCTAGTCGTACTGGTTATCGCGCTCATTCTTGGATTTCTAAAAATCATGCAGTTTTCTACAAATTTCTGGCTTGGTTTGATCATGATTTTCATTGGGGGCTGGGCTATGAGGGATATTCACTATCTAGATAGTTCTCCTAAAGGAAAATAAGTTAATAATAGAATAAAAGGCTGGACAGTTGGTTCGGCCTTTTTTCTCAGGATTTTATGGTATAAAAAATAGCCCAAACTAGTGTTCAGGCTATTTGTAATGGTTATTCTTTATCAATTTTCTTTTCTAATTTTTCAAGTTGTCTTGCAGCAAAGTCACGACCACCTAAACCGAAGGCAAGGGCGAAGGCTACTGCTAGTGCACCAAGAATAATTGTGAAGGTTGATTGAACGATATGTTGTGCAAACTTCAATTGATCGAGAGCCATGAAGACTGCAAATACGATAATCAAGTAGCGTACAATGGTGATAACAAGAGGGCTATCCGTAACTTTTTGTAGGAAGTTAGCTACTAGATTGCTTGCGATGATTGCCAAGATAACAATAGCAAGAGCGCTGATAAGTGATGGCAGATAAGCAAGTAGGGCAGAACCAACAGAATTAAATACTTCAAGGTTCAATACTTGGATAGCTTGGATAAAGAAGAAAACGATGATGATAGCACGAACGACTTGAGTAATGATAGCTGACAATTCAAAGTTAGCTTCTTCTTTAGCGAATAGGTATTTAGAGTAGTTGTTGATGCCGGCAGTTTCAAGAAGATTTTCAAGAAGGTTGCCAATCAATTTAGCTACAAAGCTACCAACTGCAATCAAGATAAGGGCAACCAAAACATTTGGTAGGATACCGATCACTTGATTAAGAATGGTAACGATTGGTTGAGAAATACTTGTGATACCAAGTGTTTCCAAAGCCAAGGTTAAGATCGGAATGAAGATCAATACATAGACAACAGTTGATAGGACAGAAATGATTTGTTTGCTGTCAAATGGCAATTTTTCCTGACCAGTAACTTTAGTATACCATGCATCAATGTCTAAACGTTCTAGGACACCAGTCAACAGACCTTTGATAAATTTGCAGAAGAAAGTTCCAACAAAGATAATCAAACCAGCTGCAATCATGTTTGGAATAAAGGCAAAGAATTTCTCAAACATGCTAGAGATTGGATCTACCGTGCTGCTGATATTCAAACCAGACAAGATAGATGGAAGGAAGAAGAGAATCACAAGGAAGTAAACAAGTTGACCAAGTGTTTTGATGAGGGCTTGGCCATTATCTTCAGGCTTAATAACACCCCATTCTTGTAATTTTTGTGAGAACTGGATTTTGTTCAAACCAGCTAGAGTTAGCTTGCGTAATAAACCAGCCAACACAAAGGCAATGATAACCAGGACAAGCATACGGATGACGCCTGGCAAAGCAGAAAGCAAAGGATAGAATAAACTATCGATTATAGTAGTCATATAATACTCCTTATAATAAAATATTTTCGTTTTAAGTCTATCACTTTTATAAGGAATTGACAAATAAGATGAATTTTCCCCCTATTCCAGCTTTTTCCACTCCCTTTAGCTTGAAAAAGCTTCATGTAAAGGGTAAAATAAAGTGTTAGAATGTTTGGGATTTCTAAACAGGATAGGAAGCGTCTGAACCATTCTAGAGGATTAAGAAGGAAATATACCATGAAAATGATTGATACGTTTAAAAATAAAAAAGTTTTGGTGCTCGGTTTGGCTAAGTCGGGCGAATCGGCAGCTCGCCTATTGGATACCTTAGGGGCTATTGTAACAGTAAATGACGGTAAGCCATTTGAAGAAAATCCGACAGCTCAAGGACTTCTTGAGGAAGGAATTCGTGTGGTTTGTGGTGGCCATCCGCTGGAGTTGTTGGATGAGGATTTTGCTCTTATGGTTAAGAACCCAGGTATCCGCTATGATAATCCGATGGTTGAAAAAGCCCTTGAAAAAGGCATACCGGTCTGGACAGAAGTTGAATTGGCCTACCTGATTTCAGATGCTCCGATTATCGGAATTACAGGGTCAAATGGTAAGACAACAACTACAACCATGATTGCGGAAGCCCTAAATGCAGGAAATAAGTCTGCAAAATTATGTGGAAATATTGGCTATCCAGCCTCTTCTGTCGCGCAAACTGCGACCAAGGATGATACCTTGGTAATGGAGTTGTCCTCTTTCCAATTGATGGGAACAGAGGTTTTTCGTCCAAATGTGGCAGTTATTACTAATTTGAGTGCCAACCATATTGACTATCATGGAACCTATGAAGAGTATGTGGCAGCCAAATGGATGCTTCAGCGCCAGATGACCGAAGAAGATACGATTGTTCTGAACTTCAATCAAGAAGATGCCAAGGATTTGGCTCAAAAAACCAAGGCTAAAGTTCTTCCGTTTTCAACCAAAGAAGTGGTGGATGGTGCCTATTTACAAGATGGCAAACTCTATTTCAAGGGTGAGTTCATCATGGATGCAGACCAGATTGGTGTTCCAGGAACTCATAATATTGAGAATGCCTTGGCAACGATTGCTGTTGCTAAGTTGTGGGGAGTTGATAACCAAGCTATTCAAGAAAGCTTGTCTGCTTTTGGTGGAGTGAAACACCGCTTGCAATTGGTTGGTAAAATCAAGGGAGTGACCTTCTATAACGATAGTAAATCGACCAATATCTTAGCGACTCAAAAAGCCTTGTCAGGTTTTGATAATAGTAAGGTAATCTTGATTGCTGGTGGTTTGGATAGAGGCAATGAATTTGATGACTTGGTTCCAGATTTGCTCGGTTTGAAGAAAATGGTTATTCTGGGTCAATCAGCCCCGCGTGTTCAGCGAGCAGCAGACAAGGCAGGCGTACCAACTCTTGCTGCTGAGGATATTGCGGACGCAACTCGGAAGGCCTTCGAAGCGGCAGAAGAAGGGGATGTTGTGCTCTTAAGTCCTGCCAATGCAAGTTGGGATATGTATCCAAACTTTGAAGTGCGTGGAGATGTATTCTTGCAGACCTACGAGGAGTTATGTAACTAATGAAAAAAATTGTTTTTACAGGTGGAGGTACAGTAGGTCACGTGACCCTCAACCTTCTCTTGATTCCACGTTTTATTGAAGATGGCTGGGAAGTTCACTATATAGGTGATGGAAATGGAATTGAGCATGAGCAGATTGTAAAATCAGGCTTAGATGTATGCTTCCATTCGATTGCTACAGGAAAATTACGCCGCTATTTTTCTTTCCAGAATATGCTGGATGTATTTAAGGTTGGTTTTGGGGTCCTACAATCGCTTGCTATTATTGCTAAAATTAGACCCCAGGCCCTATTTTCAAAAGGTGGTTTTGTTTCGGTTCCACCAGTTATTGCATCCAAACTTCTAGGTGTACCTGTTTACATTCATGAGTCCGATTTGTCCATGGGTCTGGCCAATAAGATTGCCTACAAATTTGCAACAACCATGTATAGTACTTTTGAACAGCCTGCAGGTCTGACCAAGGTCAAACACGTTGGGGCGGTTACTAAGGTGGGTCAAAGCAATGATAAAGTTACACCAATCCAGTTGCCAGAAATCCTTAGCCACTTCGATAAAAATCTACCAACATTATTGTTTGTAGGTGGCTCAGGAGGTGCCAAGGTATTTAATGATTTGATCAGTCAACATATGGTGGCCTTGACAGAGCGATTCAATATTATCAACCTCACCGGAGATGCAGACTTAAACAAATTGGCTGACAATCTCTATCGTGTTGATTATGTCACGGAGCTATACCAACCCTTGATGGATTTGGCGGATGTCGTTATTACCCGTGGTGGTTCCAATACCTTGTTTGAGTTGATTGCCATGCAACAACTTCACTTGATTGTACCCCTGGGACGTCAAGCTAGTCGAGGGGATCAGATAGAAAACGCTCTCTATGCGGAGAAAAAAGGGTATTCCAAACAAATTGATGAAAGTCAATTGACTTTGGAAAATCTACTAGCCGAAGTTGAAAATTTGTTGGAAAATAAGGAATTTTACAAAAATAATATGGCTAACTCTAAAGAAATTCAATCGGTGGATAGTTTCTATGATCTATTGAGAGATGATATGGGGAGGTAGGTGCTATGACCCAAAAAAATGATAAGGAACCTACTATCCATGACCAAACAGACATAGAAGTTCCCTCTATGGAAGCTTCTCAGGAAGAAAAAAGTGCCTTTTTTGAAAAATGGAAGGCCAAGCATCAAGCCTATTTAGCAAGTAAGGTGAAAGCGGATAATAGTGAGGAAGTTCCTTCGACTATTCAGGAAAAAAGGAAGCTTTTTCAGGGGATTAAGAAGCCTGGCAAGCTTAGCTCTGTTCCTAAGAACCAGTTGGAAGAAAAGAAGAATAGGCAAGTAGAAATACCTAAAAAAGTAATTTGGAAATCTGTCCCTATTTTAGTGGTCAGTTTATTACTTGCGGCCCTTTCTCTCTACTTCATTTCCCCAACTAGTAAAGCGAAAGACATCGTTGTCAAAGGTCAGGATAAGCTGACAGCTGAACAGGTCATCAAATATAGTTTGATTTCGGATAAAGACTATGTTGTGACCACTCTATTGAATGCATCAGCTTACGCTGAGAATGTAAAAAAAAATAATCCATCTGTGGAAACTTCGGAGATTAGCTATCAGTTTCCAAACCAGTTTACTATCCGCATTAAAGAATACGCTATTATTGGCTATATTCAGCAGAACGATCAGCTCTACCCTGTTTTATCTAGTGGTAATATAGGTACTGAGATTGTAGCAGTAGATACCCTGCCGGAAACCTATACGACCATTCAATTATCAGATAAAAATCAGGTAAAGCAATTAGCTATTGCCCTTGGAGAGATTGAACCTACGATTAGGGAGAAAATCCAGACTGTAAGTTTAACTCCAAGTCAGGTAACAGCTGATTTATTGACATTCAATATGACAGATGGAAATACAGTTTTGGTGCCCCTTAGTGAACTGACCGAAAAACTTGCTTATTATACTAAAATTGCGGCAGAAGCAGAGGGACCAATAACAATTGATATGGAAGTTGGTATCTATCGCTATTCAAGTGAAATTTGATAGCTGGATAAAGAAAAAATTATAAAATAATCCTTTATTATCCCCCAATTCGAATAGAATATGGTATAATGAAAGATGACTAATTATACTATTTTTTAAAATGGAAGATGATTTGTTAAAGTGGAAGTAAGAGAGGACTGATAGAATGGCTAGAAACGGCTTTTTTACGGGATTAGATATTGGTACAAGCTCCGTTAAAGTCTTGGTTGCAGAATATAATGAAAATGAAATGAACGTAATTGGTGTCAGCAATGTGAAAAGTGCTGGTGTCAAGGATGGGATTATTGTCAATATTGAGGTTGCTGCTGGTGCGATAAAAAAGGCTATCGAGCAAGCGGAAGAAAAGTCAGGTTTGCGTATTGAATCAATTAACGTTGGCTTGCCTGCAAATCTACTTCAAATCGAGCCAACTCAAGGCATGATTCCTGTAACAACGGATTCACAAGAAATTACAGACGTAGATGTAGAAAATGTTGTGAAGTCAGCATTGACTAAGAGCATGACCCCAGAACGTGAAGTAATTTCATTTATTCCAGAGGAGTTCACAGTTGATGGTTTCAAAGGAATTAAAGATCCTCGTGGCATGATGGGTATTCGTTTGGAGATGCGTGGGATGCTCTATACTGGTCCACGTACCATCCTTCACAACCTTCGTAAAACGGTTGAACGTGCAGGTGTACAGGTTGAGAATGTTGTCATTGCTCCCCTTGCCTTAACCCGTTCTGTATTGAATGAGGGAGAGCGTGAATTTGGTGCAACAGTGATTGATCTTGGTGGCGGTCAAACAACCGTAGCAGTCATGCGTGGTCAGGAATTGCAATATACCAATATCTACCAAGAAGGTGGAGATTACATCACCAATGACATTTCTAAAGTCTTGACAACTTCAAAGAGCATTGCTGAGAATTTGAAATATAATTATGGTATTGCCTTCCCACAAGAAGCAAGTGATAAGGAAAAATTCACTGTTGAGGTCATTGGTGAGAGTGCACCTGTAGAAGTAACAGAACGCTACCTATCAGAAGTGATTGCAGCTCGCCTTCGCCAAATCTTTGAGCGAGTGAAACAGGACTTAGAAAGAACACGGGCCTTGGACTTGCCAGGTGGCATTGTTCTTGTAGGTGGCGGTGCTATCTTGCCAGGTATTACTGACTTGGCACAAGAGGTCTTCGGTGTTCATACCAAACTCTTCGTTCCAAATCAAATCGGTATCCGTAATCCAGCCTTTGCAAGTGTGATTAGCCTTGTAGAATACGTGGGTGAACTAGAGGACGTTGAGAAAATTGCTCAATATGCAGTAAATGGTGAAACCATGTTAAGACACAAACCAATAGATGTTAGCCTTCCACGTCCTCGTGTTAGCCAACCAATCCAAAAGGAAATTGTTAAGGAATTGAATGTGGTTGAAAGTGAAGAAACATCTATTCCTATTTACAATAACGAAGTGAATGAGGAACGTTCAGCAAACAAAGGCAATATTACAGAGCGTATCCGTGGTTTGTTCGGTAGTATGTTTGAATAAGAGAATAGAAAAGGTGATATAAACTATGGCATTTTCATTTGAAGCAGCAGCAAGTCATGGTGCTGTCATTAAAGTAATCGGTGTCGGCGGTGGTGGTGGTAACGCCATCAACCGTATGATTGAAGAAGGTGTAGCAGGTGTTGAATTTATCGCAGCCAACACAGATGTGCAAGCTTTGAGTAGTTCAAAAGCGGAAACGGTTATTCAGTTGGGTCCAAAATTAACCCGCGGTCTAGGTGCTGGGGGTCAGCCTGAAGTTGGTCGTAAGGCAGCTGAGGAAAGCGAAGAAGTCTTGACCAATGTTCTTACAGGAGCTGACATGGTCTTCATCACTGCTGGTATGGGCGGTGGCTCAGGTACAGGTGCAGCACCAGTTATCGCACGTATTGCCAAAAATTTGGGTGCATTGACAGTAGCTGTTGTAACACGTCCATTTGGTTTTGAAGGAAACAAACGTGGCAACTTTGCCATCGAAGGTATTGAAGGACTTCGCGAACAAGTCGACACACTTTTGATTATTTCAAATAACAATCTTCTTGAAATTGTTGACAAGAAGACACCTCTTTTGGAAGCTTTGAGTGAAGCTGATAATGTTCTTCGTCAGGGTGTTCAAGGCATTACAGACTTGATTACCAATCCTGGTTTGATTAACTTGGACTTTGCGGATGTGAAGACTGTTATGGAAAACAAGGGCAATGCTCTTATGGGTATTGGTATCGGTACTGGTGAAGACCGTGTTATTGAAGCCGCTCGTAAAGCAATTTACTCACCACTTCTTGAAACAACTATCGATGGTGCGGAAGATGTTATTGTCAACGTTACAGGTGGCTATGATATGACTTTGACGGAAGCAGAGGATGCATCTGAGATTGTTCATCAAGCAGCTGGTCAAGGAGTGAATATCTGGTTGGGAACATCTATTGACGAGACCATGAAGGATGAAATCCGCGTAACCGTTGTGGCGACAGGTGTTCGTCAGGATGCGGCTGAAAAAGCTGTCCGTCATCGTACAGAAACTGTTTCACCACGTCAGACACAACGTTTTGATTATCCAGTAGCTCCAGCAACGGCTCCCGTTCGCACTGCAGTAGCTCAAGTAGAAACACCAAAAGCTTCAGCATTTGGTGAATGGGACTTACGTCGAGAAAATCTAATCCGTCCTACTGATACAGAACCAGCTTCAACAGTAGCTGTTGAAAAGTTTTCAATGGAGCATGATGAAGATGAGTTGGATACCCCACCATTCTTCAGAAACCGTTAAGATGGATTTCCAAAAGAACAAGGATAATGTATTTTTAGCTGTGGCTCAAGCAGCTGAAAAGGCAGGGCGTCCAATTGAATCTGTAAATGTAATAGCTGTCACCAAGTATGTTGACAGCTCTATTGCTAATAAGCTAGTAAAAACAGGGGTAAGGCACATCGGTGAAAACCGAGTTGACCTGTTTTTAGATAAATATAAGGCCTTGGCAGACCAAAATCTCACTTGGCACTTGATTGGTACACTGCAAAGACGCAAGGTTAAAGATGTCATCAATTTTGTAGACTATTTCCATGCCTTAGATTCTGTCAAATTAGCTCAAGAGATCGATAAACGAGCTACCAGAAGAATTAAGTGCTTTTTGCAAGTCAACATATCTGGTGAGGAAAGTAAGCATGGATTTGCCTTGTCGGAGATTGATGATGTCTTATCTGAAATAGCTAACTATAAAAATGTTGAGCTTGTTGGCTTGATGACAATGGCTCCTTTTGAAGCAGATGAAGTAGAGCTTGCTTCTATATTTTCTAAAATGAAGCAAGTTCAAGAAGAGTTGGCAGGTCGGCAGTTACCAGGTATGCCCTTTACAGAATTAAGTATGGGCATGAGTGGTGATTTTAACATAGCTATTGAACATGGGGCAACCTATGTGAGAATAGGAACGGCATTTTTTGAGTCAGTGAATTAGGGAGAAAACCGTGGCACTAAAAGATACATTTAAAAATTTATTCAATTACTTTGAGGTTGACGATGTCAATGAGGCAACTGAGCAAGAAGAAGCTTATTCTATGCCAAATGAAAGACCAAAAATGCGAGTTGCTCAGCAGACAAGTGTCGCTTCAAAAGAACAACCTGCTAAGATTGAAAATAGAAGAGAAGTTCGTGTAGATAATCAACGTCCTCGTATGGAGCGTCAACACGAGGTGGTTGACACTGGTACGGAAAACAAATCTACGATTGACATTAAGTTTCCGAAGCGGTATGAAGATGCTCCGGAAATGGTTAATCTACTCTTGGACAATGCTAGTATTTTGATTGATTTTCAGTATATGTCTGAGCAACAGGCAAGACGTTGTTTGGATTATCTAGATGGAGCACGTTCGGTTTTATCTGGTAATTTAAAGAAGGTGTCTAATACCATGTGGTTATTGACGCCCGTCAATGTTACTGTACATATTGAAGAATTGCGTAATGCCAATAATGGACAAGGGGCAGATACGACTTTCGATTTTGATATGAAGCGATAAGCGTATGCAAATTCTGATTTTAATCCTATTAAAATTTGTAGAGATTTATTCCTATCTCTTATTTGCCTACGCTTTATTGAGTTGGTTCCCTGCTCTATTCACAAGTCCCCTTGGTCGTTTCTTAGAAAGTCTAGTTAGTCCGCTCTTGAAACCCTTTTGGCGCTTGAACTTACAATTTATGGGCTTAGATTTGACAGTCCTGGTGGCCATGCTAGTCTTGAATATGGGAACGCGCCTATTGGTGCAACTCTTAGTTGGCCTGGTATAAACATGAAGAGTGAAAAGCATATTTTGGAACATTTTGCCCGAGTGGAGAGGGAATTTGTCGAGAAGGTGATGGATATGTGTCAGCAAGTTGAGGATACTTATTCCTATAGATTGACAAGTTTTCTAAATCCTAGGCAGGATGCTATTGCTCAGATGATTGCCAATTATTACCACTTACAAGCGTTTTCGACAAGGGACCTTGTCCCAACAGAGTATTCTCGTGTCATTCTTGCTCCTAGCTACTATGTCTTGGACAAAAAAGATTTTGATGTGATGGCCCTAGAACTTGTCTACTCTAGAAAGTTTCACAGTTTATCACATTCACAGGTACTGGGAACTTTCTTGAATAAATTGGGTATTCGGAGAGAATACCTAGGTGATATTCTTATTAGAGAAGATGAGTTACTCATTTTTTTGGATAAGAAGTTTGGAGAACTGGCAATTCAGACCATTGCTAAAATTGCAAGGGTTCCTGTTAAGCTGATGGAACGAGATTGGCAGTCTACGCCAGTCCAAATGAATGAAGAACCTTTCTTTAAGGAAGTCTTGGTTTCCAGTATGCGATTGGACAAGCTAATTGCTGTAGCCTTCCATCTGTCACGAACCAAGGTAGACAAGTTGATTGCAGCTGGTCATGTAAAATTGGATTATGTTCAGGTAGAACAAGCAGGTAGGCAGGTTGAGTTAGGACAATTGATTAGTCTTAGAAAATACGGTAGAATTCGAGTAAGCGAACTTTTAGGTTTTTCTAAGCAAGGTAAAGTAAAATTAAAGTTAGAAATGATTAAAACATAGGGGGAAAAATGGCACTTACAGCACTAGAATTAAAAGATAAAACTTTCGCAACCAAATTTAGAGGTTATGATGCGGACGAAGTAGATGATTTTTTGGATATTGTTACTCGTGATTATGAGGAATTGATACGTAAAAATCATGAGCAAGAAGCAGAATTAAAGACACTTCGTGAGCGCTTGACATATTTCGATGAAATGAAAGAATCCTTGAGTAAGTCAGTACTTTTAGCGCAAGATACAGCGGAAAAGGTAAAACATGCGGCTGAGGATCAGGCGACAAATATTGTTAAGCAAGCCGATTACGATGCAGCTACCCTTTTGCATGAAGCTAAGGATAAGGCCAACGAAATCCTTCGTAATGCAACGGATAATGCTAAGAAAATTGTTATTGAAACTGAGGAATTGAAGAATAAAACTCGTATTTTCCATCAGCGTTTGAAATCAACCATGGAAAGTCAACTATCACTGGTTAATTCGTCTGAATGGGAAGAGATTCTTCGTCCGACAGCGACCTATATTCAAACCAGTGACGAAGCCTTCCGTGAGGTGCTCCATAAGGCTTTGGATGAGGAAGTATCCATTGAAGAGGATAGCTTAGACTATACTCGTCAGTTGACCTCTGAAGAAATTGCAGAATTAGCTCGTCAAGCAGAAGCTTACGACAAAGGGGAAACAGTTGAAGTTTCCGTGACAGAATAGTTTTCAGATACAAAGACAGTATTGCTAGAAATATATTCAGCGAGTAGGTGATGGTGGAAGACCTGCAATCCCTTTCTAGTCAAGGATCCCTTTGTCTGATCTTTCCTGAACAGTTAAGTAGGGAAGGACGTCGGTTCACGTTACGAACATAGAGGGATGGGGGAAACCCTATCTAAACTAAGGTGGTACCACGAACTTTCGTCCTTATTGGCGGGAGTTTTTTTGTTTGTTATGATAGGATTAGAATTAGTAAATAAGGAAAATTTTGAAAAAGTCCTGCAAGTGCAGGTCTTAGAAGAGGACCAGCGTCGAGTTGCAACGGTTGAATATTCTCTGGCTCAGGCTTGGCTCTATCGGGAGGAGGGACGTCTGCTTCCTTATGCAGTCAAATCAGGACAGAAAGTCGTAGGTTTTGTATTGTTGTCTATACAAGAAGACAAGAGCTACTATGTGTGGCGTTTGTTAATAGACAGGCATTATCAAAATAGAGGCTATGGTAAGGAAGTCATCCGGCAAGTGATTGGTCTGGCTAAGGAAGATCCAAATTGCCACACAATTACCATGAATTATGTCATCGGTAATCATAAAATGCGGTACATCTTAGAAAAATTTGGCTTTCAATCAGTTGGTATGATTGGACAAGAAATAAAAATGGAATTAACTTTTTAAAAGGAGATAAAATGAAATTAAAAGAAACCCTTAATCTAGGTCAAACGGCCTTCCCAATGCGTGCAGGTTTACCAACTCGTGAACCAGAATGGCAAAAGGCTTGGGATGAAGCAAACTTGTACGCCCGTCGCCAAGAACTCAACGCAGGCAAGCCAGCCTTCCACCTCCACGATGGCCCTCCATACGCAAACGGAAATATCCACGTTGGCCATGCCCTGAACAAGATTTCGAAAGACATCATCGTTCGCTCTAAGTCCATGTCAGGCTTCCGTGCACCATTTGTACCAGGTTGGGATACGCACGGTCTTCCTATTGAGCAGGTATTGGCAAAACAAGGTGTCAAACGCAAGGAAATGGACTTGGTCGAATACCTTGAAATGTGCCGTGATTATGCGCTTAGTCAGGTTGATAAGCAACGTGATGATTTCAAGCGCTTGGGAGTTTCTGCAGACTGGGAAAATCCATATATCACCTTGACCAAAGACTACGAAGCAGCTCAAATCCGTGTCTTCGGTGCTATGGCAGACAAGGGCTATATTTACCGTGGTGCCAAGCCTGTTTACTGGTCATGGTCATCTGAGTCTGCCCTTGCAGAAGCTGAAATCGAATACCATGACATTGACTCAACATCTCTGTATTATGCCAACAAGGTCAAAGATGGCAAGGGACTCTTGGATACAGACAGCTACATCGTGGTCTGGACAACCACTCCATTTACAGTAACGGCATCTCGCGGTTTGACCATGGGAGCAGACATTGACTATGTCTTAGTTCAACCTGCTGGCTCTGACCGTAAGTATGTCTTGGCGGAAGCCTTGGTTGATAGCTTGGCAGCCAAATTCGGTTGGGAATCTTTTGAAGTGATTTCCAAACACAAGGGTGCTGAATTTGAATATATCGTGACCGAACACCCATGGGATGCTGAAGTTGATGAATTGGTTATCTTGGGTGACCATGTCACAACGGATTCTGGTACAGGTATCGTCCATACGGCGCCAGGTTTTGGTGAGGATGACTACAATGTTGGTGTCAAATATGACTTGGAAGTTGCGGTAACTGTCAACGAACGTGGCTTGATGAATGAAGCTGCGGGTCCTGATTTTGAAGGGCAATTCTATGACAAGGTTGTGCCAACTGTTAAGGAAAAATTGGGTGACCTGCTCCTTGCTAGTGAAGTGATCAACCACTCCTACCCATTTGACTGGAGAACCAAGAAGCCAATCATCTGGCGTGCAGTGCCACAATGGTTTGCCTCTGTTTCTAAATTCCGTCAGGAAATCTTGGATCAGATCGAAGCAACAACTTTCAATCCATCTTGGGGTAAAACACGTCTTTACAACATGATCCGAGACCGTGGTGACTGGGTCATCTCACGTCAGCGTGCTTGGGGTGTGCCACTCCCTATCTTCTATGCTGAAGATGGCACAGCCATCATGACCAAGGAAGTGACAGACCACGTTGCAGCTCTCTTTGAAGAGCATGGTTCTATCATCTGGTGGAAATCTGAAGCCAAAGATCTCTTGCCAGCTGGTTTCACTCATCCAGGTTCACCAAATGGCGAATTTACCAAAGAAACAGACATCATGGACGTTTGGTTTGACTCAGGTTCCTCTTGGAATGGCGTCATGAATGCCCGTGAAAACCTTGCCTACCCAGCAGATCTCTACCTTGAAGGTTCAGACCAATACCGTGGTTGGTTTAACTCATCCTTGATCACCTCTGTAGCCGTAAATGGTCATGCCCCATACAAAGCTATCTTGTCACAGGGCTTTGTCCTTGACGGTAAGGGGATGAAGATGTCTAAATCATTGGGTAATACCATCCTTCCAAGTGATGTTGAGAAACAGTTTGGTGCAGAAATCTTGCGTCTGTGGGTGACATCTGTGGATACTTCAAACGATGTCCGTGTGTCTATGGATATCCTTGGACAGGTTTCTGAAACCTACCGTAAAATCCGTAATACCCTTCGCTTCTTGATTGCCAACACTTCTGATTTCAATCCTGCAAGTGATGCGGTGGCATACGAAGAGCTTCGTTCTGTTGACCAGTATCTCTTGGTGAAATTTAACAAGTTGGTAGCTCAAATCCGTGAAGCCTACGACAATTATGATTTCATGGCTATTTACAAATCTGTAGTAAACTTTGTAACCCTTGATTTGTCAGCCTTCTACCTCGATTTTGCCAAAGATGTCGTCTACATTGATGGTGCTAAATCACTTTCTCGTCGTCAGATGCAAACTGTCTTCTATGACATCTTGGTCAAAATTACCAAGCTCTTGACCCCAATCTTGCCACACACAGCAGAAGAAATCTGGTCATACTTGGAACACGAAGCAGAAGAGTTTGTACAATTGGCGGAAATGCCAGAGGTGGAAACCTTTGCTAATGAAGCGCAGCTTTTGGCTGACTGGGAAAACTTTATGGTCTTCCGTACAAAAGCTCAAAAAGCCTTGGAAGAAGCCCGTAATGCTAAAGTGATTGGTAAATCGCTAGAAGCATATCTGACTGCCTATGTGTCAGTTGAAACCAAGTCCTTCTTGGAGAGCTTGGATGCAGACCTTGCTCAGTTGCTCATCGTTTCAAACTTAACAGTAACCACTGAAGTAGCTCCTGAAGGTGCTGTTTTGGTAGAAGAAGTTGCCTTTACTGTAGAGCGTGCAGCCGGAGAGGTGTGTGACCGTTGCCGCCGCATTGATACTAGCGTTGTTGAGCGTAGCTATGGTGCAACAATCTGTGACCACTGTGCTAGCGTAGTAGAAGAAAACTTTGCTGAAGCAGTAGCTCAAGGTTTTGAAGCATAAAACAGATATAAAGTCTATCTTTTGGGATAGGCTTTTTTATTGTCAATTGGACAAAAAAAGAAGCCCGTTGGCTTCTTAGATTTCAGTAATAATGGGAATAGACATTTCAATCAACCGTTCGGTATGGATGGTTTGAATAGCAGCCTTGTCAATTGTTCGTTCATCAATCTTGCGGTGAAGGAAGAAATCACGGATTTTTTCGATTTCGGATTGTTGCACTGCCCGATATTTGTTGCTGATTAAGAGTTCATAGTGACGAGGGGCTTGTGTGAAAATAACATCTGTATTACCAGCAGAATAGGTTTCTACTAGAAAGGCATCGGTATTGGCCAACTGATTTTGGACCAGGTATGAATGACTATTTGTCGTATTTATAATTTTCATTTGGAACCTCCTACATCTCTTTAGTTCCATTATAGCACGCTAGGGGGTGTTTTGGCTAGTTATCAGATACATTTTCTTGCAATTTCCATTGTTCAATTCCCCACTTGTGACTGCCTCGTTTGAGTTTTTCGATGGCCTCATCGATTGGGAACCAGGCAATGTGGTTAAAATCCTCTAAAGGTAGGCCGACCTGGTGGTAGCTGGTCACTTGATAGATGTAAGCGGGGTTGTAGAAGTAGGTATCTCGATGGCTAGAGTAGAAATATTCGTCAGCCTGACCATAATAGTGACCAATTTCGGCTGTAAAACCAAGCTCTTCCATTAGTTCGCGTTCTAGGGCGATGAGATGATTTTCCCCTTTTTCGATTTCCCCACCTGGTAGGAACCAGGCACCATTTGGTGCTTGAACGAGGATGATATTTTCTTTCTTTTCATCAGGGATAACAGCATAGACACCAAATCGATTTTGATAGTCTACGTCAGCCTTCTTTTCTCCAAAAACGGCAATATTCATAGTAAACTAAGTCCTTTTTACAATTGAGATGACTATATTATACCATTTTTCTTACATTTTTCCTCAGACTAGACTTTTCTGGTCAAATCAGGTATTTTTTTATATGTGAGGAAGGATTTTTGAAAAAACGAGGCTGGGCTCAAGTCCAGCCTCTCTTCTCAGAGTTCGCATCAACATCTCAGCGCAGTGGTTGATTGGCAGATTTGTTCGTGTTTTACACTCCAAATCTGACCATTACGACTGTTGCGAACAAAGTTCGCTCTATTTCCAACCTCAAAAGGTTCACTGAAGCTTTTGAGCTGTGCGGGGGTGGGAGTGAAACAGTCTGGGGATAGACTGTTTCAGCTCAACAACTGGAAATAAGGACTTG